>CADAOK010000001.1 GCA_902789515.1 Oscillospiraceae bacterium
TATGATTGTTATCCCGGATTACTTCAATTCATCAGGTGAGATCATCTTAACGCCTGCCGCATCAAGGATCTCTACGACCTTGTCATTGTTGTCGGTCTTGATGGCAATGGGTGTGCCCTCACCGTCGATCGACAGACCGTAGATATAGCTGATGTTGATGCCCGCCTCGTGGATCATCGCGCAGACCTTGGCAAAACTGCCTACCGCATCGGGAACTACTACTGCGATGACGTTGTCGATACGCGAAGGGAAACCTGCCTCCTTTAAGATGGCCTTAGCCTTGTCCGGATCATCTGCAAGAAGCCTTAACACGCCGAAATCCGTCGTGTCTGCAAGGCTTGCGGACAGGAGGTTGATACCGCCGTCAGCAAGAGTCTTTAAGACCTTGTCTAGTCTGCCTTCTTTGTTCTCGAGGAAAACCGATAACTGCTTTACGAACATAGTGGATGCCTCCTTACTGATAGAGCTTGCGCTTATCTGTTACATGCTTACTCTTGCCGTCGAAATGCTCAAGTCCGTTAGGTGCAACAAGTGTGACCTTGGCATTGAGACCTATTGCCATCTTGAGCTTGTCGTGAATATTCTTCTTGAGGGTCTCAAGTGACTTGACCTCATCCGTGAATGTGTCCTCAGCAACCTCTACCTGTACTTCGAGAGTATCGCTGTTGCCGACACGGTCAACGACAAGCATATAGTGAGGCGTGGTTCCGTCAACGGTAAGGAGCGCTGCCTCAACCTGTGACGGGAATACGTTGACGCCCTTGATGATGAGCATGTCGTCGGATCGTCCTCTGAAACGCTGGATCCTTGCCATCGTACGTCCGCACTCGCACTTATCGTATTCGATGGATGTGAGGTCCTTCGTCCTGTAACGGATGAGCGGCATACCCTCCTTGGTAAGGTTAGTAATAACGAGCTCACCGTCAGAACCCTTGGGAAGCTGTTTGAGCGTGGAAGGATCGATAATCTCGGGCAGGAAGTGATCTTCCCAGATATGCAGACCCTTATGGTACTCACAATCGCAGGCAACGCCCGGACCCATCATCTCAGTGAGGCCGTAGATGTCGTATGCCTTGATGTTAAGCCTGGACTCCATCTGGTCACGCATCTCGTCTGTCCAGGGCTCAGCACCGCAAATGGCACTCTTGAGTTTGATCTTGTCTACGAGGCCCGCCTTCTCGAGATCCTCTGCAACATGCAGGAGATAAGAAGGTGTGCAGGCAATGGATGTTACATCGCAGTCGATCATCATGTCGATGAGTTTCTGTGTGTTACCTGTGGACATCGGAAGGACAAGTGCACCTAAGTACTCTGCTCCGTAATGAGCTCCGAGACCGCCCGTAAACAGGCCGTAGCCATAGCCTACCTGGATGATGTCGTCTCTTGTGATACCAGCCATTGAAAGGCATCTTGCGACGCATTCAGCCCAGATATCGATATCGCGTCTTGTATAGACTGCGACCTTCGGCTTGCCGGTCGTACCGGAGGAAGCATGAACGCGGACCATCTCTGATCTGGGAACAGCTGCCATGCCAAAGGGATATGTATCTCTCAGGTCTGCATAAGTCGTATAAGGAAGCTTGTCGAGGTCCTCTATACCCTTGATGTCTCCGGGCTCAAGGCCTACTTCCTGCATCTTCTTGCGGTAGTACTCAACGTTGTGATATACGCGGTTGACTACCTTAACGAGTCTTGCGCTCTGAAGCGCTTCAATCTCGTCTCTGGACATACACTCCTTTGCTTCATTCCAAATCATATTGTTCCCTCCTTGGGGGCGTTTATTTTCGTGCGGTCTTGAAACCGTTAACGATTATGAGTGCGAGTTCTTTGCCTTCTGTGTCGAAAGCTTTGACCTCGTACAGGCAGATATATCTCCCGTCCTTCACGATGTCGGCCGTGCAAGTTACCTTGCCACCGTGCCAGGATCTGAGAAAATTCATCTGCGTTGCCTGCGTTACCGTAATGGTATCTGAATCCAGCTCGCAATTCTCAGCTACGGCGAAAGCAAAATCCGCCATAGTATAATAGACCGCCCCCATCAGTCCGCCGACGGCATTCAGATGCCTGCCGTCAGGCTCGAGACTTACTACGCTGTGGCCTTTTACGGCCTTCTCAATAACTATACCTGTAGCTTCAGTGGCGTACTTATCGCCTCTGAAGAACTCTCTTACCTTCTCTAAGTCCGGTGTATTGCTCATGCATTGACACCGAGCTCGAAAGCCTTTTTGTTCATCTCAAGGAACTTGGCGGGAACCGTGTTCTCGATGACCTTTACCCACTCATCCTTGCTGATGTCTTCAACATACTTGGAGAACCTTCCCATCAGGACGATGTTGGAAGCCTTTGAAGAACCTGCCTCCTCGGCAAGTGAGAGCGCGTCGATGCTATCTACCTTCGCCCCTGCCGCTTCCATCTTCTCGATCAGTCCCGTCGGATACTCCGCAGTGCCTGCAATAACAGGCATAGGATCTATCTGCTGGGAATTGGTTACGATTTGTCCGCCGGGCTTAAGGAACTCGACATATCTTGCAGCTTCAAGAAGCTCGAAAGAGATGATGTAGTCAGCACCGCCCTTGTCGATGATCGGGGAATTGACCTTGTCACCGAATCTGACGTAAGTAACTACGCTTCCGCCTCTCTGGCTCATTCCGTGGACTTCGGAAACCTTTACGTCATAACCCTTGTCCATTGCAGCTTTACCCAATATCTTGCTGGCGAGGAGCGAACCCTGTCCGCCGACGCCTACTATCATTACACTAGTTACCATGTGATCGTCTCTCCTTCCATCGTCTCGAAAGCTCCGAACTTGCACAGCTCGCTGCAGACCTTGCAGCCGAAGCACTGTGTGGTGTCAACATGTGCGTGACCGTCCTTGAAGGAGATCGCAGGGCAGCCGAGCTTCATGCATGCCTTGCAGGACTTGCACTTCTCCGGATTGACCTGGATAGGTTCGCCGCGCTTAACCTTCTTGAGGAGTGCGCAGGGTCTTCTGGAGATGATTACCGAAGGCTCTTCAGCAGCGAGTTCTTCCTTGACTGCCTGCTCAGCTTCAGCAAGATTGTAGGGATCCACGACTCTTACACGGTTGATGCCCATTGCGCGGCAGAGAGCTTCAAGATCGATCTTTCCTGCAGGATCGCCCTTGAGGTTATAACCCGTTGTAGGGTTCTGCTGGTGACCTGTCATACCCGTGATGGAGTTATCCAGGATGATGACCGTTGAATTGGTCTGGTTATATGCGATGTTTGCAAGGCCTGTCATGCCTGAGTGCATGAATGTCGAATCGCCGATAACGGCAACCGTATTCTTCTCAGACTCAGCGCCTCTTGCCTTGTTGAAGCCGTGGAGCGAGCTTATCGAAGCGCCCATGCACTCTGTCGTATCGATAGCGCAGAGCGGAGGTGTCGCACCGAGTGTGTAGCATCCGATATCTCCCATGACCGTGATCTTGTTCTTGGACAGAACATAGAACATGCCTCTGTGGGGGCATCCTGCGCACATTGCCGGCGGTCTTCCGGGAAGTCCTTCGATACCCTTGCAGGAAGGTGCCTCAGGCTCGCCCAAAGCTTTGGCAATGAGTCCCTGCGAGAACTCGTCGACAAGCGGGAGCACATCCTTGCCTGTAACCGTAAGGCCGAGAGCCTTGCAGTAATCCTCGATGATGGGATCTAATTCCTCGACGACAACGAGCTTATCCACTGAAGCAGCAAAGTCCTTGATCTTCTTAACGGGAAGCGGATTGATAAGACCGAGCTTCAGGACCGGATACTTATCGCCGAAAGCTTCCTTGACGTACTGATATGACGTCGAAGAAGTGATGATACCCATGGAAGTATCGGAACCTGCTTCAACACGGTTGAGCGAAGATTCCTCTGCAAATGCGATAAGATCCTTCGTTCTCTGTTCAACGATCGGATGGCGCTTCTTGGCATTGGCCGGTACCATAACGTACTTGCCGGCATCCTTGACATATTCCTTCATCGGGATATCTGCCCTCTCGCCTGTCTCTACAATGGACTGGGAGTGAGCGACTCTTGTGCACATCTTGATGAGCACGGGTGTATCAAACCTCTCGGAGATATCGTATGCTGAGATAACGAAGTCCTTTGCCTCCTGGGAATCAGAGGGTTCGAGCATCGGCATCTTGGCAGCAATGGCATAGTGCCTTGAATCCTGCTCGTTCTGTGAAGAATGCATTCCCGGATCATCCGCAACAAGGATGACCATTCCCGCATTAACGCCCGTATAGCTCATGGTAAAGAGCGGATCTGCAGCAACATTGAGTCCGACGTGCTTCATCGCACAGTAAGACCTCTTGCCTGCCCTGCTCGCACCGAAAGCGGTCTCCATAGCGACCTTCTCGTTAGGTGCCCACTCGCAGTATATCTCGTCGTACTTAGCGGCCTCTTCGGTCGTCTCAGTGCTCGGAGTACCCGGGTATGAACTTGCCACGCAGACACCTGCCTCATAAAGCCCTCTTGCGATGGCTTTGTTTCCCAGCATCAGTTCCTTCATCGTAATAACTCTCCTGTTATTAATTTAATAAAACTAATTGCCTATGATACACCAAAAACAGGAATGCTTAAAGCACCAGTCAATTCTCGAACTTCTCAGCACTCTCGGCTATCAGGTCGATTATCTTGATCTGCTGCGGGCAGGCGGATTCGCATTGGCCGCATTGTATGCATTCTGAAGCGAGACCGGCACCGCTTGTTACGAGAGCGTATTCGGATCTTGCCTCATCAAGAGGTTTGCCGTCCTTAAGGTACAAGTTGTATGCGCTGAAGATCGAAGGGATCGGGATCTGCATCGGGCAGCCTTCCTCGCAGTATCTGCAGGCCGTGCAGGGAATCGCTTTCGACGCCCCCATTATGGTCCTGACACGTTCTATGGCATACATCTCCGCAGGCGAGACCGGCTCGAAATCCTTCATGTATGAGATATTGTTCTCCATCTGCTCAAGGTTGCTCATACCGCTCAATACGGTAAGAACGCCTTCCTGGGATGCGGCAAACCTGATCGCCCAGGATGCGGGGGTTGCATCGGGATCAAAATCCCTGAACACTTCAAGGACTTCGGGAGAAGGATTGGCAAGACTGCCTCCCTTCACGGGTTCCATAATGACGAACGGCTTTCCGTGCTTTCTGGCAACCTCCATATTGGCACGGCTCTGCACATCAGGATTGTCCATATCCGCGTAGTTTACCTGAAGCTGTATGAAATCAACGTCGGGGTGGGCCGTCAGAAGTTCGTCGAGGAGATCCGGACCCGCATGGAACGAGAAACCGTAATTCTTAACAAGTCCCTTCTCCTTTAATCCCTTTACGAAATCCCAGAGGTGATACTCGTCATACTTGGTGTAGTTCTCACCCTGCAGAGCATGCAGGAGATAGAAATCAAAGTAACCTGCGCCTGTCCTCTCGAGGCTGGTATAGAACTGCTGCTTGGCAGAAGCCTCGTCGGTGCACTGCATCCAGGCATTGAGCTTGGTTGCAAGGAAGAAATCCTCTCTCGGGTACCTGTCCACGAGTGCCAGCTTTGCCGCCTTCTCGGATTCGCCCATATCGTAGACGTATGCGGTATCGAAATACCTGAAGCCCGCAGCCATGAACTTATCCACCATCTCCGAAGTCTGCTCAACATCGATGGTGCCGTCTTCCTTCTTCGGAAGCCTCATAAGACCGAAGCCGAGTTTCTTTATCTTAGCCAGCGTAGAATCATCCATAACGGTACCTCCTCAGGCGGTTATAGAACGATAGTAACACGAAAACCCGCGCTTATATACATGCGCGTTTTTAAAGGCCGTCTATGCGACAAAAATACGATGGATTTTATATTACTTACGGATGCCAGAACAGCCAGACAAAGATATATCCGCCGAGGACGGCTGCGAGCGTGAAAGGTATACCAATCTTGAAGAAGTCCCTGAACCTGACTTCGTATTTCTCCTTGCGGAGCATGCCGACTGCCGCGATGTTCGCTGAAGCTCCTATCGGTGTGATATTGCCGCCGAGCGTCGCACCGACCAGCAGTCCGAAGAACAGGAAATACGGCTCGACCTGCATATTGGCGGCAACGGTCCCTAAGATCGGGAGCATCGTAGCGACATACGGAATGTTGTCGATGAATGCGGAGATGATGACTGAACCCCAGACCACGATCGTGAACAGAAGGAACATATTGTCTCCTCCCGCTTTTGCGATAATGTCTGCCAGGTCCTGCACCAGACCGATCTCCGTAATGGCTGCGATTACGACAAACAGGCCCGTAAGGAGTGTTATCGTGGCGTAGTCCATCGCCTTGAGCGCATGGATCATGCTCTCATGGGACTTGGAGGTAAACAATTCGATGATGATGGTCAGGATACCGCATACCATGCAGATAACGCCGTTTGTGATAGAAGGCATATCGGGGATGAATGATGCGATGATGAGCAGAACGACGTGTCCGAGCATGGTGATCGTCGGGATATAGTCAGTGACCTTGGTGTGCTCGTCAGAAGTTACGGGTTCCTTGTCCTTGCGGAAAAGGAACATGATGATCGGGATCGTGAGCAGTGCGCCGAGCTCGGTTGCAAAGAACATACCCGGTCTGCCGTGCATCCAGAAGAAGTCGTTGAAGTTCATTCCGGCGGCGCCTCCGAGCATGATCGACGTTGTATCGCCTACGAGCGTTGCTGCTCCCTGAAGATTCGAAGACACTGCGATAGACAGGATCATCATGACAGGAGATATCTTGAGCTTCTTGCAGATAGCAAGACCTACCGGTGCGACCATCAGCACCGTTGCTACATTGTCTATAAATGCCGAGATGATTCCGGAGAAAAGCGACATCATGACTGTAACCCACAAGACATTAGGCGACAGCCTCAGGAGCGCTTCTGCGATCTTATTCGGCATCTTGGATTCGATGAAGTAATCGACAATGACCATGGTTCCGAAGAGCATCATCAGAACATTCCAGTCTATCGAGGTAAGTATCTTGTCAACCGGGAGAACGCCTGCGACAACATATATGGCAGCGGCAACAAGTGCCACCACCGGCCTGAACTTGGGCAGCAATATCAAGAGGATATACATCACCACAAACAGGATAATCGCGAAAACCTTAAGATCTGACATCAGCTTCTCCTTATTCTTTAAACGCGAAAATCTTAATGGAGATTAAGCCGGCAGTCAAGAAGCACAGAACTCTCCCATCTCCTTCTCCAGGAGCCTGTAAACGTTCGCCACGAGATATCCGTCAGCCACCGCATGGTTCAGCCGCACGGTAACCGGCATCTTAAGACGGCCGTTCTCCTCCCTGTACCTGCCCCAGTTAACGATCGGCAAAAAATACAGATATCCGTCAGGCAGCTCGATATTCAGAGAATCATAAGACAGCCAGGAGATGTAAGACGCATCGAACCAGTTCGGGTGGTTTGCCGCATCGAGCATATAGTCGCGGGTGCTTTTCGCCGCCTCGAGATCGGCAAGAGCATGCGTGTAGAACTCGCCGTAATCCTCATAATACTTCGTGTAGACAGGCGTGCAGGTCTCGGTGTCCTCATGGAAGACATACTGTATCGGGTTGATAACGTCGTAGCAGACGAGTTCGTCCGTCTGCCAGAGATACTGCATCCTGTAATCGTCGCGGGAATTGAGCACGCGCGAGAGGATGTACAGGAAGTTGATGTAGAATTTCGTACCGGTCTCTTTTGAGCTGGCAGCCAGCTCCGTTACGTCTATTACGGCCGTCATGGAAGTCGAGCACTTGCAGTCCTCGGTAAAATGGCGGTACACGCCCTTGCGGTAATACTTCTCCCTGTCGATAACTCTATAGTTCATAATTCAGTCCTTCTCGTAATACACGATGTCCATCTTATCGTTTATCCTGTCTGTGCGGCCGGTCCTGCGGTAACCCAGTTTCTCATACAGGTGGCAGTTGCCCTTCTCCTGCAGGATCGTCTCAAGTTCCCAGTTATCTGCGCCGTGGATTGCTTCAGCCGCAAGAATTGCCGCCTGCGCATATCCGCGGTTTCTGTATTCCGGCATGATCCACAAAGGGGATATCCGTTTCCTTGTCCCGTCATGACCGTCGACGATGCGTATAACACCTACGTCAGTGCCTTCAGCAGAGATAAAGTAGTAAACGGTCTCCGGCTGTTCGAATCTTGCTATGGTCTTATCGATACTCTCTGCAGCCGGGCTCAGTTCATAGTCCTGATAGACTTCCAAAAGTCCCCTGAAAGCTTCCACCTGCATTTGCCAGATCGTCTTAAGATCATCTCTTGTTGCCGGTCTTAGAATAATGCTCATTCTTCCCTCGTCAGCACCATACATTCAGTTGAATCCTTGAATCCGAGCGACTCATAAAGAGGTCTTCCCGATTCGGTCGCATCAAGGCTTATCTCTGTCGCGCCTTTGTTCCACGCATCTTCTATGAGCATCTCAACCATCCTGCGTGCAATGCCCTGACGGCGGTATGCCGCTCTGGTGTATACATTCATCAGGTGTGCACGCCTTCCGGTCGGATGTGAGAATGTCGGCATTATGCGGATATAGCTGTTCGACGCGCATCCTATTACTTCGGTGCCGTCCAGGGCGAGTACTGTCGTCTGATCACCGCTCGCGAAATACTTCCGGCTCTCATCCACGATCTCTTTGGAAAAGCAGTAGTCTTCCGGAAGGTCATTTACCACTTTGAGCATCTCGAGCCTGATGCTCATGAGAAGCTCTATGTCATCCCCGGTTGCTATCCTGTATTCGATCATGTTCTTTCCCCCTCGTCCCTGTATATTACCGACACATGAGTGATCCCGTTTGCTTCGTCCGGATACTCCTTAAGGAACTTCATCCCTATTGCTTCTGCAGTCTTGTACGACGGCTCATTGGTGTACTTGCAGTAAGAGTATATCGCAGGATAACCGGTATTGCTGAAAGTCCAGTCGCGCACGGCACCGGCGGCTTCTCTTGCATAGCCTTTCCGCTGCTGATCGCGCCTTATATGATATCCGATCTCGGGGAGCATCTCGCCTTCGATATTCTGGAGAGTCAGGCCGCAGTCGCCGATCATCTCGCCGGTCTCATTAAGGCACACCGCCCACAGTCCGAAACCATAATCCTCATACCGCTTTATGTTGCGCTCGATCCACGCTCTGACTTTGGTCTCGTCAAAGGAGTACGGATAGTGCTGCATTACCTCAGGATCTGAGAGCACCTTGTAAAGCGCATCGAAGTCATCCATGGTCATCTCGCGCAGATATAATCGCTCTGTTTCGATCACTGTGCCGGACATATCAACCTCCTGTTATCCTTTACGGTTATACCACAAAACTATAAATCTTTATTAAACAAAGCGCGGAATTCATTGTCCTTGTATAGCGATAACCTTATAATTCAAGAATAGTTACAATATTGGGAAGGCAATATGTTTACTGAATTCATTACATCTAATTGGGCGCTTATACTTGTTCTTCTTGGATTCTCGGTCTCTCTGATCTCGACCGTATTCCTGGACAGGAAAACGATCATGCGCATGTATGCTCTTATCATCGAAGTCCTTATCCTGTCGGTTTTGGTCTTCGCAGAATTCAGGATAATCGATCTGTATGAATACAGCCTGGTCAGGACTATCCTTATCGCCATAAGATACAGTGCCACTCCTTTCCTGGTCGCGCAGATCATTTATACCATCGTCAAACGTCAGCGCTGGTATGTCTTTATTCCCGCACTTGTCCTTACCCTGATCGATTTCATATCTATCCCGACAGGCATCGTATTCAGAATCGATGAGACCAATCAGATGGTCAGAGGCCCGTTAGGCCTTTTCCCTTATATCGTTGTCGGCATTTATTGCGTCTTGCTTATCTATTTAATGATCAAACACAGCAAAAAACAGGCAACTGAGAAGATCTCTATCGTCTTCTTCGCTTTTGCCTTTGTATCCGGAATGATACTTCCGTTCCTGATCGGCAGTGATTATCTGCCTCTGTTCTGTGAGACGATCGCCATATCGATGTTCGTATACTATGTCTTCTCGATCCTGCAGGTAACCAAGATAGACTCCCTGACCGGGCTTTTGAACCGTCAGGCATATTACTCCGACATTGCAACAGAGCCTGAAGAGATCAAAGCTCTCATCTCCATAGACATGAACGGTCTTAAGAAGATCAACGACAACGAAGGTCATGCCGCCGGAGACACGGCCATATCCACACTCGCCGATTGCCTGATCAAGGCAGTTAAGCGCAAGCATCCTGTCTACAGGGTCGGTGGTGATGAGTTTGTTATAGTCTGCCGCAAGATATCGGAGTCCGATGTGGCCGAGCTGACCGGAAGCATCCACTCGATCGTTGCCGAGACCAAATACAGCTGTTCTGTCGGTTACGGTTATTCAGAAGACGGCAAGAAGCCGATCGACGATCTTCTAAAGGAATCCGACGAGAACATGTACGCCGAGAAGCAGGAATACTACAAGAAGCAGTCGTGAGTTAATTGCGCTTTCAGCGCTGTTTCTTTCTCTTGTGAGCTGTCGCATTATAGCTAATGTCTATCAGATTGAAGACATCCTTTTCCGGGACATCGCCGTTCAGCCTGACCGTTATCCAGTGCTGCTTGTTCATATGATAAGCGGGTATTATCCCCTTCTGCTGCACAAGGATATCGTGCAGTACAGGATCATCGATCTTGAGGTTGATAACCTGAATAACATCAGGGCTGTTAAGCCCGACCTTGTCTCCTGCGACATCCATGACAAGCGCGAACCATTTCAGGTTGTCCTTGTGCCTGAACACTGCACTGTCATCGTACTTCTCCCAGGGATACTCGGGATCTGTGAGATACTCTTTTGCTATATATGCGAATACTTTGTCTTTAAGTGTCTTCTTCATGAGAATTCCCATTCTTACGCGTTTGCCGATTATTAGACCATTATATCAATCCGCTATTGGTATAATAAACCTCATAAGCAAGATTTAAGGAGTCATAGATGAAGGATAAAAAAGGAATCATATTCGACATGGACGGCACGGTCTGGGATTCTTCCGAGAACGTTGCCGAGGCATGGACTGTAAAGGTGCACGAGGCCGGGTATACTGACAAGATTATAACTGCTGACGATATCAAGGGCGTTATGGGAAAGCCCATGGATGTCATCGCGGATACACTTTTTACCTATACGGAGAAAGGTCCTGAGAGGGATGCCCTTCGTTCCTCCTGTGAGGACTATGAGAACGCATACCTTAGAGAGCACGGCGGAGTGCTGTACGAGAATGTTCTCGAGACGTGGGCGAAGCTCAAGGAGATGGGATATCACATCTATATCGTGAGCAACTGTCAGGCGGGATACATCGAGGCTTTCCTGGGATACTACAAGATTCCCTATGGTCATGCGGAAGATCCCGTCGACGATATCGAATGTTACGGCAACAATTTCCTGCAGAAGGATGAGAACATCAGACTCATCACAGAGCGCAACGGACTTACCGCCGCCTGCTATGTCGGCGATATCCAGAGCGACTACGATGCCACGGCAAAGGCGGGTCTGCCGTTCATTCATGCAAAGTACGGTTTCGGCGAGATCGATACCGAAGTCCCGTATATAAACAGTTTCGACGAGCTTATCAAGGTCGTCCCCGGAGTAATAGGTTAAAACTGAAAGAGAGGTACTTACCATGGCCAAAGACGAGATCTCGATCCCTTCGATACTTAAGATAGAGCGTGGCGTAACGGCGCACATCGGAGATTACCTGGCAGAGAACGGAATACTTCAGGTGGTCCTGCTCCTCGGCAACGGCCTGACGGAGATGTTCGGGGATACTGTTTTCGAGTCGTGCGAGAAGGCCGGCGTTACCATACTGCACCATCAGGAGATGGATACGGTGGACTTCAAAGACATCACGGATCTGGCGTTCGAGCTTCCCAACAAGACTCAGGCTGTCATCGGCATGGGCGGCGGCAAGGTAATCGACGCCGCGAAATACATCGGCTACATCCTGAGGATACCTTTTATCAGCATTCCGACAAGCTCATCTTCTGACGGCTTCTCGAGTTCTTCCGCGTCCCTGACGGTCGACGGTCACAGAAAATCAGTTCCTGCCAAGATGGCATACGGCATCCTGGTCGACACCGATGTCATCAAGAGCGCTCCGGTAAGATTCCTCTACTCGGGCGTAGGCGATATGGTCGCGAAGATCTCTTCGACTTACGACTGGCAGCATGAAGAGGACATGGGTTACGGCGAGGTCAATGATTTCGCCTTCATGATCGCGAAGAAGGCAGTTAATTCCTTCGTAAGAACGCCGTTTGAATCAATCGAGGAAGACCTCTTCCTCAAAGAGCTGCTCGACTCCCTTGCCATGAGCGGCATCGCAAACGAGATCGCAGGTTCGAGCGCTCCCACGAGCGGCAGCGAGCACATGATATCCCATGCACTGGACTCATTCCTCGAGCGTCCGCAGCTCCACGGCGTGCAGGTCGGCATCGGTACATACATCATGTGTAAGATCACAGACCACCGTTGGCAGCGTGTCGATAATATCTTTACCAAGACAGGCTTCTGGGACTACTGCGCTACCCTGGATCTTAAAGCTGCGGATTACAGCAAGGCAATAGACATGGCGCCTTCAATGAAGCCGCACCGCCACACATATCTGCACGAGGAGAAATACAGACAGCTCGCCAAGGATCTGCTCACGACTGACGATAAGCTCAAAGCAATCCTGCATTAAATACTCTTGCAGAACTCTGCTATCTCCATTCTTCGCGGTTCGACCTGATCCTTGAATTCGATCGAAGTCAGGCCCAAATGTCCTGACGGCTCAATCTCCAGGTGTCCGTAGAAATGCTCGATGCTTCCTATGAGTCTCTCGCATTCAGGCATACCGGGGCCGGTCCTCAATGCGATCGCATACCCCTTCTTCCCTGCAGGGATCGCTGCATGGGGCTCATGTGTGTTGCACCACGGAGTGCATCTGTCGATGAATGACTTGTACTGTCCCGGGATATCCGCCCAATACGAAGGTGCGACCGACACTATGATGTCCGCTTCCGCGAATTCATTCATGATATCCATTATTACCGGAGCGTCCGCCATTACACACTTGGCCGTACTGTGGCATGATCTGCAGCCTTTGCAGAAAGCGAAATCATAATCATCTATGCATATGGTCCTGCACTCGTATCTTGAAGAGAGCTCTTCCGTGACGATCTTAACAATCTCCGCCGTTGCGCCTGTCCTTACGGGACTGCAGTTGACTATAAGTGCCCTCATGTCCGTTCTCCTTTTAAACCCTACTTATCTTCATCCGGTGCGGTCTGATCCGGATACTCCCAGAACCCTCCCTTGTGGAAGTTCTCATTGCCGAGAGGCTTTGCGGTCAGCTTGAAGATGACGCATCCGTCCGGGCATACGACAGTCTTCTCATATTTCTCATTACCGCCGAGATTGATGAGGTCGCCGCCGCTCCTGACGGCTTCCATTACGGGATAGAGCATCATCATCGTTTTCGAGCAGATGCCGTAGCCGTCCTTGTTGACGGGGCAGCCGTATGTGCATTTGTATGTGTCGCCGATCTCTTCGCCGTTGCGGCAGTATTTCTCCGTTTTGTCTCCGTGTAAGAAACCCGTCACTTCAACGGTAAATTCGTATTCCTCGTCATACCATTTATGCATTGATATACCCCCCGTTCCCTATTGATATGACAATTATAACACTAGGCGCTCTGCTATAATGATGCTGTTACGGAGGTCGTTATGAAGATAGTTGTTGTCAGTTCCGTTATTGAGAAAGAACATAAAGACATGATCACCGCTGTTTCTGACAGGTTCAATGCCGAAGTCTGCTTTACCGCTTCTGAGAATGATCTTCCGGAAGGGTTCGAAGAACCTGATGTGATCTACGGGTTTGGCCTGGGCATCGCGAAAAGGGACAAAAACCTCAAATGGCTGTGCGTTCCTTCCGCAGGTGTCGACTACCTGATGAAGCCCGGTGTATTTGCCAACGATGAATGCCTCATCAGCAATTCCTCCGGCTCATACGGAGTTACCATCGCAGAACACATAATTGCGGTGACCCTTATGATGATGCGCAGGATCACTTCATATTATGCTGAATCATTGAACGGCAATTGGGAGCATAATCACTATCAGCAGGATTCGATCAAGGATTCACACATTACCGTGCTCGGTACCGGCGATATCGGAAACGAGTTTGCGAGAAGGGCGAGAGCTTTCGGACCGGCAAGGATAACAGGTGTGTGCCGCAGCGGAATCTGCGATGACCCGTCGTACGATGCTGTCTATAAGACCGACAGGCTTGATGAGATCCTTCCGGAGACAGACCTTCTCGTGATGAGCCTTCCCGCAACGCCCGAGACTGACGATATCCTTAACCGCGCCCGTATCGCACTTCTCCCCCGTGGTGCCTATGTCGTTAATGTCGGCCGCGGGAATGCGGTCGATGAAGACGCTCTCGCGGATGCTCTGGACAGCGGACTCTTGGCCGGTGCCGCGCTCGATGTATGCAAGACAGAGCCCCTGCCTGCAGCCAGCAGGTTGTGGAAGACGAAGAACCTGCTGATCACGCCACATGTCGCAGGCAATCTTACACTTAAGCACACGCTCGACAGGAATGTAGAGATGTTCTGCGAAGACCTGGAGAACTTCCTTGTCGGAAGACCACTGAAGTATGAGGTCAACCGGGAAAAAGGTTATTAAGAGTTAACGTTGAAGTTACCCAATTGGGTAAGTCCTGAGGGTAACTATTTACCATTTTGTAGACAACAGCACCTGTATTCAACATCAGAGTTACCCAGATGGGTAACTCCTTAGGGTAATAATTTATTCTTTTGTAATCGACGACAACAATATTCACTTCTGAAGTTACCCAATTGGGTAAGTCTTGAGTGTAACTTTTGAATCAGCCAAGCAAAGAGCCGGCCATAAGACCGGCTCTTATTAGTATTGCTTTCTGCACATTAGAATCCTTCAACGAAAGCCACGGATGTTACAGATGTGATTCCGCAGTAGGTATCTGAAGGCGCAGGTGAACCCTTAGGCACGAGGACGATCTGGATGCCTTCGAGCCTTGCGGATCTTCCTGCCGTTCCGGCACACTCACCGTTCTTTGCCCACGAGAGCCAGCCGATATCCTGAGCATGTACCCTGTAGTAGATGTCATAGTATTCCGCGACTTCGCCATACAGCTCGATCTGGATGCCTTCAAGCCTGAGAGCCTGACCCTGGGTTCCGCTCATCTCGCCGTCCTGAGACCAAGAACCCTCCCAGCCGATGTTCTGGACATGAGTCTTATACTTGATCCCGCCGGAGTACTGGCAGCCGGAGAGGAATATCTCGATACCCTCGAGTCTCTTGGACTGTCCGCTCGTACCGCTCATCGCGCCATCAGAAGCATATGAACCTTCCCATCCAAAGTCCTGAACATGAACCCTGTACTTAACGGACATTGAAGAATCAGCACCTATAGGCAAGATCTTGATCTTGATCTGTTCGATCCTCTTGGATTCGCCTGTGGTACCCGCGAGTGCGCCGTCATGGACCCAGCCCTGTGCGTCGCCGTAATCCTCGATATGAACGCAGTAAACGACTGAATAATACTTCGCCAGATCGCCTGTGAGGCGGATCTCGATCGCTTCGATACGCTTCGACATACCTTCCGTTCCGGCAGGCTGTCCGGCATCAACCCAGTCAAGCCATCCGAGATCCTGAACATGGACTCTGTACTGAAGACTGCCTGAATATGCCGTGGTATTTACAAAGCCGATAGTAATCTCTTCGAGCCGCTTGCCCATTCCGGTCGTTCCAAGCGTCAGGACACCTGAAGCATCAGGCGAATAGCCTACATTTCCGATATCCTGCACATGCGCAAGACCGCTGGTCAGGGCTACGGTATCAGGCTGGATCGTAGGAACATAGTCTGTTGAAGCGATCGCAAGTGCCGACTCCGGATAGAAATCCAGTGTCTTCTGCTTGTACGGGTAGTATGAACCGTCTGCAAGATAATATCCGCCGTAAACACTTCCGGTTGCTCCGATCAGAAAATAATCATTGGGGCGAATATCATTATTCGTAACATCCACGATGTAGTTATTTCCGCCTATATGAACGATATTCCACATATGTCCGCCGCTGTTTGTACTCGAATACTGAACGACGCCGGATACAGTCAAAACATACAGGTTCACATCATTAAAAGTGGATTTGTCACACAGGTATTTGAAAGCCTTGGCATAACCTTCGCAGACAACATTAGTGGAAGAGTCACCGTCAAAGACCCATACAAGCTGCCAGGGATTGCCGTAAGGAATGCTGTCATCATCCGCCGCGGTGTGATTATACTCGACCAGATCACAGATCTTGTCATTATAGGCAAGGAGTTTATCGTAATCGTTAAGAGCCGCATAGGTGTTGATGATGCTGTTGGCATTGGATGATGCTGTCTTGACAGACTGGCCGTATTTGGAATCAACAATATACTGGTTGTTAGAATATCTGTATTCCTGCTCGACCACGTATTTGAAAGTAAATCCTGATACGGTTACGCTCGAAGCGTTGTATGACAGATCATAAGTAAAAGCTGAACCGATCTCTTTGTCGAACCAGTACAGATCGAACGGACAGGAGTTCAGAAGCGCCTGATTGATCTCTGAACGGTTGATCGGAAGCCGCTCGGCAACCTTTGTCTTCATCTCGGAAACATTGCTGCGAAGGTTGCTGATCCCGAGTTCGGATGCTGTAAAAGTATAAGAGAACTCTTCCGGGAGTGTGATCACAGTACTTGTGATATCACCTGCAGCGATCTTTGAGATCTGACTCTTAATGTAATTATATGCCGCAGCATTGTCGGTGCTCAGGACAGACGCATAGTTATAGACGGCATAGCAGACATCATCGTCGTCTGACATTTCGCTGAGGATATACTGTTCGGCCAGTTCATCGTTATCATAATCCGATGTTACCGTCATCGTCTCTTCGACTGTTATGGTCTCGACTGTATCATCACCGTTGTCTGACGCATCAGCCGAATCAGCATTTACATATGTCCCGTAGGCAAAAGCCATCAGGATCGTAACGAAAATTCCCGTTAATGCTTTGAGGTTCTGTCTCATACTCTTATCTCCCCTTGGATCATATTTACAATCATATCATTTCCGGCAAGTCTATTTCATCCTTGTCCCCGTTGAAGCATGCCGCAGCGCTCAATGTAGCAGAAAAGAACCGGCATTATTCATGGATTACTCAGCCTGTTCCTCTTCGGCATCTTCAAAGACAAGAATATTCTTACCGTGCTGTTTGCCGTAGTACATACGCTTATCGGCTGCCTTGATGATGCTCTCGGGATCATTGTATATCTTGAGGTTCTCCTCAAGCCCTATCGTTGTGGTAACGAAGATCTTCTTGCTGAAGAATGTCGTCGGATTGGATTCGATCGACTTTCTCAGACGCTCGACCTGGCCCTTTGCCATGATCAGAGTGGAATCTTTAAGAAGGATAACGAATTCTTCTCCGCCCCACCTGCAGATATCGCATCCGGGAAGCTCGCGCTTGATCATTCTCGTAATGTGCTTTAATACTTCGTCGCCCGCTTCGTGCCCGTACGAATCGTTAACGCGCTTGAAGTCATCCAGATCGCAGAATGCTATGCAGAAATGCTTGGATTCGTCATCCATAATATCTTTTACCAGCGGCAGGAACCCACGGCGGTTCAGAAGGCTTGTAAGCGGATCTTCCTGGGCGTCAGCAGACAGCTGCCTGTTCTCCTGCTTAAGAATGATAACCTGGTTCTCGGAAGAGAAGATGAACATCACATTATAGAACATGACTGAGAACACCATGGCAAACGCAGAGAATATGACCAGTATCAGCATGATCTCAGGAGATACGGCATAGGCAGGTGCTTCATTGAAGAACCTGACATACAGCAGGATAAAACACAGGAAGTTCAGGAACAGCACGAAAACCACACCCCACCTGTTCTTTCCTTTGAACAGGCTTGAACCGAAGTAGATGATAATCGGGATGATCGAGAACAGGAAACAATAAGTACCGCAGCGCAGTCCGACATAGTAAGTGGACACGGCGGTATATACCGTGACTTCGATTATGATGGCCGCGTATACCGTCATGATATGATTCAGCTTGCAAAGGATTGTGCAGAAGATGTATATGATGACGCTGACAAGATTGAAGATGACCAACTCTTCCACCCCTGCAAACCAGAAGATGATGACGAGTGTGGCATGGACAAGGCCCATTACCGCAGAGGTAAACGAGTACGCATTCTTTACGAGATATAGCAGCGCCTGATGTAGAGGCGACGGTTTGATGCCGGTGTTAGTTTTCTGGTTGGCTGCGCTATCCATAGAAAAGAATTCCTTGAACCGGTGTCTGCTGTGCTGATTTCTACTATTTGATAACTTTATTCTACACGCGAAAACCAAAATACCTATGGATAAAGTATGAATATTTTATTGAATTAAATCTGTACAATAATAGCTGTTATATGGCTGATTCTAGTTTCAACAAGTTCTCGGTACCGTTGGGATTGCTGGATTACGTTAATCCGGTCTTCTACACCGTTACTATGGTTACCATAGTCCGCAACACATATGACAGCATGGGCCTTCCCTATAACGTCATCCTTCTGGCGGGTGCGGTCTTCTCGATCATTTTCGGGCTGATCATACCGACAGGCAAGGTGCTGGTCGGACTGGGCGTGATAAAGTTCAGGATGCCCGTCAGCCTCGTATTCTGCGTAAATTCAGGCATACTGGTGTCAGGTCTCATGCTGCTGAGGTTCGTGCTCGGCCTGCTCTTCCTGATGCTGTGCGGGATCGGTATCAAGGCAGACCTCAAGAACCCGAAGATCCACTGGATCCTCGAGGCTTCAAACGGAATGTGCCAAATGCTCGTCGCACTCGGCACACTCATTCTTTTCGCCGGATAAGATTTACACCAGAGACATAACGTAGATCTGGCAGGGGTTCTCTTTGCCCCAGACCTGCTCTATTACCTCGAGTTCCTTGAAGCCGCACGCGAGATAGAAACGGTTGGTTATGTCGTAGTCCTCATACACGCCCATCTTCACGGTCTTGACCTGCATGAACTCGTAGCCTTCCTCCTTGGCAACTCTTCTCGCCTCCTCGAAAAGCTTCCTTCCTATCCCTGAACGGTGATAATCCTTGAGGACACCCATGACAGCCAATTCGACGGTCTCCCTGCCGGTCTGCTTAAGGCAGAGGAAACCGACGTATTTGCCGTCTTCCTTGTCAGCAATGAATATCTGGTCAATGCACTCTGCTATATACTGCTCGCGGCTCTCGTCGACCTCGAACCAGTCGTGCAGAGCTTCAAGTATCTTTCTTGCAGTCGCCTGTTTTGTTGCTTTATCTGTTATCTGTTCGATCATATTAACCTCTTATTCTCTCCACAGGTCTGTCAGGACCCAGTCCTGCGAAATAATATCATATGCGTTTCCGCAGTAAGGACACATCTTGTTCTGAATGGCATTGAAGCTGCTTCCGCATGTCGGACACTGGATCTTCGTCATGGAGAACTGCATATCGATCGGGATATCCGTTCTTCTCTGGAAAACCGCCCTGTATTTGGCTCTTTTGCTCTTTATCCTGTCGCCAGCGGCATAGAGCACATCGAAGAAAGCATCCGTCGTAATGGTAACCAGTCCGTTCTCTTCCTTGATACCGACAACGCCTAAAGCACCGCCGTAATTTAGATCGATTATGTCCTTGAACTCCGGATCGAGAGGTTCGCCCTTGTAGAAGAGCAGTTCCTGCTCGTTCGGGGCATAGACCGCCGTCTTGATAAGGGAGATCGCTTTGCTCGTGAAGTACTCGAAAGAGAACTCCGGGCTGTATGCTCTCATCCTCTGTTCAAACTTCGCCCTGGATCCGATAGTCCCCCACTTACCGGATGACTGCCTGGAACCTACCGCGATCAGTCTGATAAAAAGGCAGATGCTGTAGAAGAAATATCCGGCCAAAAGTCCGACGGGAAAGAGTATGAATGCGCCCAGGAACAACTCGATATGCTCCGTTTCTCCTCCCAGCATTTCAAGGAATTGCGGAAAATTTAAAACAATCGGCAGCAGGCCGAAGACCAGACCGGTGATTATGACGATCAGCCTCATGCTTGCCTTGTGCTCGTCGCCTGCGATACCGACGTCTTCAAGCGAGTAGTAACCGGTTACCTTCGGGAACAGGTCGTCCATCTTGTACACTGTGCCGCAGTACGGGCATCCGCCCTGGATCTGCGCTACCGTACTTACTGAACCGCAGTTCGGGCAGCTTATCGTCTCATCGTCAGGATGAATGCCTGTGGTAACATCCGTTATCGTCGCATAGAAGACGCTCCTTATGTTATCCGAGTAGATCTTTTTGCCGTCTCTGGTGAACTTCCGCTTGATGCCTAACTGCTCGTTGCAGACATAGCTCTCGTAGTGTGCATCTTTCCACTCTGAACCGACCGTAGCATTGTGCTCCTTGTCCCTGTCATAGATCTCCATGTCCAGGTCAAGCCCCTTCTCTTTGATGCGGTCATGCTGGAGCTTAAGCACATAGCTGATGTCATTGTCGGCAAAGGGAATACTCCTGCCGTCGCTGATAGCCGGACCCAAAGAGTTCACAAAGTTATTCAGCTTAAGCCTGAAATTCTCCTTGAGCTTCGTGATCTTAAAGAAACTGTATCCCATAACCAATACCCCCTTATTCCACTAAGAATGTATCAATTAATCTTAACATAACTGCCGGATAAATGCCGACTTACCTTACCCTCTTCTCCATCCTGTCAAAGCACAGATAGTCGCCGTGACCGGTATCCAGGGTATTGTAGTCTTTTTCTTTAAAGCCGCGCTTGAGGTAGATGTTTTTCGCCGGGAGGGATGCGTGTAAGACTATAGTGTCGTATTGCTCCGCGATCCTGCTTTCCGCAAGATCCAGAAGAGCTCTGCCGAAGCCGTTGCCCTGATACTCCGGCAGCACGAAAAGCCTGTCGATCTCGTTATCCGTCAGAGTAACCGTACCCGCGGGAATACCGTCATCCGTTATGAGAAGGTAGACGGTCCCATCAGCAATATCGCGCATGATCTTCTCATCGGAATGGTGATCGGAGAAGAACTGCACCGCACCCGCAGGATAGTATTTCGGGTACACGGCATGTATCGTGCCCTGCGTGATCGCCTTTACCGTCCCGAAATCAGTTTGCTCAGCTGTGCGTATCTTCATGGTTTATCCCTTCATAAAATCGGGGTGGTCTCCCCTGTCGCTTACCACTTTGTATCCTATCCGCTCCATGCGTGCCCTGAGGCAGGCATTGCATTCTGCTGCCTCCTCGCCGGTACAGATCTTGCCGTCGTAGAGCAGGTACTTGTCGCGCACATCCGAAGGCGAAAGGTTCGGCATTATGACGTTCGCACCTGCAAGGATGCCTTTCTCTCTTCCCAGTGCATCAGCCGTTCCGAGCGCAGTCGTCGCGGGCAGCAGGACCTTGGGAAAAAGCAGTCTCAGGACAGCCAGCAGTGCGATAGTCTGCTCTGCAGAGCCGTCCTTCTCATCTTTGAAAGGCGTGGCCTTGTGAGCCAGGAACGGACCTATACCGATCATGTGCGGCTGAAGTTCCTGCATGAAGATGATGTCTTCGTATATGTGCCCCGTCGTCTGGTACGGCGAACCGACCATTATTCCGCATCCCACCTGGAACCCGATCTTCTTGAGGTCTCGTAAACACTGCTTTCTGTGTGCGCCCGACAGGTTCTCCGGGTGGAGCATGGCATAGTGTTCTTCGTTGGCAGTCTCATGTCTCAAGAGATATCTGTCTGCGCCCGCATCGTAGAATCTCTGATAACTCTCATATTCCTTCTCGCCGATGGAAAGGGTTACCGCGCAGTCCGGATGTGCCTGCTTAATGGCGCGAACGATACCGCAGATCCTGTCATCCGTATAATAAGGATCCTCTCCGCCCTGCAGGACGAAAGTCCTGAACCCAAGCTCGGCACCCTTGTCGCAGCAATTTAAGATCTGCTCCTCGGTCAGTCTGTAACGGCTGACGTTCCTGTTGCCGCACCGGATGCCGCAGTAGTAGCAGTCATTCCTGCAGTAATTGGTAAATTCGATCAGGCCGCGAAGGTAGACAGTCTTGCCGAATGTCTCCTGCGAGGTTTCCCGCGCGGTCTTGTAAAGCGTTTCGCGCTCTTCTGCTGACATGCCGTGCAGGATATAGTCCAGGAAGTCCTTCGTGATCTTCCCGGTAACCTGCATGTCCTTTAATCTTTCTTCGAAAGCACCGTCCATCTGCTGCCCTAACCTTCAATAAAACTGGAGTATATGATAGCACAAGTGCGGCATGTGCGGATTCGGTCTTGTACACATTAAAGCGGTCCGCCGAAACGGACCGCCTTTGCTGTTTTCCTTATCCTACGGGTTCGTCAAACCCTTCAACGAAGCACATGGGGTCAACAGATGTGATACCCATATATGTGTTGCCGGGAACCGGTTCGCCCTTGGGAACCAGAACGATCTGGATAGCTTCGAGTCTTGCTGACCTTCCGGCTGTTCCCGCAGGATCACCATTGCAGGCCCATGAGAGCCATCCGATATCTTCAGCATGTACTCTGTAGTAGACATCATAGTAATCTGCGATCTCACCGTACAGTTCGATCATGATGCCTTCGAGCCTCTTGGACTCACCCTGGGTGCCGCTCATCTCGCCGTCATAAGACCATGAGGTCTCCCAGCCGTAATCCTGGACGTGAGTCTTATAACGGATGCCGCCGGAATACTCCAATCCCTCGAGGCAGATCTCAATACCCTCAAGTCTCTTGGCCTGACCGCTGGTACCGCTCATCTCACCGTCATACGCATATTCACTCTCCCAGCCAAAATCCTGGACATGTACTCTGTACTTAACATATGTATAGTCTTCCCAACCCTGGGGTACGATCCAGAGCGTGATCTCTTCGATCCTCTTGGATTCGCCTGTCGTTCCGGCAAGAGCGCCATCCTTTACCCAGCCCTGGTTGTAACCGTAATCCTGGATATGGACACAATATTCAACTGAATAATAATCAGCAAGCTCGCCGGTCAGTCTCATCTCGATTGCTTCGATACGCTTGGATTGGCCGCTGGTTCCGGCAGGGCTGCCTGCATCGACCCAATCCATCCAGCCGATATCCTGAACATGAACTCTGTACTGAAGTGTTCCTGAATAAGGTGTCGGGTTTGTGAAATTGATCGTTATAGATTCAAGCCGCTTGCCCTCTCCGACTGTGCCAAGTGTCAGGAATCCTTCGCTGTCAACTGTTGATGTGACATTACCCTTATCCTGGACATGCGCAACACCGGTCGAAAGGAAATCTTCCGGCTGAGCCTGCTGTATCGGAACATCAACTTCGACCGGAGTGGAGGCATAATCTGTCTCATATGCAGAATCACTGGTCAGTTCGCCAATAATATATACATGATAAGATGAACCCCACTCATTCAGATCAAGGCCGGTTGAACCGAAATCAAAAGCAAAGTCGTATATAGACTCATTATAAAGATCATCATAAAAAAGGATCTGCGCACCGGAAGTTCCGTATTCTTTGTCGAGGATAAGAACAGATGTCCTGGAATAGTTGTAACCCTCAGTATAGAGATATACATAAGAGCCATCTATGAACGGAGCAACATCTTCCGGAATATAGCATTCAATACTGTCATCCAATAATGTGAGCTTATACTCTGTACCGGCAGCCCCCATATCGCCGCTGACGGCTGTAGAGAACATGATCGATGACTGCTTTATGTTCATTGCGGGTGCAACGCCGATCGCATCTGTACTTGAGACAGTTTCGCCGGATATCTCACCGCTACTGTCAACTGAGCATGCGAGCTGGGTAGATGACTGAATGATCGAACGGAGCCACCAATTGCCGTTAGCAGCACCGGTCTTGATCTTGTTATTGCACCGCTCATCCGAGACACTGTATCCGTAGGAGATATTAGATGCGTCTTCAGCATCAAGGACGAAGACCTTCTCACCGGTCAGTGCAATGTAGTTCTTAACATAATTTGCTGTCCAGTTGGACACTTTTCCTGCGGTCGTTCCCTCCTGATATGTGTGAGAGGATATTTTGCTGCTTGCGATGGCATCCTGCTCAACGTCCGTGAATCCGATCAGGAAATCGTTATTAAGATACTCTTTGAGATCGCTTCCTTTCCATTTGTTTGATGCATTATCAAATTCCGAACTGAACAGAACGGTATCACAGTCAAGGAACAGGCACTTGGAAGAAGTGTGTACGGTGGATCCTTTGGCAAGAACCCTGTATTTGATTGGGTTGCCTTCATAGGTGCCGAAATACACATAGCTTCCGGACCAATACGATGAATCACTGGCAGGCTTGGACGGCTTGGTTATTCCGGATACCCCGAGACAGGTGTTGCTCTTATTCTTGACGGTATCTGCCATAACGGTATTGCCGAACAGATTCGGCAGCAATGCGACTGCAAATGATGCCGCAAGAGTCGCTGCAGTAAACTTCTTAAGTATGGTTTTGACTTGCATTGTAGACCTCCCTCAAAAACTGTTCTGCTTAACTGAAAATGGTTCATTATCATAAAATTTTGACTATTTAAGTTTACCACAATCACTGCGCCTGTACCACAGGCGCGGGCGTGTCCTGGACATTGTAATGATTACAGTTCGTAATGTATTATGAGGCTAATAATTCATCCAAGGGAGGACTAATTATGAGTAAGTTAATGAAGAAGGTACTGTCTGTTGTACTCTTGGGCTCTATGGTCCTCTCCATAGCGTCCTGCGCAAAGAAGGGAGTCCGCAGCATCACCAAGGATCAATTCGAGAAGGCCATCATGGATGCTCATGTCATGGCTGATAAGAACGATTTTTTTACCTACACCGGAATGGGTGACGGTGATACAGAGTGCGTTTCGTTCGGCAATGATATCCGCAAAAAGGATGACGTCTACTATAACTGCGTTGTTGCCTATTTGTGGACCACAGACAGTGAAGAAGACGCAAAGGATATGTTTGATGAAGTATACGCGTCTTATTATGAGGCGTCAGGTGTCTTTGACGGAAAGGAAACTGAAGAATTCAAAGACGAATACTGTTACTTCACATTGGACGGTACGATCAACGATTATCCCATGTACGGATATTGCTACGGCGGCTGGTACTGGGCCGGCAATTCCTTCATTGTCGTCTACACGACTGAAGACAATGATGATCACAGAGGAAGGATAGACAGCATCCTGGAACAGCTCGGATTCCCTACACCAAACAGCGGGAAATAAGCTAACAAAAAGGGACCCCGCAGGGTCCCTTAATTCTCGGTATTGACTGCAGATCAATAATTCTCTGCGCTTACTTCAAAATAGCTCTGAGGATGAGCGCATACCGGGCAGACCTCGGGAGCTTTTGTGCCGACTACGATGTGACCGCAGTTTCTGCACTCCCAGACCTTGACCTCGCTCTTAGCGAAGACTTCCTGAGCCTCAACGTTCTTGAGGAGTGCTCTGTAACGCTCTTCGTGACGCTTCTCGATAGCACCTACGAGTCTGAACTTGGCAGCGAGAGCCGGGAAACCCTCAGCCTCGGCTGTCTTAGCGAAATCCTCGTACATGTCTGTCCACTCGTAGTTCTCGCCGTCAGCTGCTGCACCAAGGTTCTGGGCGGTGTCGCCGATGCCCTCGAGTTCCTTGAACCACATTTTCGCATGTTCCTTCTCGTTATCAGCTGTCTGGAGGAAGATGGCTGCGATCTGCTCGAAACCTTCCTTCTTAGCCTTTGATGCGAAATATGTGTACTTATTCCTTGCCTGAGACTCGCCTGCGAATGCAGCCTGGAGATTCTTCTCTGTCTGTGTGCCAGCGTACTTGTTTGCCATATGTGATTCCTCCCTTGGATGTTAGATAGTAACAGTATAGCGGTTTTACAAGAATATAACTGTTAATTTTGTATTGCGGAGTTTTCCAAAGAAATTCCAGATTAACTCCCCGCTATGCAGGGACATATTCTGGAAATAACGCCAATACTGCCGGTATTTCCGGAAATCATTCCAGACTATGCAGGGACAAATTCTGGAAAAAACAGTGATTTGACTGATTATTCCAGATATTGTTCCAGACTATACGGGAACAGAATCTGGAATTCGGACTTCTGCTTACCTGAGTTCGACTACGATCCCGTTCTCGCCCGCACCCAGGCTCTCCGCCGGGACTTCGAACTCCGCGCCGCCGCATATATATTCAGTACCGTTAACAGTAACCTTAGAGATCACATACGAACCGTAATCCTTGCGGCCGGCGTTCACATAAGTGACCTTCAGCGGATGACCATCGTGATACAGCGAGACTTCCGCCCTGCCGTCAGAACCGAACTGGTCAGCGATAAGTTTCGGAGACAGTACGAGACATCCGCCGCGCCCCGACACACCGAACATCTGTTTGAGAACGAGCATGACCGCCCAGCTCGCAGCACCCGTGAGATACGGATACATTCCGCGGCCCGTGCCGTTGAAGTACTCGGGGATTCCCGGATACATCCTGCCGCCGTCAGGACCTTCTGCGACGCTCTGCTTATAAAGTGCATCGAAGACCTTAAAGCCCTCACGCGCGAATCCTCTGGAATACAGCGCATACGCGTACATGACCGCCATGTGGCAGAACACTGCGCCGTTCTCTTTCTCGCCGAAAGCAAAACCGAACGCCCTGCCCATGTTCATCTTGACTTCGTTGAAGTTTGTATTGAGCCTGTAGCCTCCGAGTGCGGGCGCATACAGGTATTTGTCTGCTGCCTTGATGACTTCTTCCACCATGGAATCGGTCGCAGTGCCGAACATGACCGTGAAAACCTGAGAAGTGAGCATCATACGGACACCGCCGTTAATCACTCCCTCGACTCTCTCTGCATCGTTGTCATAGTAACCGTTGAACCAGGACAGGCCTTCGCCGTCGGTAACGATCTCGTTTGCCCTGATATGTTCTTTGATCGACTCGGACATACGCTCAAGCTTGGCAACAAGATCCGAAGCAGATATCTCCACACGCGCGCCGCTAACACGGGAAGCAACTTTCTTCTCATAATCCGCAAGGCATGACGGCAGAGCTGCAACATCAGAATCAGCAGAATCCAGAAGTGAAGCGAGCTCCTCGAATACAGCGATTTTCTCTCTTCCGGAAGCCTTGATCATGTCTGCAAGGATCTGGATGGAACCGGCGTAAGCGGCCGTAAATGCGACGCTCTCGCCTCTCTTGGAAGCCATGTCGAGGGCATCGTTCCAGTCAGCACCTCTAAGCCTCATGTTGCCGTGCCCGCCGCGGTCGAAATACTGCGTTGCCTGCTGCACGAGAAGGTGCTCTATCACGCTGCCGGCATATACTTCGCCTGAAGCTGTCTTCTGCTTGGGTTCTTCCGAAGGATCGAAGCCGTCATCTGTGGCTTCTCCTCTCATTATCTGTCTGTCCTTGAAGTACGGCTGCTCCTCGAAAAGGAAATCATAGTCTCCTGTCTGCTCGAGGTAAAGGTTGACCGTGAACATCGGCCAGAAACCGTGATCCATCCACACTCTCGCGATGCCGTTGCGGTCAGCAATGAACTCGCCACGCTTAGTGCCGATGATAGTCGCATTGGATCCGTCCGTCCTGATGCCCGCGAAGTAACTTACAAGGTCTTCTCTGGCCTTGGAAGGATCGCGGAGAAGCAGTGCGAGCGAATCCTGCCAGAGGTCTCTCCATCCTCTTCCGCCCCTGCCGTAATCGTGGTAAGGCAGGAATGAGCATCCGTAGAGCTTACGAAGCTGCGGCTGCACGCTGACCCACTCCATCCATCCGTCGAACTTCCCGTCGCCGGTCGCCGTGTGGATTATCTTCTGGTCTTTCCAGTATTCTTTCAGAGCGTCAAACGCAGATGCGACATTGGTGCTGTCAAGGTACTCATATCCCTCCGCACCGAAACTCATCACCACGTTATATACCGCACTCTCGCCTGCCGCCAGTGTCTTAGGGGCAAAACTGAGTCCTGCGAAAGCCTCCTCGCCGTTTACGACGGAACCTGCGGCCATGCCTGCAGCTCCTGTCTTGGCACCTGCGGGATTAAGCAGGTTGCCGCCCTCGCCGGTGTAAGAAATGACTGTCGGGAACACTTCAGCAGGAGCATTACCCTCACCGTCTCTTCCGTAAACAGCATAAATATCAGAATTCCTGTGATGTCCCCTCTCGTCGAAAGCCATTGTGGGCTCGACCTCAACGCCGATGTCCTTGACACGAATAACGTTAAGGAGCGAAGTTACATGCCTGTGGTCTCTTATGTGGTCTGCGCCGCGGGCGAAGATCGGGACAGCAGCGGAAGGTGTGAACTTGATCTCGCTGCCGCTGTTATTGGTTATGCGGACCTGCATGACTTCCGTTCGCGCCGTGCCTACAGGTGCGAAGTCCAATGTCTCGCAGACAACGCCTTCAGCAACCTCGAGAGAAGTCTTCTGCCAGAGCATTCCGCCCTCGAGCGTCATTGTATCTTCTGCAGCAAGTTGTGCCAGAGAGAAACCGAATGCGGAGCGAAGACCTATGCCTTCAATATCAAACCAGAAGTTCCTGCCGTACATCGACTCCTGGAGCTCCTCGACGACTGCCGGGGGAAGCAGGTACTGATTCTGGGAAAGCCTGGAATCGCCTCTTCCCGTAGGCGTGATGCAGCTTAACACTCCGGAAGGAGAAGCTATAGGCAGATAAAGGAAACTGGTATCGCCTGTATCTTTTGCAAGGAAAGTACCGTTCTTGTCCGTAAACTCATATCTCATGGCAGTGCCCTCCGGTGTTTATGATGTGCTGTGTTTCTTCTGTTTCAGGTGCATGAGGATAAAGAAGGTGATCGTGCAGTAGATCATGCCTCCGCCCCATGCGAGCGGATCGGTAAAGCAGGCCGCTGTCCAGCCGACGAACGGGATTACGAAGAGCGACATCGTGACTCTCGCCGCCATCTCCATGAAACCCGCGGCCATGGCTGTAAGGCTCTTACCGATACCCTGTATAGAATACCTGAATATGAACAGCAATGCGAGGATGGCAACGAACATGACGTCGATGAAGATGTACTGGTAAGCAGCGTCTACGACTGCACCGACGCCTTCTTCACCCGCTTTGACGAAAACCATGATGATGTACCTTCCGAAGAATGTGATGACCGCCATCGTGACAGCCGCGCAGCTCACCGCGATTATGACAGCATCCCTGATGCCGCGCTTGATCCTGGAGAAGTCACCCGCGCCGTAGTTCTGGCCGACGTAAGTTGCCATCGCTGTGCCGAGCGAATCGAACATCGGGATGAACAGCATCTTGACCTTGATGGCAATCGTGTACGCCTGGATATAGACGTTCTCGAGACCGTTGACCGCAATCTGGAGCAGAATCGAACCTACTGCCGTGATAGAAGCCTGCAGGCCCATCGGAACGCCCATCTTGATGAGAACGCCTATGGCCTTTGAATTAAGGTGCAGGTAGTTCTTTTTCTTGTCCCTGAGTTCAGGGTATTTTGTAAGGAGCTTGATCAGGCACATGAGGCCCGAGACGCCCTGGGATATTACTGTTGCGATGGCTGCGCCTTCGACTCCCATATTGAATCCGAAGATGAACAGGAAATCCAGACCGACGTTGAGCACTGCTGAGATAACAAGGAACACGAACGGAGTCTTCGAATCTCCTACTGCCCTGGCTATCGATGCGGCAATGTTGTACAGCACCGTGCACGGCAGTCCGGCAAAAATAATGAACAGGTACTTATAGGCATTATCCATGTACACGTCGGGGGTGTTGATCATGCGCAGGATCTGCCCTGTCAGGCTGCAGCATGTAATGGTCAGGATGACCGCGATAGCCGCAGCAAGATACAGGCTGTTGTAGACATACTTTCTCATGGTGGACATGTCGCGCGCGCCGAAACGCTGCGATATCGGGATGCCGAACCCCGCACATGTACCCATGCAGAAACCGATGATGAGGAATGTGATAGAAGCACTCTGCCCGACGGAAGTAAGCGCCTCAACGCCCAGTTTCTGCCCGACGATGGCGGAATCCGCCATGTTGTAGAGCTGCTGGAAAACATTGCCGAAGAAAAGCGGTATCGTGAACCTCACGATAAGCTTCATCGGGTTTCCTTTAGTCATGTCAGTCATCTTTGCCATACACTTAACATATCAAATCCACAGTTTTCTGTAAGGGTGCACATTTGCCAAAGATTTGAGCCCGGCATGTTATATAGATATAATTCTGTCTATGAAGATAAGATATACAGTTGTTATATTTATTATTTGTTTGACGTTCGCGCTCACGGGCTGCTATATACGGCCCGGACTGTATGACTCCACGGGCATCAGCGAGACTTCGGCAACTGAAGTAACCACACCGCCGCAGCTGCCGCACGGTTCTGCCGACAGCTGCGAAGGAATTGTCGCCGTCGTATCAATATATGTGTCTACTCCTTCATACTCATGGGACTTCACAGACCCGGCCGACAAGCAGACAATCTCGCAGACTCTGGGTTTCCTCAAGCTTGCCACATCCTGGATCGAGACGGAGGCATCTTCCTGGAACAAGTTTGTTGACTTCAAGTGCGACTGGACGGTTAACCCGGGCCTGTACTACGAGGCGAAAATGTCCGACGACATCCTCGTCAACTCCGATATGCAGGGAATCCAGGAGGTATGGAAGTATATCGCGGGCAACATCGCACCGATAGACGAGATCAAGTCCGAGTTCGGAGCCAACAGTGTCGTGTATATGCTTTTCGTTAACACGCCTTCGAATTTCAACAGGAACTCGAGCACGATTGTCTGCGAAGAGGGTTTTGCCTATCCCTATGAGTTCTGCAGGATATACTGCAACGGTATTGACGGAGAGGAAAATCCTGCGTCCTATGCGCATGAGATACTGCACACGTTCGGGGCACCGGATCTGTACAAGGCGGATGATTTCGGGAACAACTGCGGAACCACGGAGGAGCTCGTGGAATATGTTCAGGAAAACCTGCCCAACGAAATCATGTATGTGACGTACGATTACCAGACCGGTCTTCCCTATTACGACCATATATCCAATGAACTCACTGAGATCACTGCTTACTATATCGGATGGACCGATAAGAGCGAGGTGGCGGAAGAGTTCGGAATGGATCTGTCCAAGCATTAAATTGTTATAAGCAAAAAAGAACCCGCCTCAAACGAGACGGGTTTTGCTTTTGAATTGAATTACCGGATCAATCGCCGTTGATCTGATCGTTGATCTCTGCTGTTGAAGGGAGACCGTCATCATCATCAGCTATAGTTACTACCGGTGCCGGCTGAACCAAACCATTAAGGTTTGTAGCACCATCTGTCGTTTCAAAGAATCTGACAGTAATAGTTACATAAGTGGCCTTCTTTCCGACCAGAGGTGTTACGGTCGCAGTAGGCTGTGGAGCTTCTTCCACTTCAGCCGTCTCTGCGGTGTCAACATCAGTTTCGCCTTCCTCAGTTGCTTCAATATCAGCGGGGACCTCGACAGGCTCAGGTGTTGGGGTAACTTCCGGCTGTATGATTGTTGCGACCGAATCCTCATTCATGGACATATCAACAATGAGCAGTGTGTATTCACAGTCGGCGATAGCCTTGATAAGGTCACCTGCCTCCTCATAGCTATCCGCCGTAAATGATATGGTTACATCTCTTCTGACGATCGTGCCGGTAAGTTCAGGGTCACTCCATGTGATCGAAATATAGTTGGCATTGCCGACAAGGATATCGTTAAGTGCGAGGATCTCCGCACTCTGGTTGTTGTATACAGCCAAAATGGATGTATTATCATCACCGTTCTCGAGTTCAGCCTGCATCTTCTTAAGCTTGAAGGCTTTCTGCTCCTCGAGTAAGATTTCATCCTCAATCTCGAGCGTGCTATAACTTGCTACCTGGTTTTCAAACCACTGATAAACCACATAGTAATATACATATCCAATAACGACCGCTATAAGTAAAAGGATTACGCCGGCTTCACGAGCCGTGAATTTATGATTAAGCATCTTAGTTCACCTCGCTTTCTGAGGTATCTTCTGTATTCCAAACAATCTTATATGTGGCATCAACGGTATAAGTCTTACCGCTCGTCTCATCATCATTCTGCTGATCTGAAGTCATAACTTTTGCAGTATATATCCTGTTATCATTTTGAAGATTGCTGAGCACCGTGCTGACAGTAACAAAATCAGCCTGATTTGCTGTAATGCTGATCTCATTGTCAGCTGAAACATTAACCGTTATGTTGTCGAGATAAGGAACGACGTCATCATTGAGCATATCGATGATCTCTTTACGGTTGGAATATTCCAATTCCTCATCGGTGTAATACATCTCGACACGGGAATTGTACTCTTCCTCGATATCAGCCATAGCTTCATTCTGTTCTTTCAATTCATTAAGCTCATCCTGAGCCTGCCTGAACTGCATCTCTGCTTCATCGATTCGCTGCAGCTGCTTGATGACACCGAAGTAGATGAAGACCAGAAGGGCCGCCATGAACAAAGCAAAGATTGCAAGAGCTTTTCCGTCCGAACTCTTCTTCTCGTGCTTGATGAAATTGATAACTTCCTTATCGGGATACTTGCCTTTCTTTGTACCACCGATAGGCTTGTTTAAAGGGTTTCCACCCTGCGTATTATTACTCATACCTACCTCCCAGCTTCATTCCGATCGCGACAGCTGCGAGTCCGTCGTTAAGCGAGTCGCGAACATTGTATTTGGAATCATTGCCAAGGAACTTTATGATGTTCAGAGGCACCGCATTCTTGATGGCATCCTCGAACTGCTTATATCTCGCACCTCCGCCGTAGATATAGAAGTTGTCGAGAGTGTTCTCGGGATTCTCAAAGGTATAGTAGTTGACGGCTCTCATGACCTCGACTGCGATGCTGTCGAAAACGCCTCTTACCTGTTCGCTGTCAAGGACACCCTTCTCGTTCTCGCGCATCCTCATCCTTGCCGAATGGGATTCACACTTGAGGAATGAGCCTGCAGCTGCTTCGACATGAGCCATACCGAGTTCGATCGTTCTTGTAAGGTCATATACACCGCCCTTGTAGATATCGATCTTGGTAAACTCGTAACCCAAATCAAGCGTGGCAAAATCCTTGTCCTTGTCAAAGGGAGATACAGCCTGGATGAGCTTGCCGGTCGAAATAACTCTGGGAGCGACCTTGACCAGCCTGAATCCGTTTCTTGCAAAAACATCCTTAAGCTTATCGATGAGTTCCTTGCTTGCCGCCGCAGCAGTCATATCAAGGAGCTCGTTATTTCCGTCAGAAGATCTTCCGATTATCGAATAATCGAAGATGAAGCTGTCGGCATTATCCTTAACGATATCATGGAATTCATAAGGAAGATTTACGGCAAGCTGTTGCTCCGTCATAAGCGGCATCTTAAGCCTTCTGATATAGCACTGAGAGTCCGGCAGGACCAGAGCCACATCATGAGTCTTGAAGCGCTTTCTAACCGCATCATGAAGGAAATCACCCAACGCCTCATATGCGATTATCTCCTCGCCCCTTACGAGATTGCCCGGCATGTCAAAGACATCGAAGTCTTTGAGATGGCCGTTCTTCCACTCAGCCGCTTTAAGGCTGTAGTTGCCGATATCGATTCCAAGTACACTGCTCTTACCCAAAATCTTATCCTCCTATCAAACTAAAATACATATTAAGAAGTGTGCCTCCAAAAACGAGGCTTATAACAGTCGCGATAGATATTGCAGGTGCAAATGCAATCTTCTTCTTTTGTGAGATCGCTACGAAGATCAAGCCGATAACACTTGCAAGGAACATTGTCAGAACACCGCGGTATAGCCCGGTAAACAGCATACAGCAGGCAAAGAGCTTAACATCGCCCATTCCAAGAGTGCTCTTCTTAAGAGCCTTGTTAAGCAATGCGGATACAGCAAGAAGTATCCCGGGGATAACAACAGCCGCCAGAACACCGTCAAGTGCGTAGGCAGCAGTATCAGGCATAAATCCGACGAACAGGATCCAAACGATCAGCATAGCAAGAAGGAAGCCGTCCGGGATGATGTGATTATCAAAGTCGGCAAGTGAGAGCCCCAATAATATCACTTCCAACACCAGCGTTTGGATAACCATAGGATCTACCGCCCTGTTGAATGCCAGTGTACCGACAAACACAAATCCCAGAACGATCTCAAAGATAACATCTCTGGCAGGAACCTTCGCCCCGCAATAACGGCACTTACCCTTGAGTGCCAGCCAAGAGATGACCGGGATAAGGTCTAATGTCGACAGTTCATGACCGCAGGAATCACAGTGGCTGTGCCCCTTTGTCCAGTCTTCGCCAATGACAACACGGCATGCAGTGCAGGTAATAAAGCTTGCAAAAACCGCCCCGAACGCAAAAGCGATCACGAGCAGGTATACTGTCGCGAAGGTATTATCAGCAAATAAAGGATAAACCAGATTCAAATGATGACCTCCATCAGAACAGATCGTACATAGTAAACATCGGCAGATAGATCGATATGACAATGAATCCCGCAAACAGAGCCAGGAAGATCATCATTGCCGGTTCGAGTTTTGCCAGCGCCTTGGTTGTCGCATTGTCATACTCGCTCGTATAGTAAACGCCGATCGTCTTAAGAGATGTCTCGAGTGATCCGGTCTTGTCACCTACCGCAATCATCGTCTTCAGGATGTCCGGGAAATAGGGACTCTGGTTCACAGCTTCAACCATTGTCTTACCAGTCCTGATCTTGTCGACCATCGCATATACTTCCCTCTTGTAGATATAATTATCCATTACCTTGGCAGTCGTCTCGAGAGCCTTGTCGATAAGGATTCCCGAATCAAGCAGAGAAGACAGCGTATCAGCAAACTGCTCGCATGCATGCAGGACCTGGATATTACCGAGGATCGGAAGCTTAAGCGATACTCTTGACCACCAGAGCTTGCCCGCTTCATTATGGGTAATCACCTTGAAAGCGACGAAGATGATCGCAAACCCGATAAACAGTGCAAACCAGTAGTTCTGGAAGAACTGCGAAGTAACGATAAGTATCTTAGTAATGACAGGAAGCTCGCCGCCCATGTTAGTAAATGTCTCGGTAAGGCTCGGAACAACGAAGGCCATTATGACGATCAGAACAACGATCGCAACACAGAGAACAAAGAGAGGATAAGACATTGCAGACTTGAGTTTCTTCTTTACCTTATCGGACTTAAGATAGAATTCCTCGAGAGATTCGAAGGACTTTACCAGATTGCCGGAGACTTCTCCGGCACGGATAGTCTCAAAGAAAGTCACAGGGAAATCCGGACAGTTCTTCTCGAATGATTTTGCTATTGAATTACCCTGGTTAATATCTTCTGATGTCTTAGTAAGCTCTTTCTTGAGCTGCTTCTTCTTTGTCTGTTCGGCAACCATTGTTATGCACTGACCGATGGAGACACCGGCTTTGAGGATGATGGCGCACTGCTGGCAGAGAAGTGCGAGATCCTGCCCTGTAAGACTCTTCGTGAGCTCGAAACCCAGGATATCATCCAGCTTTGTCTTCTTGATGATGGTGCAGGTCTCAACGATTGGGTAATTGACCTTGATCTTGCTTATGGCATCATACTGATCTGATGCCTCAACAACACCCTTGTGCTTGCTTCCGTCATAAGCCTGAGCTGTATACTTATATGAATCCAAGACTTATTCTCCTTTATTCAATAGTAGGTATTACCTTGAGAAGTTCCTCGGGAGTCGTCTCACCCTGACGGACAAGATCACGGCCGTTCTCGATCATTGATGTGAATCCTGTATTGGCAAGGAAGTGTCTGAGTTCCGAACCATTCTTGCCGGCACTTATCGCATCTCTGAGTTCCGCAGTAACCTGCATGATCTCGAATACGCCGGTCCTTCCTCTGAAACCGGACCCAAAGCATCTCTCACATCCCTTGCCCTTGTAATATACCGTACCGTCATCCTCCATTCCGATAAGAGAAAGAGTAAACGGATCCGGTTTTACGGGCATCTTGCAGTTCGGGCAGACCTTTCTGACAAGTCTCTGCGAGATAACGCCTCTCAAAGAACCCGCGATAAGATAGGGCTCTGCCCCCATATCACGGAGTCTGTCGATAGCGGATACCGCATCCTCAGTGTGGATAGTCGAGAGCACGAGGTGTCCTGTCATGGCAGCTCTCATCGCAATCTCGGCCGTCTCGCCGTCACGGATCTCTCCGACACAGATGATATCCGGGTCCTGCCTGAGGCATGCCCTCAGGGCGCTGGCAAATGTAAGTCCGGTCTTCTCGTTGATGGCAACCTGCGTAACGCCAGCAATCTGGAACTCGACCGGGTCTTCGAGCGAGATGATATTGACCGTCTCGCTGATAAGCTCATGGATCATGGTATAGAGCGTCGATGTCTTACCTGAACCCGTAGGACCAACGATAAGGATGATTCCCGCAGAGTTCTTCAGGATCCTGTCGAAACGCTCATTATCCTTGTCAGTAATGCCGATGGCGTGGCGGTTCAGAGTGCTCTGCTCACGCATCAGTATTCTTATAACCACCTTCTCACCGAAGATGGTGGGAAGCGTATTTAGTCTCAAGTCAATCTGTGTTCCGTCCTGACGCTTGATTACGGCACGTCCGTCCTGAGGGATACGTCTCTCGGTAATGTTCATGCCCGCCATGACCTTAAGTCTGGAGATAACAGAATTCTGGAGTTCTCTCGGAACTTCCATCATGGTATTGAGTCTGCCATCGACTCTGATCCTGACCTTCATCTCCTTCTCATAAGGCTCGAAGTGTATATCTGAAGCCTTCTCAGCTATGGCTCTCTCGATAAGTGAATTGACGAGCTTGACTGTAGGAGCAGCAGTCTCGTCGTCATTTGCAGCCATCTCATCACTTAGATCATCTACAGTGATAGTAGTCTGTTCTTCCTTCATCTGCTCGATGGCGCGCGCTGCGCCTTCGTTCTCATAGAGTACAGACAGAGCTCTCGTGATGGCATCGTAGTAAGCGATCATCGGTATGACACGGCGTCCTGTCATCTGGCGCACAGCTTCGACCGCACGGAAGTTCATCGGATCTTCCATTGCGATATAGAGGTTATTACCTTCAACCTTTACCGGGATAAGCCTGTATGTACGTGCGGTATCCTTTGGAACGATCTCAACTAAAGTCGGGTCGATGCTTGCCTTGTTAAGGTCTATGAACTCAACACCTAACTGCATCCTTAGGGTCTCAACGAACTGTTTCTCTGAGATTATCCCCTCGTCGATAAGATATGTACCGAGTCTCTTACCTGTTTCCTTCTGACCTGCAAGTGCCGCCTGCAGCTGTTCTTCAGTAATTGCGCCGGAATCTACCAGCATCTCACCCAATCTTTTGTTCTTCACGTCCGTTTCCGCTCCTTAAATATGTTATGGATTGCTTGTATTTGTATTAGGCAACAGTGTGTCAGGACACACTTCGACATATTGCTTCATGATTACTTCTTTTGTATTCGCATCGATAACATAAACCCAAAACTTGAATAATTTATCAGTATTGTCCCACGTAATAGCCTCCGCGGTCATTTTCCCTTTCGCATAAGTTTGTCCAACTTCCAAAGATCCATCGCCGACTATCGAGTACATATCTGTTCCCTGCATAATATTTTGGGCAATAATATACTTTCTGTTGGAATAATCCTTAGTAGAAAAAAACTTGGAAATATCTATACCTGAAGTCGGATCGGCAAGTGTGGGAGCAGCAACATTGGAGTACTTATATCCAACGCAGATACCAAGATTATTCTTATCTTTCGATTCATTGGTTGCGTTCCAATATTGTATCAAGGGAGGATTACAGGTCGTTGTTGCAACTGTATTGTAAGAGTTATCACGGATTATTACATTAATGTATCTGGATGCACCGGAATCCAATTGAAAGAAGTCTGAACCCATAGCAGATGTTGAATTTGTCATTGGATAGTATTCATGTGAACAATCCATAGTATGGGGGTCCGTAACACCATTAAGATCTTTGCGGAGATAATTCACTGTTGCGATCATAATCATCTCAGCCTGGTTCTGCCTCTCTATGATGTCCCTTGTATGATTCAGCACAACAAGACCACCGATTGCAGTAGTTGCAACAAAGGCCATAAGGCCAACCGATATCAACAGTTCAGAAAGAGTAAAACCCTTTCTGCTGATATTCTTATTTCTGTTGCTGTTCATTAGTCGCATTAGTATATCCTTTATTCTGATCTTTACTTATGGGGATCCATACCACTAATCTGGAATGTATACGGGGTTGGTTCCGGTGCAGGTGTTAACGGTATCGTTTCTTCTGGGTCTGGCAAATTCTTAAGATATTCTGCTTGTATTTCCTCATACTCATTGACTTTATCGTTGTATTGTTTGAACTTTTCACTGGAATCGTGCATAATGTCTGATCCGACCTTAACACCAGAGAACAACATAATCATTGCAAAAGAGATTATCAGAGAAGCTATCAATAGCTCTGATAAGGATTCGCCGCATTTATAATTCTTTCTAGTAACCGTCATGTATTACCTCTGATCGATCAAATTACAATTCAAACTAATTGGTATTCTTCAATGTAAAGCGCTTCTTGCCACCTGGATTTGACCACTTGAAATAGAATTTTCCGTCTTTTCCATTATTAACAGTGTATTCCAATACTTGGTAGTATGTGCACTCCGGGTTTGCGGAAGAAACTGTCATCTTACAAGTATGAAACCTTAATCCATTATTCTTTAGGGAACCGTTAGTCCCGGTCATCTCAACAAGTACTTTCACTGTCGTTCCATTGATTACATAGGTAAATGGCACTGAGATGCTATCTCCATTAGTTACCGGCACTTTACTATCACCATAGTACGAATGAATATAAGATAAAATCTCATATGTCATATTCTGCGGTTCATTGAAATAATCGGTAGAGATTCCTTGTTCTGCAGCTAAAAATCCGTTAAGGAAACTATAGTTCAGATTAGAGTAAACGGTATCTATCGCATCCACTTCGGTTTGGTATGCAGGATCCGGCTCAGGCGGCGGTGTAGGAGTAGGCGTTGGTGTTGGTGTCGGCGGAGGATCAAATGTCAGATTCTGGGCATAATTATAACTCTTCGATACACCTCTTGATGTGGAGCTTGCAAGATATAATAGTCCGGCACACATCAACGAACAGACCATGAACAAGAACAGGGCGATCGCAAGCGATGAGCCCTCGCTTCTTTGTTTCATTGCTTTATTCGTATCAACGTTGTGCTTCATGATCATTTACCTGTTATTTGATAAGGGATCCGGCTGAATACCAATCAAGTTTTAACGCAGGTTCTTCGAAAGTGCCTTTACTTCTGTTGGAAATAGTTGGATCGCTGTTATCATACTTATAATACCTTCCATCAAATGTGATCAAGATAACCTGGTCAGAATAATCAGTCCCGTTCGATACGCTTATTCCATAGCCTTCTATACTTGAAGCGTAACCATTATTAGAGAAATCCTGCACACCCGCATTGAAATTCAATACATATACCGCACTATTCTCGGCATCATATAAGAACGTGCACACACCGGTTTCAGTGATATCTACTACTTTTCCTTTGCTGTCATATCCGGCATAAAAGGCAGATACAGCAGCAGCTTTTGCAGCTAATTTCTGATCCTTTACTTGCTTGAGTTGATAATTCCTAAGAGCTCCGGAGAATATCGGAATGCTGACACCGGCAAGAATAATAGTGATAGCCACAACAATCATAAGCTCCGCCAGTGTGAAGCCTCTTTTGTTCAGTTTGTGTTCTGCCATCATTTTCATATCCTGCCCACCCTAGTGACAGAGAGTCACAATTATTTTTAATTATAATACAAAGTTGTCAGTTTTACTTAAGGTTTTGTAACAATTGGATTTCTTTGAAACAAAGGCCGGGCTATTGCCCGGCCTCCGCTCTACTCAAGTATTAGTTTATAATGAACCAGTCAACTAAAACTTATTCCCAAGAATATGTAAATGTCAACTCTCCTGTAGAAGCATCAGGCGCAACGACAATCTTAATTGCTTTACCGGATGCTACAGTGTTGTACTTATAACCTAAGTATTCATAAGTAGCGTCATTTGTACCCAGAGTGGCTGTTCCCTTACCATACTTAACAGCAGGTGCACCTGTACCAAGCTTACCAGCATCAGCATCATAATAAAGAGTAATAGAATCTGTTGCTGTACCACCGTTAAATGAAGCAAAACCATCATCAAGATATGCTGCTGTTACTGCTGCCTTAGCTGCTCTGAGGTTAGCGATATCTGTAGACTCTCTGGACTTCTCGAGCTGTGTTGTGAAGATCGGGATTGAGATACCTACGAGAACACCGATGATAGCTACAACGATCAGGAGCTCTGCGAGTGTGAAGCCCTTCTTGCTTGATCTAATCTTTTTCATAATCTTGTCTCCTTTCGAACCCTTTTTGAGTTTGTGTAGGGGGTCACCCTTGATTGATAATTCGATAATAGTCGTCTGCCACATTCCTGTCAATATTGTGGAATTCTATTTCAATAATCGTTAACTGCGGGTTTATAATTTACGGTTTCGTCGTAACAAAATGGTTATTTTTGCCCCTTTTGTGAATGTATTTATGAACAAATTGCGACGGGGCATTTTGTGCTATCCGCTTGTAATAAGAATGTCATATAGAAAATAAAGAGTGTTACGATAGAAAAGACAATCAATCAGGAGGATGTTTTTATGAGTAAATCTTCTCTACAAGACGGCGCGGTCTATGATGCCAAGCAACTTGGTACCGGCCGCGTCCTTATTTTGGGACTCCAGCACATGTTCGCCATGTTCGGATCGACTGTCCTGGTTCCTGCACTTACCGGTCTCTCGGTATCCGCTACCCTGCTCTTTGCCGGTCTGGGAACACTGCTGTTCCACCTGATCTCAAAGAGGAAGGTCCCTGCTTTCCTGGGTTCTTCCTTCGCATTCCTGGCAGGATATTTCGCGATCGCACCTAACGGAGAGGCTGAGCTTCTGCCGTATGCGTGTTTCGGTGTCGCGTGCGCAGGTCTCGTATACCTGATCCTTGCAGGTCTCATCAAGGCTTTCGGCGTCAACCGCGTCATGAAGTTCTTCCCGCCCATCGTTACGGGCCCCATCATCATCTCGATCGGCCTCTGCCTTTCCGGTACGGCCATCAACAGCTGCTCGACCAACTGGCTGGTAGCCGTTGTCGCTATCCTCATCATCGTTATCTGCAACATCTGGGGCAAGGGCATGGTCAAGATCATCCCTATCCTCCTCGGCGTTGCCGGAGCTTGCCTCGTATGCATCCTCTTCACAGTCCTGCCTATGTCCTCTCTGGTAGACCTTAACGCAGGCATTGAAGGCGCAACTCCGAACTTCGTTTACTGCATCGGCGGCAACACTAACCTTCAGCTGTTCACGCAGGCAAGCATCGATACGATCAATAATGCTGCATGGATCGGACTTCCCTTCCAGATGGAGAACACTGTATTCCACATCTTCACAGGCGGCAATACAGATACGGCACTGCTCCTTAACGCAGTCATTACCATCGTCCCCATCGCTCTGGCTACAATAGTCGAGCATATCGGCGACGTTTCTGCCATCTCTTCCACAGTAGGCAAGAACTTCATCGCTGACCCGGGCCTCCACAGAACACTTACAGGTGACGGTCTTGCTACAACGCTCGCTTCCATCTTCGGTGCTCCGGCCAACACGACATACGGCGAGAACACGGGCGTTCTTACACTGTCCAAGGTCTTCGACCCGCTCGTAATCGAGCTCGCTGCGCTGTTTGCCATCGTCTTCTCGTTCTCACCCAAGCTCGCTGCCTGCATCGCAGCTATCCCGACCCCCGTCATCGGCGGCATCTCGCTCGTACTCTACGGCATGATCTCCGCAGTCGGTGTAAGGAATATTGTTGAGAACAGGATCGACTTCTCCAAAGCGCGCAATGTCATCATCGCCGCTATCATCCTGGTACTCGCCATCGGCGTAACATACTCAGCTGCAGGCTCCATCCAGATTCCCTGCGGTTCCATCGGCAGCGACCCGCTCGTTATCTCCCTGTCAGGTCTCGCAGTCGGTTCACTCGTAGGCATAATCCTTAACGCGCTACTTCCCGGCAAGGATTATGATTTCGAGAACAATCAGATCGCAGCTCAGGCCAAGGACTCCACGATGAGGCCCGACCCTGCAGGCAAGACGATAACCCCGTCAAAGCCCAGGAAAGATAAGAAAAAGAAGAAGTAAGGATTGATTATTTTTAAATAAAGAGTGCGTCCGGCAACGGGCGCACTTTTTTGTCAGATGAAAAGCCAGATAAGGCAGCCAATCTCAAATGCTATCAGGAGGCAGACAGCAGCAGTATAGATGCCAAGCCGGCCGAGATCGTTGAAGAATTCAGGGTTGGTTGCCTTAAATGCAGATTTGGCATGCTCGGGGCTGGCCGCTCCCGCCATCGGGTCGGAATTGGTCATTATCTTGTGCCCGCCTTCGGTGTAATCGTTATCGGGATCGTAATAGCGCGTAACATAGGCATTGCCGGTGACCTTGCCGGTCTTCCTGGGTTTGACGTCACCGCGGAGCAGAGCCTCGTCCTCGAACGGCTGCATTGCGTTGGCAGATGTTTCGGTGAAGACGGTGCGGTCATCTGCGGGGATCGTGTCCCCTTCCCTGTAATGGGTATGGATAGTGAACGCGGGATCCTTTGTATTGGGGACCTTGCGTCCTGGATCCAGCGTACCGGGTTTCTCAAAAAGCGGTAAGTCTTTCTGTGCCATAGGTGGATTATAACACGATGTGCTCAAATCTTGCTCAGTCTACCTTTTTTGTCACCAATCTCCCGAAAATGGTAGCACTTTCGGTAGAAATAGGCCTAAATCTACCATTTATGTCACCAAAACTCCCAAAATGGTGACACCGCCGGTAGCTATGCGCGCCACTGCGACAAAAAAGAGGCCGCACACGCGGTGCAGCCTCT
>CADAOK010000002.1 GCA_902789515.1 Oscillospiraceae bacterium
GACAACGGCGTCATCATCCTCCCCGGCGACGAGCTTCAGCGCCAGGTACCGTGGGATGCTTCCAAGATGCTGTCAGGCAACATCTCCGCATTCCTCACTCACTTCTACAACAAAGAGACAAAGGAATTTGAGGTCAACCTCGAAGACGAGATAATGAAGGGCTGCCTCCTCACCAAAGGCGGCGAGATAATCCACGAAAGATTCAAGGAGGCATAATAATGGACGATCAGACAATAATGCTGCTGATATTCGTTTTCATCATCGCAGCTTTCCTCGGAGTCGAACTGATTTCCAAAGTTCCCTCCCAGCTTCATACCCCGCTTATGAGCGGTACGAATGCCATCTCCGGTATTACCATCGTAGGTGCCATCGCAGCTTGCGCCATCAATATGGATAACCATGCTTTGGGCGTTATCCTTGGCGGTATCGCGATCCTTTTCGCTACCATCAACGTTATCGGCGGTTATTTCGTAACAGACAGAATGCTGTCAATGTTCAAGAAGAAGGAGGATAAGAAGAAATAATGGATTTCATAGATATCTTCTGCATTATCCTCTACATGGTAGCTTCTGTGCTCTTCATCATGGGCATCAAGAAGCTCGGTAAGGCTGATACTGCCCGTAAGGGCAACCTGATGTCCTCCATCGGTATGGGCATCGCAGTTATCTCCGTCCTCATCTCGCAGGATGTGTTTGACGGAGGATTCTTCGCTTATCTGATCATCATCCTCGCTATCATCGCAGGATCTGTTATCGGTTTCATCTGGGCCAAGAAGGTCGAGATGACAGGAATGCCCCAGCTCGTTGCACTCTTCAACGGTTTCGGCGGTCTGTCTTCCATGCTCGTTGCCATCTCTCAGTACTGCGCTCTCAAGGGCGGCTCTGATGCGGTAGGCACAGATGCTTTCACATCTCTGACACTCGGTCTGACGATCCTGATCGGTGCAGTCGCATTCACAGGTTCACTCATCGCATGGGGCAAACTCGCAGGACTTAAGATGTTCAAGAAGAATATCGTCCTTCCCGGCAAAAACTTCATCAATGCGGGTATTACTTTCGTAGCTGTTCTCGGCATCATCTTCTATATGATCGATCCTGAGGGCGGTCTGGGCCTGGCAGGCATCCTTATTACAACAATCGCTTCTCTCGTACTCGGTGTCACACTGGTTATCACGATCGGCGGCGGCGACATGCCTGTCATCATCTCCTTCCTGAACGCACTCTCCGGTCTCGCAGCTGCTTTCGCAGGCTTCCCTATCGGAAACACGGTGCTCATCGTATCCGGATGTCTCGTAGGTGCTTCAGGCGTCATCCTTACACTCATCATGTGCAAGGCTATGAACAAGAGCTTTGCTTCACTCCTCTTCAAGACTGTTAAGAAGAAGGCTTCTTCTGCTACAGGCGAGCATAAGGAACCCAAGGCTCTGTCCGTCGAGGATGCATTCCTTATCCTTGAGGCAGCCAAGAGCGTTGTTATCGTTCCGGGTTACGGAATGGCTGTTGCCCAGGCTCAGCATGCCGTTAAGGAGCTCTGCGATGTTCTTGAGGAGAACGGCTGCGAAGTCAACTTCGCGATCCACCCTGTTGCAGGACGTATGCCCGGTCACATGAACGTTCTCCTTGCTGAGGCTAACGTTCCTTACGAGCAGCTCAAGACATCCGACGAGATGAATCCTCAGATGCCCAATGTAGATATCGCTATCGTCATCGGTGCTAACGACGTTGTTAACCCTGCGGCTATCAACGACGAGAGCTCACCTATCTACGGCATGCCTATCGTAAATGCTTACGAGGCACGCACGGTATTCGTCCTCAAGAGAGGTCAGGGTACAGGTTTCTCCGGTATCGAGAACCCGCTGTTTACCAACGACAACACCGTAATGATCTACGGTGATGCTAAGCAGACAGTATCACAGCTCGTTGTCGAGTTTGAAAACGATTAAAGGCGTTCGCACCCCATTTGCTCTTGGCTGCGAACAGGTCCTCGGCGCAAAGCGCCTGCGGAACTTGCAGAGCAAATGGGTGCTCTCTTAGGAGCATCGCAAACCCTGCTGCTCTTTACAGTAGTTAAGGGGGCTCAATTTGAAGCAGTAAAAAAACAAGCCGGGAACTCGGGTTCCCGGCTTTTTATTGTCTGCTGTTATCATCATGGATAATAATTCAAGAAATAATCTGGGTCATTCCAGGTTACAGGGTATGAGTAACCTGCGCGGCTTATCCTCATGGAGCCATCATCTGACAACCAGGAGCCAATAGCGCCGCCGTTACGATCAGGGAAATTCCTGATGGTCCCATCGTCATATAGATACCCGGTACAAGCATAATGAGTAGGGATGTATCCGTGTGCGAAAAATACTTCAATTGCATATAAATCTATCTCTTTCTGCGGATAATCCAGGGGAAACAGGAATTCCTTGAATATGTCTGTTTGTTCTTCCGGTACATTTGAATCAACATATCCGTCGAACTCCCAAATCTGACCAATGCAGTTAGCCGGTGGTAGATAATATGGGTTCACCTTGTAATCTGGGATTTTATAGATATCCGGTATCGGCTCAGCTTCAGCAGTCGGATTAGAAGGATTTTGTATCGTTCCTGTAGGAACCGGTGCGCTGGTCGGTGCAGGTGTAGGCATAGGTGAATCGGATACCGCTGCATAGCCGGTTACGCTCGTGACTCCATTGATATCACCTGGAACCGATTCTCCCTTCTTTACCAAAACTATCTGTATCGCTTCGAGTCTCTTTGACAGACCTGACGTACCGCTTACTTCGCCGTTCTTGGCCCAACCGAGCCACCCGAAATCTTGCGCATGCACCCTATAGTAAACATCGTAGTAGTTTGCTATATCCCCGGTCAGTTCTATTTGTATCGCTTCAAGTCTGTAAGCTAGACCTTGAGTTCCGCTCATCTCACCGTTCTGCGACCAAGACGATTCCCAGCCGATGTTTTGTACATGGGTTCTGTATTTGATTCCACCGGAATACTCATTGCCGGAAAGGTGTATCTCAATACCCTCAAGACGCTTAGATTCACCTACGGTGCCTGATGACTGCCCGTTCGTCTTCCATACGGATTCCCAGCCATAGTCCTGGCGGTGAACTCTATAGTTGACTGTTGTTGATGTGCCCTGTCCTCTGGGAACGATCCTGATACGGACTTCCTCAAGTCTCTTGGATTCGCCGGTTGTTCCGGCAAGAGTACCATCAGAAACAAAACCCTGAGCATCGCCATAATCTTGAATATGAACCGCATATTCAACAGTATAAGCAGCTGCCAGGTCTCCGGTAAGATTCATTTCGATGCCTTCCAAACGCTTTGCCTGTCCGGAAGTTCCTGCCATCTCACCTGCCGTACGGTAGTCCTGCCAACCAATGTCCTGAACATGCACCCGGTATTCGAGCGTACCGGACAAACCGGTGTTGTTTTCAAGATAGATGGTGATAGCTTCCACTCTCTTTGACTGTCCTCTGGTGCCGAGTGTTAGTGTACCGGTCGATGCATCCCATGTGCCCTCTGTGTCACCGTAGTCCTGAACGTGACAAGTTCCTGATAAAGAGATTCCTGTATCGGCGCTAACCAAGATGCTGGCGGTTCCGATCAGTAATGATACTGATAATAGAAGAACCATTATCTTGCAGGCTTGTCTCGTGAATAGTTTTCTCATCTTTTCACCTCATTCTGCTCAGATGCCACTTAACAAAAATTAAGAACAACGGACATAGAACTCAACAAATTCATCTTTGGCTGGTTCTTCACCAGACAAATACCATCCGGATGTCTGCTCAGTTGACAGATGGATCGAGAATATATAACCGGGAACAACATACTCGGCAGGAATCGTGAGAGTATATGTTCCATTATTATTGGTAAGATAATCAGAGATATTGCATTCATATGTCATAGACTCTTCTTCGACAACTTCTCCATCAACCTCTATGCCGGAAGTATGATTTGCCGTAGTCTGAGCAATACAGATCAAATCGGCATTTTCATCGAACACAGCGAATGTCGGATCTACGCCATCGGCATACCGCATGATCGTGCCCCAATCCAGATCTTCGTCGCATTTAAATGTGATCACAATATCTTCTCCGGCAGGATAGTTTGGATAAGTAGGCCAGCTATAACCATCTTCATCGGTCCAGAGCTCTAAAGAAACATTGCTTCCAAAATCAAAATCTGTTGCGACAAGATCTCCATAATCTGAGGGATAGAATTCGTCCATGTAGTAACTGCCTCCCGAACAGTTGACCTGTGCATAGCCTTCCGGTGGATATAGTATTTCCTGAGCTTCACTTTCCTCACTCACCGAGGGCTCAGTTATCTCCGATTCTTCGGTCGTAGTCTCGACTATCTCCTCTTCTGTTTCTTCTTTGTCTGCCACGTTGGAATTACTTTCGCTCAGGAGCTTGATGCCTATCCCTGCTGTGGCAATAACCGCCAGAGAAACAGCACCGACCGCAATCTTTCCACCAACTGTTGAAAAAAAGGATGTCTTAGCTGTTGCTGCTGCAGAGTGTGCTGCTGACTGTGAAACAGTTTTTGCAGTATTACCAATAGAAAGCGTAAGAGAAGAAAAATCCGGAACAGTAAGTCCGAGCGCTTCTTCCTTGAAGAATCTTCCCAGGAAGGAGATGCCGATAGCTGCTGCGCCGAGTTTGTCTCCGGTCTTCTTCTCGTATTTCTCAACCCCGGACTTGATCTTTATACGGGAATTCTGAAGTCGCCTTTTGATAGTGCCTTCCGGACAACCTGTCACATCTGCAATCTCCTTGACGCTCATCTCATTAAAGTAATAGAAGAGAACTGTCTGATATTGATCTTCGGAAAGAACGTTTTTTATAATCTTGTGAAGCTCTTCTCTCTTTGCCTTCTCTTCGATGAAGTACTCGGGAAGCGATTCCAGATCATCATCGCCTTCAAGTATCTCTTCGGTCTCGATTGCATCATCATAAGAAATCCCGTCTCTCCTCTTTCTCTGAATATCTATGGACTTATATACAGCGATCTTCTTGATCCATCCGAGGAACTTCTCATTATCTTCAAGCTTGCCGATATCGTTTACGACTGTCAAATAAGTCTCCTGCATTGCATCCTGTGCATCTTCAGGATTGCCAAGAGTATTAAGACATGTCATGTAGACAAATCTTGATGATCTGTCATAAATCTCGGAGAACGCCTCTTCGTCACCTGACTTATACTTTCTTACGAGATCTGCATATTCATAAAACAACTCATTATCCATTTGGTTTTCCCTCCGCATTATTACCTTTGATTATAGTACTTTCGTTTTTGTTTGTTCTGCCCGGAATCTTGAGATCTTCTGCCAAAGACTGGAAGAATCTGCTTAGAAACGGGATCTTTTCTATTTTGTTTCTTTTCATCGTGGACCTCCTGAACCTGCAACTTCCGGTTATCATTCAGCTCCTTATGAAAGCTGTTCAAGTTCTTTCATGTCTTTTTCGATCTGCCTTCTTGTAACATCCACGTCGACATGAGCATAGTTCCAGCTTTTTTCCTGCTTTCCCTTAATGCCCTTGCGGCTTGCTGCGATCCTGTTTTCGAGGACATTCTTTCTTTCCTGCTTCTTCTTATCTGCTTTTGATGTGTCGTTGGATGAAGAACCAAAACCGGAATTACCTGTTGCAACTGCAGGAAGCTTCATTGTCATGAGGATTACAAACACTATGGCTCCGATCAGGACACCAATCTTGGATGCTGTCGAAAGGAAAGCAAACCACATGATCAGTGGGACCAGGATGTTCTTAAAGAGTAGTCCTCCAATACCTGCAAGCATGAATACACTACCAGTCGTTCCCTTAAAGCAGATAAAACAAACGATCAAGCCAAGAATAAGAGCTGCTGTAGCAAACATCATTGGATCTTCTCCAAGCCAACGATCGTCATGGCTGTTCATAGCTACGATCTCTATTGCTGTTACGCCTATCAGATCAATAATGGCAAGAACTGCTTTTAACGGGGTTTCCGTAAAGTTGATGATGATCGCGAGAACGAATGTGCAAAAGATAAAGGCTACATCAACAAGTCCGCAGACATCACTACTCAGCATATATTCAAACGAATCGTTGAGATGGATCATATTCTTCGTTTCCGCACCAAAGAGGACCGGGAACGCATCCGATAACATGGGATACCAGCCTGTCTTGTTGTAGCAAAGGCCTCCCAGAATACCCGTAACGATTACCACGATTGCATAAACCGCTACCAAAACCTTAAAGATCCTGCTTACTTTTTTACTAAACATTGTTTTTACCTCCTGAATTATCGGATGCTTTATCCGTCTTATACCTAATAGTCGGTATGAGAATTCATTCGGTTCACTGATATTTGAAAAAAGTTGTATAAATTCTCAGAGCAGGGATCCAGCCAGCAAAAATGCAAACGGAAACAATAAAACCCGGGATTACCCGGGCCGTTACTCAGTTGAAGTTATAGAACTTCTGAGCGAGCTTGTATGCGCTCAGGGACAGCAACCTTCCGCTCTTGCCCGGCAGCGTCATTATGGTGCCGCAGATGCCGAAACGGAATTTGGTATAGAGCATCTTGTCCTTTCCGGAGATATATTCGAGGAGCGCGGTCTTCTTATCGATCGCCTCGCGGCTTCCGTCGAGGAGCAACAGTACCATGGAAACTGTCGTGATGATCTCGAGATAGCTGTACATATACTGCGCGCGGCGCTTATTCTGCTTGATTATGTCCTTGTTCGTGATATAGAAATCAAGCATGCGGTAATTGACCGACAACTGCTGGTCAACGCGCTTTACCATTACCGCCTCATTAACGGACTGGTCTTCCCTTCCGATGAAGTAATAATAGAAGTTAACGTTCAGATAGTACATACGCTCGACATGAAGGAGCGGCTCAAAGACAAAGATATTGTCCACATAGAAAGTGTGCCTCGGCAGCTTCAGCTCCATATCGCGGAGGATCTGGGTCCTGAATATGACCGAATGCATGAGCATGTAATCGCCGGGCTTGAAGTGAGATGTGATCTCCCAGTCGAACACGAAGTTCTCGGGCATGATGCCTTCAAATGACATTATCTTCTTCTTATCTTCCGCTACACCCAGCTTGTCATAGACAAAGTTGGAGATGAGCATGTCGATGGGCTGGTCTTCAGTCGTAAAGTATCTGAGAGTGTCGAGGACCTTGGTAAGACCTTCCTCTCCGACCTTATCGTCGCTGTCGACGACCTTGAAATACATACCCGTGGCATTCTCCATGCCGGCATTGACAGCTGCGCCGTGACCGCCGTTGGTCTGATGGATAGCCTTGATTATCGTGGGGTATTTGGCAGCATATTCGTCTGCGATCTTCGCGGTATCATCCGTTGAACCGTCGTCAACGATAATGATCTCAATATCCTCACCGCCGGGAAGAAGTGATTCAACAGCAACGGACATGTATTCCGCGGAATTGTAGCAAGGAATGGCTACGCTCAGGATCTTCATTGAGCAGCCCCCGTATAAGTAATTTTACTGTCTATATTCAAAGCAGCAGTTATGTTGCCGTGCATAGAAACTAATCACACCCCGTGCAGATAGTGCTTATATTATATAAAAAGAAAAACATTTTGACAGACAAAGTTTGTGGCTAAACAGGGGAATTTTTATCCGAAATTTCCGCAAAACAGACAAAAGCGGGCGTGTCCGCTTGTTAAGACCGCCCGCTTTTTATATAGAACTGTAAATATCAGCTTACGGAATTGACCGTGCCGATGAATATCGGGTTCATTGTCTCCATGTCGACGATCGCATATGCGAACGGTCTGTCACAGTAGACTTCCTTGTACTGCACTTCTTCGAACGGGGCACAGGCTCCCGCATCGAGCATTACTGCCGTTGCAGCAGCTGCCTTGGTTCCGTTTCTGTCAACTTCAATGAATGTCTTGTGAAGTACCTTGGAGATGTAAAGACCGCCATCTGATGTGATTCCGGAGAAATCCGCCTCGCCCTCAATGAAAGGTAATTCAACGCCCATCTCCATAAGAATGTCATTCATCTCGACCTCATATTCGGATTCAAACTCGGGAAGCAATGTATAGACGTCATACTCATATGTCATGCTGTCTACGAATTCAAGATAATCGTCACCTGTGAAGTCACCGATGAACTCGTTTGCGCTGATGCTGTCGTCTGTCGGCAGGATGGCGATAAAGGCATACTGTCCGCCTTCGTAATACTTCATAAATCCGGTTGCCTTGTCCGTCTCGAAATACGCACTCTCCGTGCTGCTCAGGAAGGTAGCATCCTGTGTCTTGCCTGAGACAAGGTTGAACTTGCCGTCAGACACCTGATAATCCTCATATTGTTCGGCCCACTCACCCTCAAAAGCGATGGCATTAACCAGGACTGCCGCTGTGGTGGGGTTGAGATTCCCGATGATCTCATCGATCATACCGTCAGTATTGTCAGAGACCCATTCGTTAATCTCGTCAACGGTGCTGTCATCAAAAGCTCCTGCCTTGATCTCAGCATTGAATGTATCCTCGACATAATCAATGTAATCACTGCTCACCTTATCCCCGAGGATACTTGAATTGTTCCAGATTGCGTTAGCACAGGAGAATTCGACTTTGTCGGAATCGTTGATCTTGTCCATCATATCTGAAGCAAATGCCTGCTGCTCAAGCGGATCGCCGTCTGAAGTGAACAGGCCGTTTATCTGGTCCAGGGTATCGCCGTTGGCTCCGGCTGCGGCAAGATCCATGGCAAACATTATAGATGCCGGAGAGATCATGATATTGGTATCTCCGTTATCCTTCGAAGCCGTCGTTGCCATGAGATCAAACGCATACTTGTTATAGTCTTTGCTGTAATCATCCTCGTCGTAGTCCGTATCTCTGACTTCGTCGTAGTCAAAAGCGGCCTCTGCCTTGGGATCATCCTCGAGCTTGACCTTCCCGCCCTTCTTTCCGGATGAGCCGGAAGAACTGCATCCCGCAAAAGAGAGGAGCATGGTACATGCAAGAACACCTGTTAATAATCTTTTGTGCGTATCTTTCATTTTGAACAACCTCCATGTTGGATTCTACTATATATACAGGCTTAGTAGCAAAATGTTGCAAACTATCCGCAAAAAAATAAAAAGAGGTTGCCGGATACCGGACAACCCCTTTGTTTAAGGCTTTTGCAACTATCAGAAAAGGAATGATACGAGGAATGTAAAGCCAAGGCAGGCAGCATGAACAAATACTCTCTTGTTGCCTGTAAGCTTTGTCTCGTCATTGACTCCCTCATACAGCATAAGCATCATGTATACGAGGCCGGCCATTGAGATACCGTACTCGAGATTGCTGTAAAGCAGACCGCAGAACGGTGCGATAAAGCATCTGATGATATATCCGACGCCGACTGACATTGCGGTGATCGAGAGGATCTTGGAATAATTCCAGCTCTCCTTGAGGATCGCGCCCGCAATATAATAAACGCCCGCCAGACCGAATGTGAGTATGGCAAACATAATGAAGCTGAGGATCGGTGTCAGCAGGAAGTATACGGCGTCTACCCACGGATTGATGATGTAACCCGTGATGCACAGTACTACAGATCTGATGACCGTAAGGATCAGGATGACTATTGCTGACAGGATCGCAGAGTTGGCAAAGGATGTGTAACGTTCCTTCTCTTCGATCACGCCGGTAACAGGCTTGGCAACGGCTGTAATAAGTGTCTTGAAGAACTGGTCAAAAGGAAGGACTCCCCCTCCGTTATTTGCAGTCTGCGAATATGACTGACGGGAATCGGTCTTAGGACCGTCGTCGACCGGTGCGGCAGGAGCCACAGGTTCGGCCGGTGCCTCCGGAGCCGGAGCTGCACCTGCAGGAATAGCCTTACCGCATGAAGTGCAGAACTTTGCGTCGTTTTCCAGTTCGCTTCCACAATTTGGACAATGCATAAACAGAACCTTCTTTCTTGGGATTACAGAAAGTATAACATATTACCCGGGATTAATACTCGGAGATGAATTCCCTGAGGCTCTCCTCCGGTACGGGTTTGTCAAACACGATCAGATATGTCTTGCCGTTATTGGCAAAAGAAGCTGCGTTGTATACCGCGCCGGCATCGGGCATATTGTTGAACAGTGCGTAGTTAACGCCATTGTCAGTCGTTCCGTTCAAGATAATGGTATTCTCATCCAATACGTCGTCTTTGTACATCTCGGGAAGATCAACGCCTTCATCCGCCATATAGATCACACAGTTATTGCCGTCATTGTTGAACGTATATATCTGGACTCCGTTCTCTTCGGACTGGGCAACCATCGAGTAATCGGTTGGCATCAGGGCATAGATATCCGCACCGGCAGTCTCTTCAACGCCTTCGCCGGGATCCTTGCCCTGCGATGTTGTCGTCTCCTCGCTGTCAGAATCTAAGTCAAAAGCTGCTTCATCGGCAGCTTCATCTATAAATCCGTCACCACCGGCATAATATTCCGGCGCACTGTCGCCGTCAGTGAAAGTCTTGCTCACAATGTCTGCGGCACCGTCCGCTGCTTCAGTCTCGGCAGCCTCCGTGCTGACCTTGTCAGACTTGGCGGTCTTGGGAATATCGGGATTGTTGCTGATAAACAGGACCACGATGCCGCCCACTATCAGAACGGATGCGGCAATAGAGATTATCGCGGCTATCGGAACCGGTTTCTTCTTACGGGCGACCGGCATGGGCGTGACATCAGCCTTCGCGCCGCCGTCCGCCTTCTGCTCCTCGATTGCCTTGGAGACGTTCGCAAGCACACGGGCCTTCATCTCGTCCGTGACTTCGATATGACTCATGTACTCATTGTACTTATTCAAAGTCATTTGCCTCCTTTATGGTCGCTTCCTTGCGGCCGAGGATGTCAGCGATCTCAGCTGTCTTGTATCCTTCCTGATAGAACAGGTGGATGACCTCTCGCTGGTTATCGGGAAGTTTCTTTACCGCTTCCCATACGAAAGACAGGTCGTCATCCTCTTCTTCCGGCGCCGCGCCTGCGATCTCCTCGTTAAGTTCTTCCGAGGTGCGCACGCGGTTGTATTCGATGCGGTTCTTGGCAAGGTTTGCCGCCACCGTGAGAAGCCATGCCTTGCGGTGCTTCTCGTTCTCGAAAACGGGCTTTGCCGTGACAAACTTGATCAGGGTCTCCTGCAGGATGTCCTCGGCATCTTCCATGTTGTGCAGATAAGAATAGGCGAGCCTCAATATGGCGTTTCCGAGTTGATCCATTATCTCTACGGTCTCGCGCTCGATCCGTTCGCTCTCGGTCTCGGCGCCCGCATCAGCTCCGGTAAACTGCCCTGACCCGGCATCCGCGAAAAGCACTCTTACCAGCCTTACGGCAGTAAGGATGAACCGCGGAAAGATTGCCAGCGCTCCGGTCATTGGGCCTCCCTTTTATCCGCTTCTGTCCTTAATACAGACGAAGCGTAAGAAATGTTGCATTGAACAGATAAATTATACCTCATTGTTGTAAAATAACTTCTATGAAAGAAGAATTGGAAAGAACCGCACTGCTGCTTGGCGAAGAGGCTGTATCGAAGCTGTCTTCTTCGCATGTCCTTGTCTTCGGTGTTGGGGGAGTCGGCGGTCATGCCGTTGATGCTCTCGCCAGGGCCGGAATAGGCAGCATTACGATCGTGGATAACGACAAGGTCTCTGCTTCCAACATCAACAGGCAGATGGTCGCACTCCATTCCACTGTCGGCAGATCAAAAGTCGAAGTGATGAAGGAGCGCATCCTGGACATTAATCCTGACTGCAGTGTCGACGCCCGCGAGCTCTTCTTCCTTCCGGAGACGGCGGATGAGTTCGATTTCGGGAAGTTCGACTATGTGCTCGACTGTGTGGATACTGTATCTGCCAAGATAGCGATAATCTCTGAGGCGAAGAAGGCCGGCGTTCCCGTCATAAGTGCGATGGGCGCCGGAAACAAACTCGATCCGGCACAGTTCCGTGTGTCTGACATATCAAAGACCGAGTACTGCCCTCTGGCAAAGGTCATGCGCCGTGAACTCAGGCAGCGAGGGATAAATCATGTTGATGTCTGCTGGTCTCCCGAGATCCCTGTTAAGCCGTCTGAATCAGAAGGCAGACCGGTGCCGGGGTCGGTGTCTTTCGTGCCGTCCGTATGCGGTCTTGTAATGGCAGGCAGAACAGTTACGGTTCTTGCCACAAAGTCTTCTGACTGAAACAGAAAATTCATACTACTGCCCGTAAATTCACATTCCTTTAATTTACATATATATAAAAACTCTTCATAATAGTAACTATGAGAAGCGGCAATGACAGGATCTTCTTCAAGAGCGGAGCCAGGTACTTTCTGGTCCTCGTTTTCACGACCCTGGTTTTCCTTGCACTGCTCGGACTCCAGTTGCTTTCCGTAAGCCTCACGGCTTTCTATTATCTCGGCGTTACACTGATGTTCCTGTCATTTTTGATGAACATCGCTCTCGATAAATACGGTTTCTACGCATCTTTTGTACTTAACTTCCTCCAGTTCCTGGCCTATGCCTATGAGTATCTGGTCATGGGCAACGAGGCCGCTCCGGTCCTGATGGCAATGACATTTACCGTCATGACGATGGATCTGTTCCTGCAGTATTACATCATCCGTATGGCCACAAAGATATACGAAGACTGGAAGACCAACAGGAAAGAGCGCAATGCCCGGATAGCAAAAGAGCTCGAGGAAGAGATGTTCTCCAGGACCAGCCTTATCGTAAACCACGAGGAGATGGATAAGAAAGAAGGCATGAGCGAGGCCTTGGGCGAGAACCTGACAAGCTCGATCGACCCTCTGACAACACTTCCCGGAAGAGAGATGATCACCGCAAGGATGGACCGGCACATCGCAGACGATATCGCCGGAATGCAGTCTTCAAAGACCCCGGATTCCCAGTGCCATCCGTTTGATGTCATCTATATCGGCCTCGACGGATATGAGGACTTAAGCCGTGAGATAGGCCACAAGTCAATGGACCTCTTTATCCAGAATATGGCGCACCGCGTCCGCGAGGCAGCGCTGCCCTCCGACATGGTGGCAAGACTCGTCAATGCCGAATTCATCGTACTCTCCAGAAGATCGATGGCAGCAATCGAGACAGATGCGTATGCGCGTAAACTCGCGACTTCCTGCATGAAGGCTTTCGAGAGCGGGAGCGATAAGCTCTCAGTCAGCGTCTCGTGCGGCGTATCCAACTATCCCCGCGACGGTAGGATCGCCGGAGAGCTCATAGCAAGAGCGGAAGAGGCAAGACTTGCCGTAAGGGATACGGAACACGGCAAGGTCGGACATACATCCATGACAAGATTTGCCGACATGGCAAAGATAATGGACCGTGCCGGAAAGATCTTCGAAGGAAAGAACACCCATGAGATCACATCCATCTTCGAGTCTGCGATTGAAGACGGCAGTCTCCATATGACATATCAGCCCTGCTTCACAAAAGACAGGGAACTCCTGGGATTCGAAGCTTTCATGAGATTCGAACGCGACGGCCAGGTCATCCCTCCGCCCGTATTCCTGTCCGCGGCAGAGAAAGCCGGCTATATGAACCGCATCGGCGGCTTCTCGCTTGACCAGAGCCTCAAGGCGCTTGCCCTCTTTGATGTTGCCCGCCCCGGTCTGACCATGAACCTCAATATATCGACGAGCCAGCTCAAGAACCACGATTTTATCGACATGCTGTCGAATGCCGTGTCCAATGCGGACTGCAAACTGATGAACCTGATGCTGGACATTCCGGAAGAGAGCCTTTTTACGGAGCTTTCCGATATCAATGAGACTATTGAGAAACTCTCGGCCAAGGGCGTGAAGATGGCACTGGATAATTTCGGACGCGGCTATTCTTCGTTCAATTCAATACCGCTGCTGCCTATTACGGTCCTTAAGCTCGACGGCAATTTCACGGGTAATCTGGCTAACGATGCCAATGTCCGCGTCCTCTCCCACTCTGTGATCTCACTGATGCACGACATAGACATCAAGGTCTGTGCCACCGGCGTCGGATCCGATGAACAGTTCAATATCCTCGCAGAACAGGGATGCGACATATTCCAGGGCCAGTATCTCGGCCCCGCAATGCCGCTTAATGAAGCTTTGGGATTTATCTCAGAATAATAAGATCAGCCCAGAAGATCGCTCAACGTCTTGATCTCTTCGCAAGGGAGATTGCGTGCGACCGTGGGAGACTGCTCTGTCTGGATGTAGCAAGCCGTCATTCCGGCTGCCATACCGCCTCTGATATCACCGAACTCGTCACATCCGACGATAACGGTCTCCTTTGCCTTGATCTCTGATCTCTTGAGAGCTGTTGTAAAGAAAGTCTTGGCAGGCTTCTTGGCTCCGATATCGGAAGAGATCTGGATCCCGTCAAAGTTGTCGATGAGACCGAGGCTCTCGATCTCGGGGATCGTGAAGCAGGCCTGGCCGTTTGTAAATACAAAGACCTTCTTGCCTCTCTTCTTAAGCTCTTCGATTACCATCTTAGCCTCAGGATAGAGGTTGAGCTTTACAATGGACATGCATCTGAAAGTGAGGGCCGCCTCGTCGACTTCGGATTGGAATACCCTGCAGCCCTTCTGTGTGAAGAGTTCCTTGAACACTTCGGAAAGGTCGATCTCAGCTTCTTCGGGTGCGAGTTTGGTCTTGCCCTTCTTGGATTTCTTGGCGGAAGCCTCAGCCTGCTTTCTGCAGAGCCTTGAATACTCTTCGCGGAACTCCGCTTCATCGTAGCTTGCGCCCTTCATTGAGTAATATCTGGCCATGGAACTCCAGAGATAAGGCAGATTCTCGTCCGTGCGGATATCCACCAGAGTGCCATATAAATCAAAAACGAAGTTGTTTTTCTCGTCAAACATAGCAAAATGCTCCCTTCTATCTGACAATCCAAAATAATAATATATTATTTTTTTGCGTTCGTGGGGATAATTTGATTGTTTAACTGACTAAAATCGTGCTCAAACGGAACTATTTTATGTTTTTCCTGCAACAAATTCGATTATTTGCGCTGCGCGGTCCGCTCCGAGCATATCGGTATTGAGGCAGATGTCATATGTGGCGGCATATCCCCATTCGTTTCCCGAGAACTGGTTGTAATACGCCGCTCTCTCCTTGTCGGCCCTGATGACCTTCTTTCTGGCCTCTTTCTCGGTAAGGCCCTCTCTGTTCATGACATGGATGATGCGTGACTCTACGGAAGCGGTAATAAACACGCTGAGAAGGTTCGGCTTCCCGGCCAGGATCTCGTTCGCACGGCGCCCGACTATTACGCACGGACCTTCGGATGCAATCTTCTCTATTACTTCCCTCTGGGCATTTGCGGCTATCTGCCTGACGGAGGAATACGTCGGGCTCATATAGCCGACTGACATATAGAGCGCCGCATCATTTATTTCCTTCTCATCGACACTGGCAAGGTACTTCTCGTCAAGCCCGCTGCTCTTTGCCGTCTCTGCAAGCAATTCGGAATCGTAATAAGGGATGCCCAGATCCTCTGCGATCTGTCTTCCTATCGACCTTCCCCCGGCTCCGTAGGACCTTCCTATAGTGATGATCTTTCCAGTTGCTGCTGTCATACCGGTACCTCCTTGCGCTCTGCCCTCAAGGGGTTGATGTTATACCCAAAGCATACTCCATTTTGGCGCAGGTTCATACCGCCAAACGCAGATCTCAGTCCCCGGCGCCCTCCGCACTTTCCGTACCGTCAGTGCTTTCCGTGTTTTCTTCGCTTTCCTTTTCCGGAGAACCCTCAGGCGTCTTGTGTTCCGCGGGAACATGCTTCATGTGCCAGAAGTAGTAACATATGCTTCCCACGATGAATGTTACGATGATGAGCGCCCCGATTATGAACAGTCTGATGTAATTTCCGTTGTTCAGTGCGCTTCCGCCTACTGCAGACAGGAAGATCGCGGGGAACCTTCCGACAAAAGTTATGAATATCCATACGGGAAGTTTCATATCCGTAAAGCCTATAAAATAAGTGATTATGTCTTTGGGGGTTCCCGGTATAAGGAAAAGGATGAATGTTATAAGGTCCCTCCTCGGCGAATGCTTGAGGAACTTGACCTGATCCAGCTTATCCTTGGATACGAAGAGCTCGACGAACCTCATTCCGAATCTTCTTACCATCAGGAACACGAAAACGCTTCCTACCGTCATGGCAATATCGGCAATGATGGAACCCAGCACGGTGCCGAAAGCATATCCGGCAGCGACCTCGAAAGGTCCGCCCGGGATTATCGCCGCAACGACCTGCAGGAACATGCAGATCATGAACATGACGATGCTCCACGGTTTCTTGTCGTGCATATAGGCACGGAATTCCGCCGGATGCTCCGCCATCTCGAGCATTGGTCTGCAGATGAGATAGGACAGGCCTATGACAACGGCAAAGATCGCGACCAGAAGAACGATCGCGAATACCCTCTTGCGTATGGTCTCTTTGCTTATCGGCTGTTTATCCTTTTTTGCCGGCTTCTTTTTTGTTTCCATCTTCCTCTTTCTGTTCAAGCTGCTTAAGCTTGGCAACTATAAAATCTGCGGTGTTGGCCGCGCCCTTACCCCTGCACTGCCAGATCTCTTCCCTGGCCTGCGCCCTGGTCTCCCTGAACTTCGGGTTGTTCAGGCACTCTTCAATGAGAGCCTTGACATTGCCCGCATTCTCCATTGTAAGACCCATTCCGATCTTCGGGAGCATCGTCAGCGACCAGGGCTCTTCCTTGAGGAAGTAGTAATCGTACTGGCCCTTGTCAAATTCAATGTCCGCATAGATGACAGGCTTGTCAAATATGAACGCAAAGTCCAGCATGACGCCGGAGAAGTCAGATATCATGATATCAGAACGTCTTAAGACCTCGAAATTATCATTGTCGCGGTTCCACTCAAGGTTCTCACTGTCCGGGAACTGCGCCATAAGATGTTCGATCACGTCCTTGTCCGCGGTAAAAGACTGCGGGTGAGGCCTGATTATCACATGATATCCGGTATCGAGAAGGTTTCTGATCATGGTCTCGCCGTATCTTACGAGAAGGCTCGACACACCCCACGAAGGCGCGAGGAGTACCGTTGTCTTGTCAGATGCGGGAGCGGGACCTGCCGCTTCAACACGCTTCATCATCTCATCCATATACGGGATTCCGACGATCTTGAGTTCTTTCGAGGGAAGTCCGCGGAGCTTCTCGAGTTCTCTTATCTGGTCGATCTGAACCTGCCCGGAAAAAAGGATGCTGTCAAAATAATCGAGTTCGAACATCCTATAGGATGCCGCATCCCTGGGTGCATGCATGATATGCACATAGCAGTCGACCGATCTTGAGCGCTTCCACTGAAGAACATCAAGTCCGGGTGTGGTACAGAAGACGAGAGACGCGTTGAGCATATTGAGTCTGGTGAAGGCCTTGTTGCCCTCACCGATGAATTCAGTCTTAATGTGGCTGTACTCTTTGGACAGGGCCGGATCGTCGGGCGAAGATGTCATGAAGACGGTGTCCACGCCTCTTTTCTCAAGCTCGTCGCAGATAGGTTCGAATGTGTTCCAGTAACGTTTCGAGTCGGAGTAGATGACGAGAGGGATCCTGTTGCTGTCGGCCTTCCTGCCCGCGCCTGACTTAAGCTTGATTATGAGAGTCCTGACAAGATAGACTGCGGCACTGAGGATGCCGATCAACACCGTGAAGAGCATCGATCCCGTGCCCGGGTCGATATACAGACTGAATAATGGGTTAATCATTGATGTACTCCATAAAGTTATTCTTGTTCTCTATCGCGGTAGTCGTAGGCCTGCCGAGATCCGCTCTCGCTCCGACCTGACATTTGATCTCGATAAGGACAAGGTCTTCGGAAGCCTTAGCATCTGCAAGTGCCTTGCCGAGGCCTTCGAGATCCGATACGGTAACGGCCTTCGGATAGCCGCAGGATCTCGCAATTCCCGGAAGATCTATTGAACCTGCAACCGTCGGCATTCCTCCGACAGTCTCATGCGCAGAGTTGTTGATGACGATGTGGACCATGTTGGAAGGCTTGTTCGCGCCGATGACCGCCATCGCGCCCATGTGCATGAGAGCCGCGCCGTCGCCGTCTATACACCATACCTTGAGCTCAGGTCTGTTTACCGCTATGCCTAGCGCTATGCTCGAACAGTGCCCCATGGAACCTACCGTAAGGAAATCATACTTGTGGCTCATGCCTTTCGCCGTACGGTACTCGAAAAGCTCTCTCGAGATCTTGCCGGTCGTCGAGACAACCGGATCCTCTCCGGCAGCTTCCGCGATCAGACCGACGACCTGCTCGCGGTTAAGCGAGAACTCATTCGAATAATCGACTTTGCCGTCAAATTCGAGCGCTCCTTTGCGCACAACAAATGCCACCTGTTTGCCTTTGGCGAGAAGACCGCGGAATCCTTCCATAGTCTCCGCGAGTTCCCCGTCTGTCGTATCGGGACTTATTACAAAATTAGCAACATCCATATCATCTAGGAGCTTTGTGGTCACCATGCCCTGATAGATGTGCTGGGGCTCGTCGTGAACACCGGGCTCGCCTCTCCAGCCGATGATGAATATGACCGGTATCGCATAGACCTTGTCATTAAGAAGTGAAGCCAGAGGATTGATGATATTGCCCTCGCCGGAATTCTGCATATAGACAACGGGCACCTTGCCTGTCGCCATGTGATAACCTGCCGCCAGAGCTGCACAGTTGCCTTCGTTCGCTGCGATAACATGATGCTTCGGATCGATCCCGTATGTGCTCATCAGGCAGTTGCAAAGAGCCTTGAGCTGGGAATCCGGTACTCCCGTATAGAAGTCCGATCCTATCAGTTCCATCAATCTTTCTGCTTTCATATCTGTCTCCTCACAGGTTACGGTAGACCGTAACTATATCTTCGCGTGTAAGTGCCGCCGGGTTATTCGACAGCCTCTCGGTGTTTACCGAATCAGCCAGGATGCCGTAGTCTTCTTCCGGGATGTCCGGCTTTGCAAGATCAAGGTATCTGAAGTATTCGTCAAACTGTTCTTTATATCTGCTTACAAACTCAAGGTTGTCTGTCCTTCCTTCCATGTAGTTCCACAGAGCCCTGACACAAAGCAAAGCAGCATGACCGTGTGAGATGCCGTACATGGTAGTAAGCTTATAGCAAAGGGCATGGCCGCCGGTCGTCTTTGTGATATTGATCGCCTCGCCCGCTTCATATGCGGCATCGAGCATGACGCCGAATGTCTGTTCATCGCCTGCAAGATAGCTCTTGTAATTGGCAAATATCTTATCCAGTGCGGAATAGGAGAATGCCCTGCTCTCTTCGCATGTCGCTGAAGACCAGGCGGACTCGACCGCATGGCATACCGCGTCAGACATCGTGGCTTTTTTCTGGTATTCCGGAAGGTTCTCCAGAACCGACGGATCGAGCAGGACCGCATCGGGAAGCATGACATCTGATGTAAGAGATGTCTTTGTGCCGTCTTTGTATATGACCGCAAATCTTGTGGCCTCGCTTCCGGTCCCGGCCGTTGTCGGGATCGCAACGAACGGCACATTCAGCTGCCCCTCAAACTTTATCGCCTTGGCAACATCCATTGCGCTTCCGCCGCCGCCGCCGATGATGGTATCGGCTCCGCACTCTTTGAAAGCTTCAATGCCCTTATCGACAGACGAATGGTCGGGGTTAGGCGTGAAGTCCCTGAAATAAGTGATCTTAAACCCGACCGCCGCAAGACAGTCGATGAATCTTCCGGGGGCGATGGATGCAAAAGAATTGCCGCATACGACAAACAGGCTCTTGCGTCCTCTCGCGGACAGCCACCTGGCAAGCTCGTTGTAATCTCTTATGACCTCGCTCATAATTCCTCCGGAATTAGCCTGATTATCTGCTTGAATCCCATCAGGTGCTCATCAGCTTCCTGGGCACGGTGATTCTTAAGGATCTCCTCGGCAGTCTGCTGCATTGCGGGAACCTCTGCTCTCATGAGCTGGTTCGCATAGATGACCACATTGACTCCGAGCTTCTTCCACTCATCTTCCTTTACGGAATTGAACGATGTGGGAACGATGACGATGGGTGTGATCTTATCCGCTGCCCTGAACTTATTGATGAATTCGATTATCTCGTCCGGGTCCGGTTTCCTGGAGTGGATCATGATGCCGTCGGCGCCGGCCTTAACAAATGCAAATGCCCTCTCAAGCGCATCTTCCATTCCGCGCTCCAGGATAAGGCTCTCGATCCTTGCGATGATCATGAAGTCAGCCGACTTCTGGGCCTTCTTGCCGGCAGCGATCTTGGCGCTCATCTCCTCGATGGTTGCCTGTGTCTGCTCGACTTCCGTACCGAACAGCGAGTTCTTCTTAAGACCTTTCTTGTCCTCGATGATAACTGCGGATACGCCGAGCTTCTCGAGCGACCGCACCGTATATACGAAGTGTTCCGTGAGTCCGCCCGTATCGCCGTCGAAGATGATCGGCTTGGTCGTGACTTCGGTAATATCGTCTATGGTCCTGAACCTTGACGTCATGTCGACAAGTTCAATGTCCGGCTTACCCTTCGCGGTCGAATCGCAGAGTGACGATACCCACATGCCGTCAAACTGATAGGAAGCGCCGCCGTCATGCACAACAGTATTCTCGACGATCAGTCCGCTTATTCCGTCATGGGCCTCCATCATCGTAACGAGCCCCTTCATGGCAATGAGCTTTCTCAGGCGGCCGCGTCTGTTATCAGGCAGCGACAGTTCAAGCCTTGCCCTGTTGTCAACTTCTTTAAGCTCCGGATCAGACGAATAGGGGAATTCGACCAGCCTGCCGCCGTATGCGCCGAGCAGCTCTATAACCTCGTCGCGGATAGGCTTCTGGAATCCTTCCTTCCAGTTGTCTCCGTGCACCACAACATCCGGATGATATTTCTCTATGACATCCTTGTAGCTGAGCGAATCCTGCTCAACCACCTTCCACACGCCCTTGATTGATTTGAACATCGCCCTGCGCTCTTCGAAAGGCACGAGCGGATAGCGCTTGTAAGATGCGACAGCCTCATCGCTCATAACACCCGCGATGACCCTGCCGAGCCTTACCGCTCTGCTGATGAGCCTTAAGTGACCGCTGTGCAGGATATCCGTCGAGAAACAGATGTATACCGTCGTATTCTTAATTGCTTCAAGCTTTGCCGTTACAACTGCGAGATCCTCGGGATTGTCGACTTCGCCGCAGAGCATGTCCCCCACATCGAACGGTCTTATGACAGTATCACCGGACACCTCGTTAAGGGCCTTCTCTGCATAACAATCCGTCTTGTCCGACTCACAGAAACTCACAATACCTGCAAGCCATACCTCCCAGTCTTTCCTCAGGAGTTTGTACAGGGGCTGTGCGGCTACGGCATTCTCGAAAAACTCGATCCCGACCTTCGTTATCTTTCCGTTCTCGACTACGGCCTTGAAATCCTTCTCGGGAAGCTCCAGTTCAGATGATACCGCCATGGCAGATTCCTTCGCATCGAGGATGCCGTCAAGCACCGCATTCTCAAACACGAGATCCCCGTGCATCAGAATGATGTCGTCGTGAAGCAGATCTCTTGCCATGTAGATCGAATAGATGTAATTGGTCTTATCGTAGATCGGGTTTGCAACATAGGTTATGCTGACAGGAAGATTAAGAGATGCGATGTAGCTTTCCAGTACATCCGCAAAAGGTCCTGTCGTCATGACGATCTCGGTAATCCCGACATCGGCAAGCTGTCTGAGCTGCCTGCTGACGATCGTCTTTCCGATGGAAAGTTCGGTCATGCATTTCGGATGGGATGTGACGAGGTCTCCCATGCGTTTGCCTAAGCCAGAGTTAAGGATAAGTGCTTTCATTACCATTCCCCCTCATATGTCCAATTGTCTTTGTTCCACAGATCATCATGTACAGAATACCAATATCCGGGAAGATATGTTGTGCCGTTATTCTTCTCGACTTCCCACTCCGTAGAACTAAGCAGGAGCAGGTCGCCGTATTTATCGTCATTTGTTATCGGGTTGCCGGTATACGGATTAACAGGATCGTCGATGACTCCCGTTACCGCAATATACGCAGTATCCGCATTGGTCATGAATTCATCGGATGTGGTGAATCCTTCGGCATCAAAATCCTTGACCATGAGAAGCGGAGTGAACCACTCGGCATCAAGTCCGACCTCAAGGTCCGACAGGAACAGGTCGGAGAAGCCTCCGAGGCCAGAGCCGTGGTCAGCCACGATGATTATCCTCGTGTTGTCATATACACCCTGTTCGCGCAGATAATCGAACCAGTCTGCCAGCGCATACAGCGCCGCGGTATTGATCTGATAGTGCGCATAGTCATTCGAATCGAGCATCAGCATCGTCTTGCCGTCCACGGTAAACCTTCCGGGATTCGTCTGATCAAAAGCGGTGTTGTCCACATAGTCGGCAGGCAGGTAATCGGGTTCGGAAAGGAGCGCGGGATTGTGCGTTGCTTTGCTCGAGAAGAACAGGAAGTTATTGCTCGATCCGCCGTCTATGACCGTCATCGAACCAAGCCCCTCAAGAGCATAGTATTCCGACTCGAAATCCTTGTTATGTCCGTATGCGGTCGAAGGTCCGGTAATTATCTGCGATGACTGCGAGACATCCACGATCGTGGTCTCGTTGTAATTGCCGTCGTCGTAGAAGACCTCCTGAAGAAGAACCGGTGCGGACTTATACAGGGAATACGAGAAGAGGTTGTGTTTGATCTCGTTGTCGTATGCCGCGCCGAAATCGATCCTCGAGTACTTGAACAGTGTGTTGTAAGCCTTGACGCCTTCCATATCATCGAAGATGCCGAGGCTCGGATACCATGTGTATCCCGCATAGGAAGGGTTGATCATTACCGCACTGAACCCGTTCTCAGAGAAGATTGCGGGCAGGACCTTCAGAGCCTCGTCGTGCTTGTCCATGAGCAGTTCCGTGTCCCTCTCGTTCATCTTCTCAGGCGTGTACTCGTATCCGCCGTACATCGCAGGCGCACCGAAATTCGTCCACGCGCCGAACGATACTGTATTGCTGTAGTATGTAAATCCGTCGAATCTCTCTTCAAGGTCGGGATGCTCCGCAAAGATGTACGGAACCATCGGTCCGACAGCGCGGTCGAGCATGATGACAACAACGTTCTCGCCTTCGGCCGACAGCGTGAACTCCGGCATCTCAGCCGAATACTGCGCCTGAACCGTCTTGTAACCGCCCTCTATCTTGACGGCATTCATTATGCCCATAACGAGAAACACCAGCGATGCGGATATCGCGATAACGCCGGCAATGCTCCGCGCAAATCTCGCGAGAAGGAAAGCTGCAGCACCGGCAACGGCGCAGACAATAAGATTGATGACGATATCGGAAGTGACAAAGGCCGGCGCCGCGTCATAGACCAGCTCGTTGTTCATGGTACCGAACCCGTTGCTGAAGAGCTGCGAATTGACCACGAGCAGGCAGGCAAGGATAAACATGACATATGACATCGCACGTTTGCCCTTATCCGAAGCTATACCGCAGAACACGGCCGGCCAGAGAGTAAACAGTCCGAGTCCCAGACAAAGCGAATCGACCAGATATGCATTCGGATCTCCTAGAGTGCAGATATTTACGAATTCCTGCGGAGCAAGGCTCATTACAGAAGAGGGCAGGAACCATCCGGTATAGAATCCTGCCGCAACGCAGGACATAATGAACAAAACCTTGTGCTTTCCTGTAAACACCTTAAGCTCAGGCTCAGTCTTCTCTTTGATCGGGAAGAACTTAAGGACGATGTTCTTTATGAGTGCAAAGATGTTGTTGCATGTCCAGTAAAGCACCATGCCCGAAGGTGAGTTGTAGAGCAGCACCAGGAACAGCGCCGCCATAAGGTACAGCTGCACCTTTGATTTGAGCGGAAGTTTCGTCGTGTATATCGCGCTTGATATGACATTGATGAGCGTCATTACGATCGGGAGCACGTTTACCGTGACAGCACCGATCACAAGAAGACCGTCAGGCTTGCCCAGATCTGCGATCGGGCCGAATCCGGCTCCCGTCAGATACATGTTGTTCGAGAGCATCCTGTAAGCGGCAAGGAAGAAAGGTATCTGCAGCAGGAGCGATACAGTAGTCTTAACGACACTTAAGGGACTGTAATCGTTCTGACGGTAATAGGTCTGGAGCATCATGAACCGCTCGTCGCCCTTGAAGACCTTCTTGATATGGTCGATAACCGGTTTGAGCCTTTCTTCCTTAAGCCTCGTCTCTTCCTGTATCCTGTCGGCACGCCTGTACAAAGGCAGTACCATAAGGCTGAAAGCAAGACTTAAGAATATGACCGACACACCCGCATTGCGGATGTTTTTGTTCAGTATGGAAAAGATGATCTCGAACACCAGTTCCAGCGGGCCGAAGATCAACGAATAAAGCGCGCTCAAAATTTGCATAGCCAATTTTAAACCTTAATCGCTGTTATGACAAATTTATTATTTAAAATAACAGAATTTGCTTTAGACAGGAGTTAAATATATAATTCCCTCGAATACGAGAGGTGGCCAAATGATTCGTTTATATATCGATCCGGGAACAGGCAGCATGCTGTTCACCGTTTTTATCGGGATTATCAGTGCGGCAGTATATGTCGCAAGGGCAGTCATAATCAAGATCAAGAATTCGGTCGGCGCAGGCAAGAAGATACAGGCCGACAAGAACAAGATACCTGTCGTCATCTTCTCCGATCACAAACGTTATTTCAGCACATTCAAGCCCATCTGCGACGAACTCGACAAGAAGGGAGTGCGCGTTGTCTATATGACCATGTCGCCCGACGATCCGGCGCTTGAGGCTAAGTATGAGAATGTCGAGGCAGAGTTCATCGGCAGCGGCAACGATGCTTTCGCGCGGATGAACCTGCTCAATGCAAGGATCGTGCTCTCTACCACCCCGAGCCTCGATGTCTTCCAGTGGAAGCGTTCCAAGGATGTCGACTGGTATGTTCATGTCCTGCACAGCGCCGGAGATGTTACCATGTACCGTCTCTTTGGCATCGACTATTACGATGCTCTGCTCCTTTCAGGCAAGTTCCAGGAAGACGAGGTCAGGGCGCTTGAGGAGATGAGACATCTTCCCGCCAAGGAGATTGTTATGGCGGGCATCCCCTATATGGATGAGATGGCCAGGCGGGCCGAGACTCTCGAGACCAAAAAGCATGATGTGCCCACAGTGCTCCTGGCACCCACCTGGGGGCAGTACGGCCTGCTTACAAGATACGGCGCAGAGCTCATAGAGAGCCTTGTAAATACGGGATATAACATTGTTATACGCCCCCATCCGCAGTCATTTACCGCAGACAAGGATGTTATCGAGCCCCTCATGGCGAAGTTCCCTGAATCAGAGAAGCTCCACTGGAACAGGGACAACGATAATTTCGAAGTCCTGGCGGATTCGGACATCATGATCTCGGATTTCTCGGCAGTCAACTTCGACTATGCCTTCGTCTTCAACAGACCGCTTATCTATTCGAACACGGGATTTACAAAGAACCTTTATGACGCATGGAGATTCGAGGAAGATCCCTGGAATGTGTCCACGCCCCGCAAGATCGGTGTCGAGCTGACCAAGGAGAATATCCCGAATCTTAAGACCATAATCGATGATGCGATCAGCAGCTCGAGCCTTGATGAGGCCAGACAGACCGCCAAGGCCGAGACCTGGTGCAATATCGGATCATCAGCAAAGATAATCGCAGACTACCTCGCAGACAAGCTCGAAGAACTCGGCAAAGCGGATGTCCCCGAAGAGGATGCCGGAGAGACAAAGGCCGTAGCGGCGGAGGTGACGAAATGAACTTCTGGATGTATCTTTACGACCTTTTCATATACCCGATCGAACTTGTTTTCGAGATACTGTTCTCGCTGATATTCAAGATGACCGGCAACGAGGCAGTTGCCCTGATACTGCTCTCTCTCGCAGTGAACTTCCTCGTACTCCCCCTCTACAACAGAGCGGACAGGATACAGGATGAATCACGCATCAAAGAGAAGGAGATCGCTCCTTTCATCAAGCACATCAGACAGAACTTCAAAGGCGACGAGCGCTTCATGCTCCTTCAGACCTGCTACCGTCAGCATGACTACAGCCCGCTGAATGTCCTCAAGAGTTCAGTATCGCTCCTTCTGCAGATACCTTTCTTCATGGCAGCTTACAATATGCTTTCCGATAACCGTCTTCTCGCGGGAACGGCGATGGGTCCTATCAAGGATCTCTCCGCACCGGACGGCCTTATTGTGATCGGAGCCGTCGCGATCAATCTCCTTCCGATCCTGATGACCGTAATCAACCTGATCTCCGGTCTCATATACGGCAAGGATATGCCCCTAAAGTCCATGATCCAGCTCTATGCGCTTGCGGCAGTCTTCCTTGTACTCCTGTACAACTCGCCTGCAGGACTTGTTTTCTATTGGACACTTAATAATGTTTTCTCCCTTTGCAAGAACATCGTCATCAGACTGATGGCAAAGAAGAAAGCCAAGAAAGAAGCTGCGGCAGAAGATGCCAAGAAGGCCAAGGATGCAACAGGTCTCGTATTCCTCATGTCATCGGTCTTCCTCGCAGTCTATGTCGGTTTCTATCTGCCTTCCTGCGTAATGAATTCCTCACCGAAGGAATTCGTTAACCGTGCGACTCTCATCAACCCCGCATACTATCTTGCAGTGCCTTTCATCACGGACATCGGACTGTTCGTGCTCTGGGGCGGACTGTTCTATCTGCTTGCCGCACCGAAAGCAAGAAAGATAATGGCGGGCTTTATGTTTGCGGCATCCTGCTGCGCAGTTTTTACCGGCCAGCTCTTCAGCAACGAATACGGTACCATGTCTTCGCTTCTTGTGTATGACGGCATCGTCACTCCCAAGACCAACCAGATACTGCTTAACCTCGGCGGCATCGTTCTCATCACCGCTGTCTGCTTTGTTCTCGTGAGATTCCTCAAGCCTCTAGCCGGAACCATCGCAGGCGTCGGAGCCGCAGTGCTCATCGTTATGACCTGCATGAACATCTACACCATAACTGATACATTCAGATGGAAGTTTGATGAAGGTCTCAACGACAGTGCCAAGCCGGAATTCACTCTGTCGACTGAAGGTCAGAACGTCGTAGTCATCATGGTCGACCGTGCGGTTGGTCCGATGGTGCCCTATATCTTCGCGGAGAATCCTGATCTCTATGAGAAGTTCGACGGCTTCACATATTATGAGAACACGATGTCTTTCGGACCGTCGACCAACTTCGGAGCACCCGCACTGTACGGCGGATATGACTATCTGCCCTATGACATGAACCAGCAGAAGGACAGGCTCCTCGTGGATAAGCATGACGAATCGCTCAAGGTGCTCCCGACGATATTCACGAATGAAGGTTATAACTGCACCTTTGTAAACCCGACCTATGCAGGTTATTCATGGATACCTGATCTGTCGGTCTTCGATGATATGGAGAATGTCGACGCGTACAACATCGGATACAACTTTGTTGACGGTATCGAGGGTTACTGCGAAGGCGCCGAGAACATCATGCTCCACAACCTCTGCTGCTTCAGTTACTTCAAGGCTTGCCCTCTGTTTATGCAGCTTGCGGTATATGACGACGGCAACTACAACACCCTCAGCCTCATCGATTATGACGCGGCTATCCAGACCACAAACGGTCTGTCACAGGCATACGGCCACAATGTTGATTTCGAGGCTCAGTACTATGCTCTTAAGGGCATGCCGGAGATGACGCAGATCCTTGATGACGACAGCAACAACCTGCTCATCTTCTGCACGGAGATCACGCACAATCCCACGCTCCTCCAGGAGCCTGATTATGTTCCTTCCTCGATCGTTGACAACACTGCTTACGATACTGACTGGGACAGCAAATTCACCATCAACGGCATAACTATGAAAATGGATAACATCACCCAGGTCAAGCACTACGAAGTCAATGTGGCGGCATATATGCTCCTCGGCGAATGGTTCGACTATCTGCGCGAGAACGGACTGTACGACAACACGAGGATAATCATCGTCGCGGACCACGGTTACTTCCTCGGCCAGTTCGACTACATGCTCAACGACAACATCAAGGCTATGACTGTAAAGAGCGATTACAACTTCGACGCCGAGAGCTTCGCGCCCGTTCTGATGGTAAAGGATTTTAACTCTACGGGATTTACTGTATCGAGCGACTTCATGACCAATGCGGACACGCCTTATCTCGCTACTCAGGGTATCATCGATAACCCGACGAACCCCTTCACCGGCAATCCGCTCATCATGAGCAAGGATTACACGGGAACGATGTTCATAACGGGTTCAGGCGAGTTCAACGTCAAGGAAGCAGATACCACATTCCTCGCAGGTCCGTGGTATATCGCACCGGGCGGACTCAAGAGCGTTCCGGCATGGCAGTTCGTATTCTGGGGATGATCAACTGACTATAACAGAAGCAACTGCTTCGGCAAGACCCTCGTGGGCTGCGGCGGTAAGATGAAGTCCGTCGGTCTGTGAGGGTCTTATATATTCCGCGGCATTAAGGAATCTGACTCCGAGTTCGTCCGCGACCTCTTCATAGAATCCGGCAAGCTCCCGGGATTTACGGCATGATGTCTCATCGAACGATCCGGCAAAAGGTCCCGTCAGCACATCTTCCGTTATCTCTGGCGGCGAGACTATGATCACTTCCGGGGCGTATTTCTGTTTGTATTCGAGAGTATCCACCGCTGCTTTTACAACGGCTCTCATGCCCGCTGCGATATCGCTGCAGGACGCACCGTAACTTACCTTCATGTCGTTGCTTCCGAGCATGATGACAAGCACATCGACAGGACGGTGTGAACACACTATGCCCTTTATGTAATCGAGTCCGTTCTTCCAGTCATCATTGGGATCCTCAAAGACGGTAGTACGCCCGTTGCAGCCTTCTTCGATTATGTCGTATCTGTCGCCTAATATCCGCTGCAAGACGCAGGGCCACCTGACCTCCGCGTTATACCTTCCGCCCGTAACGGGCTCATATCCGTATGTGTTGGAATCGCCGAAACAAACAACTGTCTTCATATCAGCCTTTGAACTTGTAATAACGGCTCGGTCTGTGTGCATCTCCGGACGTCATGTGATCGGTCTCGCTGATGAGCTCGGCAACCTTCTTGCGGAAGTTGGCCTTATAGAGCTTCTTGCCGAGAAGGATCTCATATACCTTCTGGAGCTCGGGAAGAGTGAACTCTTCCGGCATAAGGTTGAATGCGATGGATGTGGTCTCCGTTTTCGAGCGGATGCGTTCCCTGCCGCACTCGATTATCTGTCTGTGGTCGAATGCGATGCCTTCCTTTGAACCGAGGATCTCATCAACATCCGTAAGCTCTGTCTTCTCGCTCCTGAGACCTGTCCTCAGGTGGATCTTCTCGACCGGAACTAGTGCCATATATGCGATGGATACGACTCTCATACGGGGGTCCCTGTCAACTTCACCGAATGTATAGAGCTGCTCGAAATAAATATCCTCGAGACCGGCCTCTTCCCTGATACCGCGCTTGGCAGCATCATCTACAGATTCAGACATGCCCACGAAAACGCCGGGAAGAGCAAGATCCCCTTTGAAGGGATACTCCTGACGTCTGACCGTAACCACCTTGAGGCGGCCGTCCTCAACCGTGAACACCAGAATATCAACAGCTACAGAGGGCTTCTCAAAAGCCTCGCTGCTGTATGTCTTGAGGAATTCCTGTTCTGCCTTGATCTTATCTTTCTTTGCCATATACACATCCCTTTCCCGTCATCATGATATCTATGTCTGGATAATAGTATTTGATTGCTACTATGTCAAGGTCTTTTTTCCGCAAGTCTCAATATTCGCGCATTCGGCATGTTCGATATTCCAACACCGGCATCCCAAAGTTATAATTTAATAAAAAATAACGGAGGCAGATCATGGACTGGAATGATTTCGATATGGAGACCACGTGGATAGACAGATTCTCGTACTACCTTGACCCCGAGAACAGGGATGACCTGAGCAAAGATGATCTGCTGAGCGCCCTGTCTGTGGCTGTGGCAATGTATTGCGATGAGTATCAGAATACTTGCCTTCTTGAAGACAGCATCTCGAACACTTTCGGTGAGGAGGCTCTCGATAAGATCCTTGAAGACGGGACGCCGGAAGACGATGTCGTACGATTCGTGGAAGTCGGGGAATGCGCATCATCAGCTTCGCGCACAAGGCTCGCACTTGAATATCTGAGGCAGCTCAAGGAAGGCGACGGAAAGGATACCTGAGCCATGACAGAAGACAGATTGCAGGGTGATGTAATGCAGGCTGTCGCTGCATTTGTGCTTAAAGACCTCTATGACAACAGGGGCTGCGGAGATGTCATGGAAGCCGCCGACAGGCTTTGTGTGGCGGTGGGTGCCGGCATCCTCGAGGCTATCGGCATATACGGAAGCCAGGGACCCGAGACTATCTCGGTTGAAAACGATCACTGGATAGACAGGGATGTGACGGACAGCCTGCCGGCTGAGGACCGCCGGCTCCTGGACCTTTACATGATATCACTCGCAATGCGCATAGCAGAGCGCCATACACCGGAGAAGAGCGCCTGAACCTCTATGTCATTCCCTCATTTTTGACTTAATCTGCGTTTTGACACTCGCGTCATTACTGTTATAATGCGTAATTAAAATTTCTGATGCCGAGGTGCAACATTATGTGCGGAATTGTCGGATACACCGGAAAGAAAAAAGCTGCTCCCATCCTTCTCGACGGACTTGAGAAGCTCGAATACAGAGGCTACGATTCAGCCGGTATCGCAGTCAGGGACGGCGACAAGGACGCCACGGTCGTAAAGGCCAAGGGCAGGCTTAAGGTCCTCTCCGAGAAGACTGACGCAGGCAAGGCCATCAAGGGTACCTGCGGCATCGGCCACACAAGATGGGCAACCCACGGCGAACCTTCAGAGAACAATGCTCATCCCCACATTACGGACGATTTCAATGTTGTCGGTGTTCACAACGGCATCATCGAGAACTATCAGCAGCTCAGAGAGAAGATGATCCGCAAGGGTTATAAATTCTATTCTGATACTGATACCGAAGTTGCGATCAAGACCATCGATTACTACTATAAGAAATATACCCACGATCCGATCGAGGCTCTTGCCAAGACCATGGTCCGTGTAAGAGGCTCTTATGCCCTGGCGGTAATGTTCAAGGATCATCCCGGCAAGATCTTCGTTGCCCGCAAGGACAGCCCGATGATCGTAGGCGTAACCAAGGACGAGTCTTTCGTCGCCTCCGATGTTCCCGCCATCCTCAAGTACACAAGAAATGTCTATTATATAGATGACCTCGAGATGGCATGCCTTGAATCAGGCACAGCCACCTTCTATAACCTCGACGGCGATGTTGTCGAGAAGACTCCCGTGGAGATCGACTGGGATGCGTCTTCAGCTGAGAAGGAAGGTTTCGAGCACTTCATGATGAAGGAGATCAACGAGCAGCCCCGCGCAGTCTCGGATACTCTAGGTTCCTTCGTGTCCTCCGAAGATGACAAGTATAAGATCGACTTTACTTCCGCAGGATTTACCGATGAAGAGATCAAAGCATTTACGCAGATTTATTTCGTCGCGTGCGGTTCCGCTTACCATGTAGGCATGGCAGCACAGTATGTCATAGAAGACCTCGCGGGACTTCCCGTAAGATGCGAGCTCGCATCGGAGTTCCGCTACAGGAATATGCCCATAGACAAGAACACACTGGTCGTCATCATCAGCCAGTCCGGTGAGACAGCAGACTCTCTTGCTGCTCTCAGGAAGTGCAAGGAAATCGGCATCAAGACCCTGGCCATCGTCAACGTCGTCGGTTCTTCCATCGCACGTGAGGCAGACCACGCGCTCTACACACTCGCCGGTCCCGAGATCTCCGTTGCCACCACGAAAGCCTACAGCGCACAGCTCGCACTCTCATATGTGCTTGCGATCGAATTCGCATCAGTCAGAGGCACGATCGACGAAGAGAAGAAACAGGCTCTCCTCACTGAGCTCGTTACCATCCCCGAGAAGATCAAGAAGACTCTCGAGGACAAGGAGCGCATCCAGTGGTTCGCAAGCAAACTCGCCGCTCAGAAGGACATCTTCTTCATCGGCCGCGGCATCGACTATGCCATCTGCATGGAAGGCTCCCTCAAGATGAAGGAGATCTCTTATATCCACAGCGAAGCATATGCTGCAGGAGAGCTCAAGCACGGCACAATAAGCCTTATTGAGGAAGGTACTTTCGTTATCGGTTCCCTCACGCAGAGCGAGCTTTACGAGAAGACACTGTCCAACCTGGTGGAGACCAAGACAAGAGGATCTTACCTGATGGCTCTTACGAGCTTTGGCAACTACTCGATAGAGGACCAGGCGGACTTCGTCGTATATGTACCGAAGATCGACGATCATTTCGCGGCATCGCTTGCCATCATCCCGCTGCAGCTCATGGGTTACTATGTATCCTGCGCGAGAGGCCTCGACGTCGACAAGCCGCGTAACCTCGCAAAGAGCGTTACCGTCGAGTAAAACAGAACTGTTTCTGCCTGCGCGGCGCGCGAAATAACTTGACAAATGCCCGCGCAAGGCTTAAACTCCACCCAAACCGGATGATTCGGAAATAGTACTCGGGGTCGCCGTTCAAAAGAGAGCCGCAGGCGGTGTGATTGCGGTTGAAAGGTGCCGAAGAATGGATCCGAAGACGGGCGGGCAGGAAATGGCCCGACGGGAACTCTTCCGTTATCAGCAGAGCGCGTTTGTTGGAACGCGAACCAGAGAGGATCGTCAGCTCAATAGACATCAGACGATCAAAACAGGTGGTACCGCAGTAATTTCTGTCCTGTGTCGCGAGTTGCGATGCGGGATTTTTTATTGCGACGGAAAACAAATATAACACAGCGGGTTTTCCGGCAGGCCAACATCTTGCCGCCAAGATGAAAGGAGGCCATTATGGCTAAAGAACCTAAGAGGATATTTTTGACGGAAGACGAGATGCCGAAGCAGTGGTACAACGTGCGTGCGGACATGGTAAACAAGCCTGCACCCCTTATCCACCCGGGCACACACCAGCCCCTCAAGCTTGAGGACATTACACCCATCTTCTGCGAAGAACTCTGCAAGCAGGAGCTGGATAACGATACGAAGTATTTCGATATTCCGGAAGAAGTACTGGAGTTCTACAAGATCTTCAGACCTTCTCCCCTGATCCGTGCATACCAGCTCGAGGAAGCACTCGGAACACCCGCAAAGATCTACTATAAGTTCGAGGGTAACAACACTTCCGGTTCACACAAGCTGAACTCAGCTGCAGCTCAGGTCTACTACGCAAAGAAGCAGGGTCTGGATTCCATTACCACAGAGACAGGCGCAGGACAGTGGGGCACCGCTCTTGCAATGGCAAGCGCATTCTTCCACATCCCGCTCACGGTATACATGGTTAAGTGCTCTTATGAGCAGAAGCCTTTCCGTAAGTCCATCATCGAGTCTTTCGGTGCGGATATCATCCCTTCGCCTTCTGACACAACAGAAGTCGGAAGACAGATCCTTGCCAAGTTCCCCGGCACAGGCGGATCCCTCGGATGCGCTATCTCCGAGGCAGTCGAGAAGGCAACAACTTCAGGCAACAGCCGTTATGTTCTCGGTTCCGTTCTTAACCAGGTCCTTCTCCACCAGTCCATCATCGGTGAGGAAGCAAAGCTCCAGATGGAGAAGATCGGCAAGTATCCTGACATCGTTATCGGATGCGCAGGCGGCGGTTCCAACCTCGGCGGCATCATGTCAGCATTCATGAGAGACAAGCTCACAGGCGAGAAGGCTCCCGAGTTCATCGCAGTCGAGCCTGCATCCTGCCCTTCACTTACAAGAGGAAGATTCGCTTATGATTTCTGCGACACAGGTCATGTCTGCCCTCTGAGCAAGATGTACACCCTTGGTTCAGAGTTCATGCCTTCGCCTTCACACGCAGGCGGTCTGAGATATCACGGTATGTCTCCCATCATCTCACAGCTCTATCACGACGGTTACATCAGGGCTGTCGCAGTCGAGCAGACGAAAGTCTTCGAGGCAGCTACGCTCTTTGCCAAGACAGAGACCATCCTTCCCGCACCGGAGTCTTCACACGCTATCAGAGCAGCCATCGACGAGGCTCTCAAGTGCAAGGAGACCGGCGAGGAGAAGACGATCCTGTTCAACCTCACAGGTACGGGCTTCTTCGATATGACAGCTTATCAGGCATATCACGACGGCAAGATGAGCGACACCATCCCGACAGACGAAGACCTCGAGAAGGGTTTCGCAACACTTCCGCAGGTAGACTAAGGTCAAGTTTATAATTCCAAATGCAAAGGCCCCCGGGAACAATCCGGGGGCCTTTATACTGCAAATCAAAGCAAGTCTTACTCGACTGTGAGGATGTCAGAGAATCCCGTTACCTCGAAGATCTCTTTTACCATGTCGGATACGCCCGTAAGCTTCATCTCGCCCTGCTGGTTCATAGTCTTCTGCGCATTGAGAAGGACTCTCAGTCCCGCAGACGAAATGTATTCCACGTCAGTAAAATCAAAATCCAATTCCTTGATCCCATCGAGGTTCTTTCCCAGTTCCGACTCAAGCTCAGGAGCGGTATTCGTATCCAAACGTCCTACAAGCTTAACCATCAGTTTCTCACCCTCAGATTGCCAATCGATCTTAAGCATTGAGTATCACCTCCATATCTCGAATGATTGACTATGATAAACCTAATAATCAGGTATGCTACATTCCTATATAAATAAATATCGGTTGGCAGTCACTTAAAAATCTATCAAAAATGCACTTTTTGAGTCAAAGATACTTTACACTCTGCCCCTGGAGTCAAATTCGAACGTGTATTTCTCGTAAGCGTTGATGATCTTCGTGCTGCCGTGCTCCGTTAAGCGCTCGACTTTCCTGCCGTAGTTCATGTGCACATGCCCGTGGACCATGTACTGCGGCTTGAACTTGTCTAAGAACGTGTTGAAGCATTCGAAACCCCTGTGCGGGAGATCATCCATATCCCCATGTCCTCTTGCCGGCGCGTGCGTCACGAAAATATCTATCCCCTTTGCACGGAGCAGTCTCGGCGAGGACTTGATGAGCCTTGCGCGCATCTCGTTCTCAGTGTACTGGAACCTGGCATTCGGGTTATAACGCATGGATCCGCCAAGACCGAATATCTTTACGCCGTTATGGACATATACCTTCTCGTCGATGCATATGCATCCCTCCGGAGGTCTTTCAACATACTTGGCATCGTGGTTGCCCGTAACATACAGGAGCGGACATTTGGCGAAAGTAACGAGGAACGAGAGGTATTCTGACGGCAGATCCCCTGCGGAGATTATGAGGTCGATATCGTCGAGCCTTCCCTTCTTGTAGAAGTCCCAGAGATACTTGCTCGGTTCGTCTGCTATCGCCAGTATCTTCATTCTTTGGTCTCTTCCTTCTCTTCGCTGTCGGCAGCCTCCTGCACTTCCTGTACGGTATCAGGGACCTGTTCCTGCGTTCCGAATTCAGACTGAGCCTTGAGTATGATGCGTCCTGATTCGTTCAGCTCGGATATGTCGGGTATCGTACCTACTATGTTGGATACGAGCTGGTTCATCTTGATGAGTTCGGAAGGCGACGGTGCCTCTCCTTCGGTTCCGAATGACGATCCGTCCTGCATGGTAAGCACGCCTTCGAACGGGTGGAACGATTCGGAATAGATCTGACGCTTCATCGCACTCACGAGCTTGGTCACGCCCGATGGAAGATTGCTGACCGTAACGAGATCCAGGATGCCGCTGGAGATGCCCCACCAGTAGTTGACGGCGGAGTTTTTCGATGCGCCTGCAGCTGTCTCCCAGTTGCCCTGCAGGTAGTCCCTGATGATCCTCTCGTAGAACTTGCCCCAGTGCCATACGGGCGACGCAAGCGTGACGGGATCGCCGTCCGCAACGGAGTACAGACCGTAACGGTAATTCGGGTCTCCCAGACGGATGATGTCATAACCGGAGACGACGGAGATTCCGTGCTCGGCGACCATATCCTCAAGAGGCTGTCCGTTCTCAGCGCCTTTCCAATTCAGGTATATCTCTGCTCTCGGGTTTGTCATTGTCGCACCGATCGCAAAAGCATTTATGTTGGCAATGGAACCGAATCCCGGATAGTTGGCAGCATATGCGATCCTGTTGTTATCCGCGATCGCTCCCGCGATGATGCCGGAGAGGAACTTGGCCTCATACATACGTCCGTAGTAAGTCCTCAGGGACATGTACGGATATCCGACGGAACAGTTAAGGATCCTTACCTCGGGGTGCTTCACTGTGGCACGCAGGCTCTCCGGAAGATGCGCCGGGCTCGTCGTAAACACGATGTGCGGTTTGGTCGCGATAACCTTCTCAAGGAGCGACTCAAGATCCTCCGGACGTTCTTCAAGCACATATGCTTCCGTCTGTATCCTGCTGCCGAAAGCCTTCTCCAATGCTATCCTTCCGAGCTCATGCGCATAAGACCATCCGGAATTCTCGATGCCTCTGTCGTAAATGAACGCCACCTTGAGGGTGGAGCTGTTCGTAAGGCTTACGAACCTCGAGAAGAGAGTCGCAATCGAGTTGTTCTCTTCGGGCTGAAGTGCGACAGATTCATCCACGGCTTCGCTTCCCGCGATCTGCGAGAACTCGACCTTGATCTTGTCGACATCGGCCTTCATCTCGGTATCGAGCTTGCTTTGTATCTCTTCGTAAGAATAGAGTGACAGATAGAAAAGGAATGCGTCGCCTGCGGTGATCGAGATATTGTCGTCCGTGTTCTTGTTGAACAGCCTCTCGAATCTGAAGAACGCCGACGAGAAGTTGATCCTGTCGTCGTCTGTCCATTTCTCGCCCTTGGTCTTGCCCACAGCCTCGGTAAGCCTGTCGAAGCTTCCGAGCTTGGTAAAGTATATGTAGTTGATGCGGCTGTCATTATAGAAGTCCAGGAACTCATAGTACAGCTTGGTATCGTTTGTATCGTCCGGGTAAGGCAGCACTCTTATGACGTTACCGTCGATCGAATCGCCGCCGAAATACTTCAGCACGCTGACACGCTTGTTGCCCTCGAGGACATAGAACTTGTTCAGGTATTCATATGCGACAATGGGGTCGCCGATGCCCTGGTCCAAGTGGTAATTGACTACGCCTCTCCACTTGCATCCGAACTCGGAATCCTTATCCATCAGCGGCATGAAATTATCCGCAAATCCGGTCTGGCGTCCTTCTGTCTTGGTGCCCACTATCCTGTCCAGCGGGATCTTTACGAGTCCCAGCCTTACTTCCTGCTTAACCTTTACATGATCAAGGATCCTGTCGAGCGAAGGCAGGTAAGGGCTTCGGCCTTCTGAGACCGCCTTGTTGTAGGCTTTGCGGCCGCGCTTAAGCGCGTCCTCGTATTCCAGTATTCTCGGGTTTGTAAGATAGTCTGTCATGCCTTAAATATACAATGAGCCCTGTGATAATTCGTGCCTAATTTTGAGGCAAAACATGCTGTTTTTTGGTGCGTGTTGCAAAAAAGCGGCTTTATGCTATCCCGGCCAACATAAGGACGAGTCTGACCAGCAGCGCGACGATCCAGGCAAGTGTACACTGCCAGAGGACCACTCCGAGAGCCCATCTGGCTCCGAGCTCGCGCTTTATCGAAGCTATCGCGGCAACGCAGGGGGCATACAGAAGGCTGAACACGAGCATCGTGCACGCACCTGCCGTGGTAAGGACATTCGCTATGCCCTGCTCGCCGAAAAGCACCTGCAGCGTGGATACGACACTCTCCTTTGCCATAAAGCCGGAGATGAGTGCGGTAATGAGCCTCCAGTCACCGAGCCCGATCGGTCTGAACACCGGAACAAGAAGTCCCGCGATCAATGCCATGATGCTCGAACCGGAATCGTCGACCAGATTAAGTGTTAAGTCGAAGCTCTGCATGAACCAAACTACGATGGTCGCGATGAGGATGACCGAGAACGCCTTCTGAAGGAAGTCTTTGGCTTTCTCCCACATAAGCTGGATTGTTGACCTGATGCTCGGCAGTCTGTAGTTCGGAAGTTCCATGACAAACGGTGCGGCTTCGCCCTTGAAGAGGACTCTCTTATAAACAAATGCGATAAGTATTCCGACGATGATGCTGAACAGATAAAGACCCGTCATGACCAGTCCTCCCTGCTTCGGGAAGAATGCACTTACGAAGAATGCATAGATCGGAAGCTTGGCAGTACAGCTCATAAACGGAGTAAGTATTATGGTCATCTTACGGTCTCTGTCAGAAGGCAGCGTCCTTGTCGACATGACAGCCGGGACAGTGCATCCGAATCCGATAAGAAGCGGCACGATAGACCTTCCGGACAGACCGATCTTACGCAGCAGTTTGTCCATGAAGAACGCGATGCGTGCGATGTATCCGGAATCCTCCAGCAGTGACAGGAAGAAAAACATCGTGACGACTATCGGCATAAAGCTCAGCACTGATCCGACACCCGAGAATATACCGTCGGTAATGAGACCGTGAATGATCGGGTTAACACCGACATCGGTCATCCAGGCATCAACCACTTCACTTACCCAGGTAATACCCATATCCATGAGATCCTGAAGGAACGCACCGATAACATTGAATGTGAGGAAGAAGACGAGTGCCATTACCGCTACGAAGATCGGGATGGCTGTGAACCTGCCGGTCAGTATCCTGTCTATCTTCTGAGACCTCAGGTGCTCCTTGCTCTCGCGGGGCTTGGTAACGCACTTGCCGGTAAGCTGCATGATGTATGCAAATCTCATGTCAGCGACAGCGGCCGCCGGATCTAAGCCCGACTCCTGTTCCGTCTTGACCCTGATGTGCTCGAGGAGATCTTTCTCGTTGTCATCAAGACCTATCTTTGTAAGGATGAGTTCGTCGCCTTCAAGCGCTTTGCATGCGGCAAATCTTAAAGGCAGCCCGTTCTTCTTTGCCTTCTCTTCGATGAGATGCTCAACTGCGTGAATTGAGCTGTGTACCGCGCTGTCAGGCGAGCACAGATCCTGCTCTACCGGCTTCTCGCAGTATTTCGCGATGTGAAGGGCATGCGAGATGAGCTCATCTATACCCTGGTTCTTGGCGGCACTGATGGGAACAACAGGAACTCCGAGGATCTGCTCCATCCTGTTGATGTCGACAGAACCGCCGTTGCCGGTAAGTTCGTCCATCATGTTGAGTGCGACGACCACGGGACGCTCGGTCTCGAGCAGCTGCATCGTCAGGTAGAGGTTGCGTTCTATGTTGGTCGAATCAACGATGTTGATGATGGCATCAGGTTTATCGTCCAGCACGAAATCCCTGGAGACGATCTCCTCGCTCGAGTAAGGCGACATCGAATAGATGCCGGGAAGGTCCGTAATTACTGTATTCGGATGGCCTATGATCGCACCGTCCTTGCGGTCGACCGTAACACCCGGGAAATTGCCCACATGCTGGTTGGAGCCGGTCAGACGGTTGAACAGGGTGGTCTTGCCGCTGTTCTGATTGCCCACCAGCGCGAAAGACAGAGTGTGGTCATCCGGCAGCGGGCACTCGTGTTTCTTGTCGTGATGGATGCCGGGCTCACCGAGATTCGGATGTACGACCTTGACCTTGAGCTTCTCTGTTACGCTCTCTTCCGCATCGGCATCAGCCTGCATTACCGCGATCTTCTCCGCGTCGTCCAGCCTTAGGGAGAGTTCATATCCGTGGATCCTTACCTCGACCGGGTCACCCATCGGCGCGAACTTGACTATAGTGATCTTAGCGCCCGGGATAATACCCATGTCCAGAAAGTGCTGGCGGAGTGCGCCCGAGCCCCCTACCGATTCAACTATGCAGCTCTGCCCTGCTTTGAGTTCTCTTAAAGTCATAGTATTCCCTGAGTCCAATTATTTATTCCGACCTCATTATATACTCCGGGACATATAAACGAAATCGGCAGTTAGTATAAACTAACCGCCGATTTTCCACCGTTGTTTTTGTTTTGTTAGCACAAACTAACTTTGTCTGATATCAGTCTGTAACCTCGATCTTAAGGTTATCGAGATAGAACTCCGTCATGTCTGACGACTCGAAATAGATCGACAGGTTGGAAGATCCGTCCGGTACCGCATAGTCGCACTCGACAAGTATCCAGTCGTCCGTTCCTGTCGGAACCTCAACGAGGTGAGGCCATGTGCCTTCGATGTCAGCCGTGAGGCAGACCTGCTCGGCTGCGCACTTGACTGCGAAGGATACATGGATCGTGTGTCCGATATAGTTGCTGACATCGATGGAGTATCCGTCGTACTCAGCATATCCTTCGGAGTTCATGAGGCAGTAGTCTCCCTCATAAGCGTCGCCGACAATAGCCTGGACCGAATTGTATCTCGGACCTCCGATATATTCCTGATTCTCGTAGTCTTCCTCGATCGGTGACAGGTCGGTCTTAGGTTCGACGTAATCAGCGGGCTTCGTGACCTCGCCGCCCTTGACCGCGCACATAACGCCTTCGTATGCCGGCTTCGGTGTCAGGTTTCCGTAGAAGAGGAGCGGAGATGTCGCGGATTTCCAGCTCATATCATCCGTAAGTCCCCAGACCGTTACGCACTCGATCGGTGTGCCGGCATCTTTTGCCGCAATGATCGCCGAGAACAGCTTCTGCATGTATACGCCCTGGTCATACATCGCATTCTGCGAGTTGGGAGCCTGAACATCGAGCTCAGTGATGTGGATGATGACACCCAGTTCATCAACATAAGTCTGCATCGCACCGATGTAGTAGTCAGGATCGAGACCTGAGCTGATGTGGCTCTGCATGCCCATACCGTCGAGGTTGCCTGCCTCGGCTATCGGCTTGAGCATCTCGATGATGTCTGCCTGCTTGGATGCCTGATACTCGTTGTAATCGTTATAGAAGAGGAGAACTCCGTCGGGTGCGTGCTTCTTGGCAAATTCAAAAGCCTTCTCGACATAGTCATCGCCGATAGTCTGGAGCCAGTAGCAGTCTCTCATTCCGCCGTCATCTGCGATCGCTTCGTTTACAACATCCCATGCATAGATGACTCCGGGATAGTTCTCTTCGCACCAGCTCATGACTGCGTCGATATAGTTCTCCATTCTCGTGAGCATAAGTTCTCTGCTCGCGAGCTCACCGTTGACATCGTAGTTCTCATAGAAGAGCCAGGACGGTGTCTGAGAATACCAGATCAGGGTGTGTCCTCTCATCTGGATGCCGTTGTCCTTGCAGAAATCGAGTATCGGCTTGGCCGCATCGAAATTCAGCGCAGGGCATTCATTGTACTTCTCGGGATCAGCGAGTGTGGTCTTTGCATCCAGGACATTCTCGGGCTTGAGCTCGTTCTCGGGTGTTACCGAGTTGAACTGTGTCTTGAGAAGAGTCCTGAATTCCTCGTTCGGGTTGGTCATAACCGAAGCAGGTGACGCGACACCGAACTTGAAGTAATCCTTGTATGCTGCCGACAGCGACTCAATGGAAGAAGGATCCGCCAGAGACTCTATCGGGACACCGGTCAGGTTGTTCAGCTCGCCTACTATCGCAAGCTCGAAAGAGCTTACCGTGATATCCCTTACATCGCCTGCCTCAATGTATACCATTGCGTTCTCGGCGTTGTCAGGGATCGAGATGTTGCCGGATATCGTAACGACCGATGATTCCGTCGTCTTGTTCTCGGCGATCGTTACGTAAGACGTGTTGCCATAGATCTCATATTTGAGAGACAGTCTTACGAAAGAATTCGCAGAAGAAGCTTTCGCGGTCGCGGAGATCGTGTTTCCCCTGTAGTCTGCGCAGGGGATAGCGATACCGGAATTGGATGTGGCGCGTTCTGTCAGGACAGCCTTGCCGTCTTCAAGCACGACTTTGCAGTCACCGTATGTGACCCAGTTGCTGCCGTCGCCTGATTTGGAGAAGTCCGCCGTGATCGTAAGCGGAACATCGTGAGGTCCTTCCGGTTCCTTGGGCTTTGATGCGCACCCAGACAGGAAGAACACGCCGGTAAGTACTACCGACAATAATACGGATAATTGTTTCTTCATAACCACTCCTTGAAAAACAATAAAAAAGATTTCCTAATTGTGCCTTCACCGTCTAT
>CADAOK010000003.1 GCA_902789515.1 Oscillospiraceae bacterium
TCCCGGCGTTCAGAGAGATTGTTGAAAGGGAGATGATGTTATGAGCATGGACAGCACATACGAAGGCAAGACATTATCACTTAAGATATACGGCCAGTCTCACAGCGAGACTATCGGTGTATACATAAAAGGACTTCCCGAAGGCGTTGTTCCTTCTGAGGAGTTTACCGCAAGCTTCATGGCGAGGAGAGCTCCCGGAAAGAATGCATGGTCCACCCCGAGGAAAGAGGCGGACGAGGTGCATTTCGAGAAGACGGATGATGCTCTCCACGGATATATCATCAATACCAATACGAAGCCGAAGGATTATGCTTCGATAATGAATTGTCCCAGGCCGTCGCATGCTGATTATACGGCAGGCATCATCTACGGTGATGAGGCTGCAAGATCGGGTGGCGGAATATTCTCCGGAAGGATGACTGCGCCGCTTTGCATTGCAGGCTCCATCGCGCTTTGTCAGTGACGATTCGTATTACGATCATGAACCCAGGGATCCTAAGTTCAGGCAGGACCTCGCGCTCTGTGCGGAAAAGGAATTCCCCGCGATATCTGAAGATGCTGCAGATAAGATGAAGGCAGTGATCGAAGATGCAAGAAACGAAGGCGATTCGGTAGGCGGCATCATCGAGTGCGTGATATACGGTCTTCCTGAAGGGATCGGCGGACCGATCTTCGGAGGCATTGAAGCAAAGATAGCAGAACTCCTTTATGCCATCCCGGCAGTAAAGGGAGTGGAGTTCGGACTCGGGTTTGGAAGTGCCCTGCTCAGAGGTTCGGAAAATAACGATCCGTTCTTCTTCGAAGGAGACGAGGTAAGGCTTAAGACAAATAAATGCGGAGGAATATTAGGCGGCATAAGCGTAGGCGATGCAGCTCCCGTTGTCTTTGCCTGTGCGGTAAAGCCCACGCCGTCCATATCAAGGGAACAGGATACCGTAGACCTTGCCGCTAAGAAAGACACCAAGATAACCATTCAGGGAAGACATGACCCTTGCGTAGCCCCCCGTGCCGTTCCCGTGACGGAGGCTGCCGCAGCGATAGCGATTTATGATATGATTCTCTCAAGGGGGAATTGATCATGGATGAACTGGATAAGCTGCGTATCGAGATTGATTCAATAGACCGCGACCTTCTGGATGCCTTTGAGAGAAGGATGGCGGTGTGCCGTAGGATCGGCAATGCCAAACGTGCAAACGGCATACCTGTGTACGATGAGGCCAGGGAGGAAGTCAAACTTGCCCAGATCCGCGAGGCCGCAGGATTTGAGAGCGCACCTTATGCAGAAGATCTTTTCCGTGACCTGATGGGATTTGCAAAAGATCATCAAAACAAGCCCGCTTTCGGCGTGCTCGGAAAGTCACTTTCCCATACATATTCCCCGATGATCCACAACATCATCAATCCGTCTTATACATATTCCGTGATCGAGCGCGAAGAGAATGAACTTGACGGTTTGTTCTCGAGCGGACTGTTCAAAGGATTCAATGTAACCATCCCTTACAAGAAGGAAGCGCATGCGCGCTGTGATGTCCTTGATGACGCAGCAAGAGAGACCGGAAGCGTCAACACCGTTGTATTCGGTAACGACGGTAAGACATATGGTTATAACACTGATTATTTCGGCTTCATCTATATGCTCAGACGCAAGGGTATCGATGCTGCAGGCAAGACAGTTCTCGTGCTGGGAACAGGCGGTGCCGCGGCAGCAGTCCTGTTTGCGCTCAAGGAGCTCGGTGCATCGGAGATCCTCTCATGCGGAAGGTCATCTGACATCAATTATGAGAATGTCTACGACCTGGCTTCATCGGCACAGATTATCGTCAACACAACTCCTGTCGGAATGTATCCGAAGGTAAACGAGAGACTTCTTGACCTTACCCGTTTTGAGAAAGTCGAAGCGTGCGTTGACCTCATCTACAATCCTTCGAGAACGAGATTTATGCAGGATGCTGAAGAGCTTGGCATTAAGACTGCAGGCGGTCTTTCCATGCTCGTCGCACAGGCCTATAAAGCATCGCGTCTCTTTACAGGTGATATAGTAGGTGCGAACAATATTGGACCGGAAGCGGAAAAACTGATGGAGAGCATCATAAGAAGACTCGAGTTCAGCATGAGGAATATCACTCTTATCGGTATGCCCGGTTCCGGCAAGACAACCCTTGCGAAGCGTCTTGCTCTTCTCACCGGAAGAAAGATGGTCGATCTCGATTATGCATACAGGGATAAGTTCGGAATGACTTCCGCAGAGGCTATATCAGGACTCGGCGAAGATGCTTTCCGTGAGAACGAGATGGAAGTTGCAGCAGAAGTCCTGCCTTCATCCGGCCTCATCATTTCCTGCGGAGGCGGCATCGTCACACGCGAAGAGAACAGGTTCTATGTAAGATGCAATTCCAATGTTATCTATCTCGAGAGACCTCTTACCACACTGTCGGATCACAACCGTCCGGTATCGATTCAGCACGGTGTCGAGAAGCTCTACAGCCAGCGCAGAGAAGCATATGAGACATGGTGCGATCAGACTCTGCATCTGGAGCGCTTTGAAGACAAACAGTCATATTCTGACGGCGCAGGCAAGGCGGCTCTGGAACTTATCGAGAGAATGAAAGGCACACTATGAAGATACTTGTTATAAACGGACCTAATCTCAATATGCTCGGAATCAGGGAACCTGATATCTACGGCAAGACCACATACCGTGATCTCGTCGAGATGATCGAGGATCACTGCGGTAAGAAGGGCATAGAAGTTAAGTGCCTTCAGAGCAATCACGAAGGTGACCTGGTGGACTTCATCCAGGGTGCGTATTTCGATGAGACAGATGCCATAGTAATCAATCCGGGTGCGTACACACATACTTCGATAGCGATCCTTGATGCGCTCAAGGCGGTATCGATTCCTGCAGTCGAAGTTCACATCTCCGATATCGATGAGAGGGAAGAGTTCAGAAAGGTATCCTACATCTCTTCCTACTGCTCGAAAACGATCATCGGCAAGGGTCTTGCAGGCTACATCGAGGCCATCGATTTCCTGGCCGGCTGAATTGTTAATTTTGAGATGCCGCCGGCAGATTACCTGAAGACAGAAAGATAGATAACGCTCTATATGTATCGGCGGAAGCCCTAACGATGCAGGTTGCGCTAATTGTCAGTGTTTATTGACAGGGAACGCTGCTTTAATTCGCCGGAGGTCAATACATTTATTTGCATCTATATTATCGCGCTCTCCTTTGACATTTGCCTCCTGACTTAATATTATTTATATGTTTGGAGGTGTCGTTACATGAACGATGTTATGGTCGCGATCCTGGGACTCTGCTCCGGAATGGCGATTTTCCTTTACAGCATTAAGATGATGAGCGGCAGTCTTGAAGTCGTAGCCGGCGACAAGATGAAGACAGTCCTCGGCAAACTCACGGGCAACAGGTTCTTAGGCGTAGGCGTAGGTGCCGGAGTTACCGCTCTCATGCAATCCTCAACTGCGACTACAGTTATGGTCATTGGTTTTGTTAATGCCGGACTCATGGATCTGTATCAGGCACTTTGGCTTATCATGGGTGCCAACATCGGTACCAATATCACCTCACAGCTCATCGCTTTCAAGATTGGCGACTATGCGGCCATTCTCGCTCTCGTCGGTGTCTTTATGTGCCTGCTCCTCAAGAATAAGAAGATGAAGAGCATCAGCGAAGTTGTTGCCGCACTGGGCTTCATCTTCGTCAGCATGAACCTCATGACTTCTTCGATGGATCCTCTTTCAGAGCTCGGATTCGTCCAGGATATGTTCCTTAATCTCAAGAACCCGATCCTCGAGATACTCGTTGGTATTCTCTTCGTAGTCATCTTCCAGAGTTCCGCCGGCGGTCTCGGTGTCCTTCAGGCGCTGGTCATGTCTTCTTCAGGCGCTGACCTTATCACTTTGGAACAGGCAATGTTCATTATCTTCGGTCTTAATATCGGTACATGTCTCCATGCCGTTATCGCGGCAGTGGGCGGATCGAGAAACGCCATGCGTGCGGCTCTCATGCACCTGCTGTTCAATGTTATCGGCACGGTAGTGTTTACTCTCGCGGCATTCCTGCTTCCGGTATCCGGATTTGTCAGATCGCTCAGCCCTGATGATGTCGCAAGACAGTTCGCGAACATGCACCTTGTATTCAACCTTGTATCTACAGTTCTGCTGCTTCCGTGCGGCGGACTTATCGTCAAGCTCGTCAACATCATACTGCCTGACAAGGGCGGCGATGCTGAAGGCGTAAGATATCTCAAATACCTCAATCCGAACATGCTCTCGCCCAATCTTTCAATCGGTGTCTCGGCAATGATAACAGCCATCGCAAACGAGATCGGAAGGATGCTTGTTATGGCGGGCGGCAATGTCCAGAAGAGCTTTGCCGCCGTTCTCGACAACAATGAGGATATCCAGAACGAGATCAACAACACAGAAGAATACATCGATTACCTGAACAAGGAGATATCATTCTACATCTCACACATCATGGTCTTTGACCTCGAAGAGGAAGATGCCGTAACGATGAGTGCCCTGTTCAAGATCACGGGCAACATCGAGAGAATGGGAGACCATGCAACGAATATCTCCGGGTATGCGAACATGCTCGAGGACAAGGGCCTCAAGCTCTCCGAGAAGGCACGTGCGGAAGTTATGGAGATGATGAAGGTCACTGAAGAAGCATACGAGACTCTCATCAGGACAAAGCCTAATTCGGTACATATCAGGATGGCTCAGATCGAGCAGAAGATCGACGATATGACAGATGATTACAGAGAGCATCAGCTCGAGCGTCTCAAGTCCGGTGTTTGTTCCGGTGAAGCGTGTGTCGTATATTCCGAGATGCTCACGGATTTCGAGAGACTCGGAGACCACATGCTCAATGTCGCTGAAGCTGCGGCTGAGAGCAACGTCAAGTCTTTCGGTATCGAGCCGGATAAGATCAAGATCTCAAGCCCGGAGCCTTCCGTAAGAGCATGACGGATAAGCGTGTAAACGTAGTTCTTTTCGAACCCGAGATACCCCAGAACACAGGAAATATCATGCGCAGCTGCGTGGCGTTCGGCTGCGGCCTGCACATCATCAAGCCGATCGGTTTTGATATAGACAGTCCCGTGTTCAGGCGTTCAACGACAAACCACATAACCTGGGCAGATTATGAGCTGTACGACAGCTATGAAGACTTCTTATCCCGCATTGGCGAAGGCGAATTCTGCTTTATGACAAGATACGGCAGGAAGGCACCTTCCGATATAGATTTTGCAAGTGTTCCGGAAGACAGGAAGATATACCTGATCTTCGGCAAAGAGAGTACCGGCATACCTCCCGAGATCCTGAAAACAAATGAGGACAAATGCTTCAGGATACCAATGACGGCAGAGTGCCGCTGCCTGAACCTCTCCAATGCGGCTGCGGTCGTAATCTATGAAGTGATGAGACAGACAGGCTATCCGGGATTGTCCTCTGAAGAGGTCCAGAAGGGCCCGGATTTTCTCGATAATTATTCTTACGATGAGACCTTGAAAGTTCCCGGCAAGGGCAATTAAAGACCGCCTAAGATCGATACCACGATGCTTATAAGCGAGAACTTGAAAACGATCGAACAGATAAGGACGATAAGACCCGCCACGAGAGCAAAGACATCAAGCCAGCGGCCCTTGCTGTAGATGCCGGTCGTATAACCTTCCCTGCGGGATGATCTTGAACAGATGAGACCTGCGATTGCCAGTATTATCGAAAGTGAAGCGGCATATCCTCCAAACAGGAAAAGGAGTCCGGCAATGCCGAGCACAAAACTTGCTATCGCATAGGGCTTGCCTGCATTATCTGCCATATTACAGCACCTTCTGGAGGAACGTCTTCAGACGCTCATTCTGCGGATTGGTAAATATCTGTTCCGGGGTATTCTCTTCAATTATCTTTCCTTCATCCATGAAGATGACCCTGGTTCCGACTTCTCTGGCAAATCCCATCTCGTGAGTAACGCAGACCATTGTCATTCCGTCCCTGGCAAGCTGCTTCATAACCTCAAGCACCTCGCCGACCATCTCAGGATCAAGGGCACTCGTAGGCTCATCGAAAAGCATGACTTCGGGATCCATAGCAAGAGCTCTTACGATGGCAATTCTCTGCTTCTGTCCGCCGGACAGCTGCGAAGGATAAGAATTAGCACGGTCAGCGAGACCTACTTTGCCAAGGAGCTCAAGTGCCTTCTTCTCGGCATCCTCTTTGGAGAGCTTGTTGAGCTTCATGGGGGCGATCGTCATATTGCGCAGTATCGTCAGGTGAGGGAAGAGATTAAAGTGCTGGAACACCATTCCCATCTTCTGGCGGAGCTGGTTGATATCAGTCTGCGGTGAAGTGATATCGATGCCGTCGAATGTGATAGTTCCTCCCGTCGGACGCTCAAGAAGATTGAGCGATCTCAGGAATGTGGATTTGCCTGAACCGGAAGGACCGATAACGACCACGACCTCACCTTTGGCGATATCATTTGTTATACCGTCGAGTGCGTGAATCTCGTCGCCGTTGTAGTATTTCTTAAGATCCTTGACGGATATTAGGACTTCTCCCTGATTAACGCTCACTGTTCCTCAGCCTCCCTTCGAGCAGAGATACCAACTTGGTGAAGAACAATACGATAACAAGGTAGACTGCGGCAACCACGATGAGCGGCAGGAATGCCGAATAAGTCTGCGATCTGATAATGTCACCGCCTTTGGTAAGATCCTGGAGTCCGACATAACCGGAGACCGAGGTCTCTTTTATGAGAACGATGAATTCATTTGCAAGAGCCGGCAGGACTGTCTTGAATGCTTGCGGGATGACGATGTAGAACATCGTCTGGATATAGTTGAAGCCCAGTGATCTTCCCGCTTCGGTCTGGCCGGGATCAACACTCATTATGCCGCTTCGGATGATCTCGGCGACATAAGCTCCGGAGTTGATTCCGAAAGCGAGTATCGCAATGAGGATCTTGTTGTTTGAAGCCGCAAAGATAATAAAGTAAGCGATCATCAGCTGCACGACCGTAGGGGTTCCGCGGATGACTGTAAGATAGATCCTGCAGATATTGTCTATGAGATCAAATAAAACTTTGCCGAATCCGGGACGGAGCTCCTCTTCGAGCTTGTCGTGTGATGAACGGATCATGGCCACGATCACGCCAAGGGCGATACCGATAAGAGTTGCAAAGAAAGTGACTTCGAATGTGACGAGGAGACCTTTGACGAGATATGTCCATCTGTCCTTGTCTATAAAGTTAAGTTTGATCTGTGCGAGGAAATCATTGAAGCCGCCGATGAGGACCCTGCCGATCTGGCTGTCGGAGTATACACGGAGCAGCGTGATGGCATAATCATAGTCGACCATCAGAAGGATCGCATAGCCTACGCAGGTTGCGGCAAGAAGCAGGCAAAGAACAGCAAACAGAATGGAGACTCTGCTGCTCTTTTCCAGTTTGAAAGATCTGCTCTTCTTCTCTGTAACTTCCGTTTCTTCAGACATCCGGAGACCTCATGATCATAAGTCAATCAAAACTTAATTATAAAAAGAAAAAGAACGGAAATAAAGTGTCATTTCCGTCCTTTTATACTCTTTTTGAAGAATTATCCCTGTATCAGCCTTCGGCAGGAATATATTTTGCAACGATCGCGTCGATCGTTCCGTCCTTCTCGAGTTCAGCGAGGGCCTCGTTGATGGCATTGAGAAGCTCTTCGTTGTCCTTGTTGATGCACATAGCATATTCTTCTTCGACATATGCAGTATCAAGGATCTTCAGGCCTTCATTTGCAGCAACGAAAGCCTTTGCAGGCTCATTATCGATAACGACAGCGTCAACCTTGCCGCTTGTGAGAGCCACGATTGCATCGTTGCCCTTCTGGTAACGGTCAACTCTTGCTTCTCCAATATCATCCTGCATATAGATATCGCCCGTTGTACCTGTCTGAACGCCTACGATGTAGTCGCCGGCAAGGAGCATATCAACATCTGTGATCTCCGAATCCTCGGGAACGATGATGGACTGAACGCCCTTTGCATAAGGTGTTGTGAAGTTGACTGACTGAAGTCTCTCATCAGTGATCGTCATTCCAGCGCATCCGATGTCATACTTGCCTGACTGAACGCCTACGATGATGGAATCGAATTCCGTATCTTCGATAACGAGTTCAAGACCGAGCTTATCAGCGACAGCTTCAGCGATCTCGACATCGATACCTACGATATCGTCACCTTCGTAGTACTCATAGGGCGGGAAGAAAGCGTTAGTAGCCATTACGAGCTTGCCTGACTCAACAGTCTTAAGACCGCTCTCGGTTGCCTCAGCGGGCTTGGAGCATCCTGCCACACCCAGTATCAATGCACCTGTAAGAAGGGCAGATACGAGTTTGCCTGTAATTGTCTTCATAGTAATACTCTCCTTAGGTTTCTGATTTTATCAGCAACTGTATATTATCATCATGCCACGCCGGCGGTAAATGACTAATTATTCAAATACTTGAGGGCTAACCCGTGTCAGGTTATGCACTTTCATTCAATGCGTGCATAAATAATCAAAAAAACATTGCATTTTACAATTGCCGATTTGGCGCCCGCAAAGTAAAATATATCAGTAAATCTTAAATAATTAATGAAAGGTCCGCCAGCTGTTCTATGGATAAGAGATTATTGATACTCGGATGTAATGATATTGCGAGGCGGCTCCTTGATGAACTCTGCAGGGACAGGACCATAGCTACCGGCATCTGTCTTGCTTCACGCCACAAACAGGAGTGCGACGAGCTTAAGAAGATGGCCGAGAGCCGCGGAGTCAGGGTCATGACATCGGGCATTGACGTCTCCAATGTTGAGGGAGCAATGCTCATGGTCAAGATTTTTGCCCCGGATCTTGTAATCAATCTTCTTCCCCCGGAACTTGCGCCCGGAGCAATGGATCTTGCTGCAAAAGCCGGCGCGGATTATATAGACGGAAGGCTTTTCGGTGTGCCGGATGCACCTTCTGCGACGTCTTTGCTTTCTGAGCAGTTCAACAAGTTCGGCCAGTTCAAGACTGCGGGAAAGACTGCGGTCTGCGGTGCCGGATTTGTGCCGGGTGTTGTTACCACCGTGGCAAGGAATGCCGCTTTCAGAGATTTTGACAAGGTGTCCGGGATCGACATCGTACGCATCAAAGGAGACGGTAAGTCGAATGCCGGCTCCGGAACGACGGAATACGATGACACGCTTTACGCTGAAGATATAAAGGCGCCTGCTTCCTCATCCGATGTAAAGAAGCCGGATGCAAAAGAACAAACAAAAGACACGGGAAAAGATACCGTATTCTATATCGAGGGAGGCAAGTCAACGTCTGCAGATAATAGCCGCTTCAAGGCAAAGTCTTCCGCAGGCAGAGATGTCGTCCTGTCAAACAGCGCCGTTGTCACGGATTTCCTTAAGGAGATCCCGGAGATCCAGAATGTGAGATTTTTCGCGCCCGGAAGTGCTGCTCCCGCAAAGGTTGTCCACAGACCTCCGGAAGATAAGATCGAGCTTCTCAAGTCGCTCGGTCTCCTGTCAGACAAGCCGGTCAAGGTCGGGAATGCCAGCATTGCCCCGGTGGATCTTGTGGCAGAGGTCCTGCCCAAGATGTCATCTCCCGAGAAATCTCAGGAGAAGGCGGAAGGTCCTGCCAAGGGCAAGGCTTATCTCGAGATCTACATTACCGGCGAGAAGGCAGGCAAACAGCTGACAAAACTCTATAAGTTAGAACTCGACAATGACGAGTGCATGGAGAAGTATAAAGTCGACGCAGCCGAATATGTGGAAGGCGCTGCGATCATTGCTGCAGTCAAGCTTATGTGCAAAGACAAGTGGAAAAAACCGGGTGTTTTCTCTCCGTCTTCTTTTGACAGCAGCCTCTTCTACAGCGCGCTTCAGGCAGAAGGAATCGAAATCAAGGAAACCGAGAGCAAGCCGCTCCTTTGAGCTGCTTTCAGGGAGGTAATCAGATATGCCGGCTTTAGATCCCGTCAACAACAGAGAAGAGATCAACAAGATCGTCCTCGAGACGATCAGGAACTACGCTTCGGATACGGTCTATTTCAAGGATCTTGATTCCAGATTCATCTGGAACAGCAAAGGTCATATACACCAGCTTGGTGCGTCAAGCACCGAAGAAGTTCTCGGCAAGACGGACTTTGATTACTTCCCGAAGGATTTTGCGCAGGCTGCAAGAGAGACGGAGCTCATGATAATCGCTACCGGCCAGCCTCTGCTCAATGTAGTGGAAGAACTTGTATTGGATGACGATACCACAAAGTATTTCATGGCTTCCAAGTATCCGCTCTTTGATGAGAACGGCAAGATCATCGGCACCTGGGGTTCGAGCAAGGATGTTACCGAGACCAAGGTGCTCGAGAGGGAACTCCAGCGCTCATATATGCAGATGGAACATCTTGTCAGGGTGGATAACCTGAGCGGGCTCTATAACCGCAAGTATTTCTACGAGACCATAGAGAAGTATTCAAGCCTGTACGGTGAGAGGAAAGAAGACGGAAGCACCTTCTCCGTTGTCCTTATCGACGTGGATGACATGACGGTCATCAACGATCAGTACGGTCAGCAAAACGGAGATCTGGTGCTCAAGAACATAGCGGATCTTCTCCTGAGGAGTACGCGCAAGGCTGATACCTGTTTCCGTATCGGCGGTGATGAGTTTGCCATCGTCCTTCCCGATACAGATAAGACACAGGCTTACGGCCTGGTAAAGCATCTTATCGGAGTCATCGCAGACAGCCCGATCGTCATCGAGGGCAAGCGTCAGAAGATTACTATCTCTGCCGGAATATCCACATTCGACAAGGAGAAGGCCGACATGTCCGAGCTTATCTCCGTGGCAGAGAGGAAAGTCAATAAGTCCAAGCGCGAAGGCAAGAACCAGGTATCATTCTGATCTTAGGTTTGACGCGCCTATCCTGACGGCACCGTTATCCAGCATGCTCTTCGCAGATTCATGCGTTCTTATGCCGCCAGCGGCTTTGATGCGCGTGTCCGCATCACACTCGCGTCTCATAAGCGCAATGTCTTCAGCAGTTGCTCCTGCAGTTCCGAATCCCGTCGAGGTCTTGATGAAGTCCGCACCGGCTTCAGATACTATCCTGCAACAACGAACTTTCTCATCTTCCGTAAGATCGCATGTCTCGATGATGACTTTGATGAGCGCTCCCTTGCCGTGAACACCGTCGGTTATCAGCTTGATCTCGGAGGATACATCATCCCAGCGGCCCGTCTTCACAAAGCATCTGTTGATAACCATATCGATCTCGGAAGCGCCGTTGTCGCAGGCTTCGAGAGCCTCGTACAGTTTTGAGCCTGCGGTCGAATAACCGTTCGGGAATCCGATCACGGTACATATCGCAATACGGCCTTTTGAGACTTTGCTTCCAAAGCTGACATAACAGGGCGGGATGCAGACAGATGCACATCCGTTCTCCACCGCCTTCTCAATGAGCGCACGTATGTCTTCCTCTGTTGCAGTCACCTTGAGATTGGTAAGGTCGACATAGCTCATAATGTTATCCGGATCGGGTTTGTTCGCATCCGCAGCAGGAGTGAAGTCTCTCTTATAGTCTCTTGATATCAGTGCAGAAAGAACTATTCCCGCAATGTTATTGAAACCTGCGATCTCGCCCATATTGCAGGGGACCCTGTATCCGTCACCGTAGATCAGGAGCGGGATGCATTCTCTTGAGTGATCCGTTGAAGGTGTTGAAGGATCGCATCCGTGATCGGCAGTGATGATGAGAAGGTCGTCTTCTCCGAGTTTATCCAGAATGGTTCCGAGCGCATCGTCGAATTCATGCATCGCGGTATTGTAACCTTCGATATCGTTGCGGTGACCGTACTTCATGTCAAAGTCCACAAGGTTGGTGAAGCACAGTCCGCGGAAGCCGCGGTCCATCATCTCTATAGTCTTATTTATGCCGTCGGTATTGCTCTTTGTAGGATTAGATTCAGTTATCCCGCGTCCCGCAAACAGGTCGTTGATCTTGCCGACCGATATGACATCATAGCCTTCGCTCTTAAGGATATCGAGCATCGTGGAAGAAGGTGCCGCAAGGGAGAAATCGTGCCGGTTGGCTGTCCTCGTAAAGCCCCCGGGAGTGCCGGTAAACGGTCTTGCGATTATCCTTCCGACGGCGTCATCCCCGCACATTATCTCGCGAGCTTTTCTGCAGACATCGTAGAGTTCTTCAAGCGGAACATAGTCTTCGTGCGCCGCGATCTGAAGGACACTGTCTGCGGAAGTATAAATGATCAGCTTTCCAGTCTTGATGTGTTCTTCTCCGTAGTCCCTGATGACATCAGTTCCGCTGTAAGGCTTGTTGCAGAGGAAGGATCTTCCTGTCGCTTCCTCAAGCTTTCTGATGATCTCATCAGGGAATCCGTCCGGATATGTCGGCTGCGGTCTGTCCGATATGACTCCGGCTATCTCCCAATGGCCGATGGTGGAATCCTTGCCTCGGGACAGTTCCCTGACCCTTCCGTAGGATCCGATCGGGTCGGGCAGGGGGGAAGTCTTCCTGACGAATTCTTTTATCCTCGGATCGTCTTCTCCGTCGATCGACAGGAGTCCCATTGACGCGAGGTTCGGAAACGGCTTGTCCGAGTACGACAGGACAGCGGCAAGCGTATTGCTCCCCTCATCTCCGAATGCCGCCGCATCAGGCGCTCCGCCTATGCCGAAACTGTCCAGGACTATAAGGAAAACACGCTTTGCCATACCACTATCCTCCGCACGCGAAATCTTTTACACATTATAACAATTTGTGGTATAGTTTTGCGGTATCAAAGGGTTAATAAGACAAAGGCTTAATATGGATAAAGAACTGACATTCAAAGATCTTGACCTCTCTCCCGAGGTAATGGATTCACTTGGGAAGATGGGCGTAAAGCGTCCGACTACTATACAGCAGAAAGCTATACCGCTCCTGATGGACAATATGAGCGTCATCGCGAAGGCTCCGACCGGGACCGGCAAGACTTTTGCTTTTGGCATACCGATACTTGAATATCTGAACCTCGATGCGAAGTTTGTCCAGGCATTGATCCTGTGCCCCACCAGAGAGCTTGCTCTTCAGATAACGACAGAACTCAAGTCGCTCGGCAAGTTCATAAAGGGTTTCCGCATAGCTTCCCTGATCGGCGGACAGAGCATGAATGTACAGAAGGAGAAACTCGCCAAAAAGCCGCAGGTAATAGTCGCGACTCCCGGAAGACTTCTCGATATGGTCGGCCGTAATATGGTGGACATCTCACAGATATACACGCTCGTTCTCGACGAGGCAGACGAGATGCTCAAGATGGGATTCATTAACGATATCCGCAAGGTTATGGCGCTCACTCCGAAGGATAAACAGATTGCATTGTTCTCGGCCACCATGCCGCGTGAAATACAGGATATTACATGGCAGTTCATGGGAGATGCTGCCGAGATCGATGTCATGCCCAAAGCTGAAGATCATCCCGATATTGACCAGTTCATCGTATCCTGTCCCGAGAAGGACAAGCTCGATTCGATCGTCGCGATACTGATGAAGGAAGAACTGCGCAAGGCCATCGTATTCTGCAACACGAAAATGGAAGCATCAAAAGTCTGTGCAAGACTCGCATCCAAGGGTCTCAAGGCGGAAGTCCTTCACGGCGATATCGGACAGGGCACAAGGAACCGCACGATGGATGCGTACCGCAAGGACAAGTTCGATATCCTCGTTGCTACGGATGTTGTAGCAAGAGGCATCGATGTCGATGATATTGAAGCCGTTTTCAATTACGATATTCCCAAGGAGAATGAACTCTATCTGCACAGGATAGGAAGGACTGCCAGAGCCGGCAAATCAGGAAGGGCATTCTCTCTGGTGGCTTATCTTGACAAGCCGCGCATGGAAGAGATCATTAGATACACGAAAGTGGATCCGAAGCCCTACGAACTGTAAGAGGAACAGGTTATCTGATCCTGGGCATCTTTGACTGGAAAGCGGTTTTATAAGTTCCCGGATAAAGGAAGATGATGAGTGGGAAGAGTTCAAGTCTGCCTGCGAGCATATCAAAGATCAGGACCCATTTCGACAGGTTTGACAGGAAGGCATAGTTCTGTGTCGGTCCGACCATGGACAGACCCGGACCGATATTGTTGATGGTTGCTGCGACTGCAGTAAAACTCGTGACGAGGTCGTGGCCTTCGATCGACACGATCGCGACAGAACTGCTGAAGACGATCAGGAAGACCATAAAATAAACCGTGACCGAGCGGATGATATCCGGATCCAAAGGCTTGCCGTCCATCTGTATCTTCTTGACGTTCTTCGGATGGATATATCTGTCGATCTCTCTGGCGATGGTCTTGAGCCTTATCTGGAATCTGGAGATCTTGATGCCGCCGCCGGTCGAACCCGCGCATGCACCTATGAACATCAGTGCGACGAGGATGAGCCTTGACAGTGTAGGCCACTTGTCGAAGTCGTCATTGGCAAAACCGGTCGTCGTGATTATCGTGGCAACCTGGAAGAAAGAGTTTCTCATGGTGGTGCCGAGATTGCCGGTAATGCTGAATGTGTTGATGCATATTATGGCAACCGCCGCGAGTATGACCAGAAAGTATCCTCTTACTTCTTCCATTTTGAATGCCTTGCCGGGCTGTTTTGCGGTAAGGAGATAGTAGAAGTTGAAGTTAACGCCGAAAACGATCATGAAGATCGCAACGATCCACTGAATGTGCGGAGCATAGGAAGTGAAACTGTCGTTCCTGATACCGAATCCTCCCGTACCTGCAGTACCGAATGCGGAACACAGACTGTCGAACATCGGCATGCCCGCAATGACCAGAACAAGGATCTCAAGCAGCGTGAGCCCGAGATAGATGAGATACAGAGTCTTTGCAGTTGAACGGACCTTGGGAGCGAGTTTTCCGACGGAAGGTCCGGGGCTCTCTGCGATCAGAAGGTTCATATTTGAACCGCCGGACATCGGAACGACGGCAAGAAGGAAAACGAGCACACCCATGCCGCCGATCCAGTGAGTGAGTGATCTCCAGATGAGTGATGCATGTGACATCGCTTCGACATTGGTAAGTATCGATGAACCTGTCGTGGTAAATCCGGATACGGTCTCGAAAACGGCATCCGTGAATCTCGGTATCTCACCGGTAACCATAAAAGGAATGCAGCCGCACAGGGAAAGAAGAAGCCAGCTCTCTGCCGTGACTATACAGCCGTCTTTCAGGTACAGCTTGTTCTGTTCGGGCTTAATCACGCTGCTGCAAAGTCCGATCAGCGCATAGATCGCAAAGCATGCAAAGTAGACTATGAGCTGGTTAGTCTCGCCGTAAAACAGGGCGCAGACAGTCGGAATAAGCATGAGTATGCCTTCGATGAGCATAACTTTCCCGAGAACATATAAGTGCATCCTGATGTTCATTGAAGTATGTCCGTCAGCTCCGTGAATCCTTTGTGTGATGTAACTATCATAACACTGTCGCCTTCGCTGATGCAGTCAGTACCGGTCGGGATGATAAGCCTTCCGTCGTGGATGATGAATGACACGATGACTCCGGTTTTGATCTTAAGATCCTTGAGAGGGATCCCGGTTATTGCGGAAGCTTCCTTGACCTTGAACTCAATGGCCTCGCCCTGACCGTCAAGGAACTGGTATACGGTCTCGACATTGGAACCTCTCGAGGCCTGCTTAGCCCTGATGTAAGAGATGATGGTCTCAGCGGTAATGTACTTCGGATAGATAACACTTCCGAGGTTAAGATTATTGATGACTTTTGTAAAAGTGATCCTGTTGATCTTGGTAACGACCTTTGCCTTTGACACCTGCTTTGCGTGGAGCGTCAGCATGATGTTCTCTTCATCGATACCGGTAAGGGCAACGAGTGAATCGGTCGACTTGATCCCCGCCTCATCGAGGAGTTCAGAATCCGTACCGTCAGCATTTATGATCGTAGCCTTCGGGAGCAGGACACTGAGTTCCTCGCAGCGCGCGTTACTCTTCTCGATGATCTTTACGTCGATGCCCGATTTGATCAGCTGGTCCGCAAGATAGTATGCTGACTTGCCGCCGCCGATGATTATCGTGTTGCGCACGGATTTTGTATTGAATCCGATCTTCTTAAGGAACCCAAGGCATACTTTGCGCGAAGATGATACGAACGAGATGATATCTCCCGACTTCAGTACGAAGTCGCCGTTAGGGATCGTAAGCACGCCGTCCCGCTCAACATCAACGATGACCAGGTCATTGGTTATGTTCTTTCCCAAATATGCGATCGTGTTGTTGTCGAGTATGCTTCCTTCCGGGATCTCGATCTTTACGATCTCCGCATTGCCATGTGCGAAGGAATTGATCGACATCGCAGCAGGGAGGAAGAGGAGACGGGCTGCATCGATGGCAGCCTCATACTCGGGGTTGATGATACGGTCTATCGCAAGACGGTTCATCAGGTAAGGGATCTCGCTGCCATAGTCGGGATTCCTTACCCTGGCTATGGTTGAGATGTCGGGATTGAACTGCTTTGCTATCGTGCAGCACAGGAGATTCAGTTCGTCGGAATCGGTAACGGCTATCATGACATTCGCATTGGCGATACCGGCTTCCTCGAGCGTGGCATGGCTTGCCCCGGAGCCCGGAAGCAGCAGGCAGTCGCACTGGTTTGACAGCTCTTCGAGCTTGCTCTCTGATCGGTCTATGACGATCAGATTGTGTCCTTCATCCGTAAGACGTTTGGTAAGGGTCTTGCCGACCTTGCCGGCGCCTACGACGATTATCCTGAATCCCGGTTTGCTCATAAGTGATTACCTTAAATGCCGAACAGTTCTTTGATCGCTTCCTTGTTTACGCCTGCTCCGATGACGCAGAGCTTGCCCGTTACATCGGCGGGGCCTGTCCTGACGTCTTCTTCGCCGGGAACATAATCGAAATGTATCCACTTGCCGCCTTCACCTGCAACGATGCCCTTGGCACGGAGGATCTGGCCGTATTTTTCTGAATCGTCGAGAGACTTCAGAGCATTCATGATCTGGTCTTCAGTGAACGATCTTGATGTCTCGAATCCGATGCTGTCGAAGACCTCGTCTGCATGATGGTGGTGATGATGCTCATGCTCGTCGTGGTCATGCTCATGATCATGGTGATGGTGTTCATGCTCATCGTGATCGTGGTCGTGATGATGCTCGTGTTCCTCATGCTCATGATGGTGATGTTCGTGTTCGTCATCATCATCGTCGTCATCATCGTGATGATGGTGGCCCTTGCACTCTTCACACTCGCAGTCCTCGCCGTGCTCATGATGGTGATGATGCTCGTGCTCCTCAGCCTCGAGAAGTGCGGCAGCCATATCAGCGGCTGTAAGAGGCTCTTCGATAGCCTTGAGGATCTGCACGCCTGAGAGGTCATCCCAGGGAGTGGTGATTATCTGCGAATGATCGTTGACTTCCTTGATCAGGGCAACAGCCTGGTCGAGCTTGTCCTGTGCGATGTTGCCTGTGCGGCTTAAGATGATCGTTCCTGCATACTTGATCTGGTTCTCATAGAATTCCTTGAAGTTCTTCAGGTAGATCCTGCACTTTGATGCATCGATTACAGTAACGGTTCCGCATACCTCAGTTCCCTCGACGCGCTTTACGGCTGCGACGACATCTGAGAGCTTGCCGACGCCCGAAGGCTCGATCACGATCCTGTCGGGATGGAACTGGTCGATGACATCCTGGAGCGCAGTGCCGAAGTCTCCTACGAGGCTGCAGCAGATGCATCCGGAGTTCATCTCGGTTATCTCGATACCGGATTCTTTGAGGAAGCCGCCGTCGATGCCGATCTGACCGAACTCATTCTCGATAAGGACGATCTTCTGTCCGTTATATCCGTCAGCGATGAGCTTCTTGATGAGCGTTGTCTTTCCTGCTCCGAGGAATCCGGAGAAAATGTCTACTTTTGTCATTTCTAAACCTTCTTTCTATCAGTTGAAATAAATAACTTCGTTGTCCGGCTTCGAGGTCACCGCGTAGTTCTCTACGGTAAGGCAGGGAACAGCCACCTTCTGGCCGTTCTGCTCGTCCTCGAAATATCTGACCTGTCCCGTAACCTTGAGCCACTGGCCGGAAGGGAACCCGGGTTTGACTTCATACATACAGAGCACGCCCATCACGCCGACATCCGCCGCGCAGCATGTATAGGCCTGTCTCTGGAGAACGAATGCTCTGCCCCTGAACTCTCTTAAGATCTCTGCCTCGCCGATAAGCGTAACGCGTTTGCCGTTGTAACGTTCAACATTGTCGAGCGCATCGGTATAGAAAAGGCCGAAGTCATCGGCAGCAATCTCGCAGGGACTCTTGGACAGGTCATAGGGAAGGTGGTCCTCGATCCTTATGATCTCGTTATCCTTGCTCAGGAAATTGATGCTGATGGAGGGATTGACGGCCTTGACCGAACCTCTGAGCTTCGGGATGTTATCCGTCTCCGGATCCACCCTGTTGAATATGACGGTATCGCAGTACCTGTAGTAGTCTGCGAAGAATGTCTGCATATTCTTGTAGTATTCCGCATACGTCGAGCAGTCCACCACGACTATCGCAGCCGCGAGAGCCCATCTCTGCGGAACATCGATCTTCTCGAAAAACTCGGCGGGGGATACGGAACCGTTCCATTCTATAAAGATAACCTCAGGCTTGTGCCTTGCCTCTATGTCGAAAGCGAGCTCTTTGGTTACGCCGTCCGCATCGCAGTTGATGATGACGGGATCGGCATTCGGATAGTTCTCTTTGATGTATTCTTCTTCGCCCTCTTCGGTATTTATAACTACCGCTTTACGGCCTCTGAAATTCTCTCCGTCAAGCCAGGAGCATATGACGGAGGTCTTCCCGCTGTCGAGAAAACCCGTAAAAAAATAGACCAGACAGTCATCCATGAACAAACACCTCTACTTAACGTGTATTATTTTGTCCCCTAATTGTTTTAATTTCAAGTAAAAAAAAGTGTAAAATCAGACGGAGAATGCAAACTTCAAGGTAACAACGTGAATTCAGTCCTGATTGGTGACATAAAAATAGAGAATCCCATATGCCTTGCCCCGATGGCCGGCTTTTCCGCATTACCTTTTCGTGTTATTTGCGAAGAGATGGGGGCCGCTTACTGCCCGACCGAACTGGTGTCCGCCAGGTCGATCAGATATAACGGTATCGGCAAGAGCTACAGGTACATGAGGATCGATCCGGAGAAGGAGAAGATTCCCGTGATACAGCTTTTCGGGAGCGAGCCGGAAGATTTTGAGGCGGCGGTCCAAAAGATACTTTCTGATCCGAGGTTCGAAGGGCTTAAGATGATCGATATCAACATGGGATGTCCGGTTCCGAAGGTGGTCAAGACCGGCTCGGGATGCGCTCTGATGAAGGATCCTGTCAAAGCTTCAAAGATCGTGGAAGCAACTGTCAGGGCGCTTGAGACAGCGGGCGCAAAGATGCCCGTCACATGCAAGACCCGCACGGGTTTTGATGACAGGGACATGGGCGGTCCGGACTTTGTCAGGGCCCTTGCCGAATCAGGTGCGTCGATGATCTGCATACACGGCAGGACAAGGCCGCAGATGTATGCGGGCTATGCCGATTACGATGCGGTCGCAAAGATGACCGAAGCAATCAGGCCGTGCGGTATACCGGTGTTTGCGAACGGAGATATCAAGGACGGAAAGTCTGCTCTTAAAGCTATTGAGAGGACCGGTGCGGACGGGCTCATGGTCGGGCGCGCGGCCAGGGGCAATCCATGGGTCTTTGCGAAGATAAAAGCCGAACTTGAAGGCCTTGAATACGAAGAACCGGCAGAGACAGAGAGAAAACAGATACTCCTCCGGGAACTGACGGAGCGGTGCATATATTGCGACGAAGATGCGGCTGTAAGGGAATTCAGATCCGTCATGCCGTTCTACATAAAGGGCGGTCAGGGCGCGGCAGGCCTTAAAAGAGCCTTGTGCTCGGCTTCCACAGTCGCTGAAGTAAAGGAGATATTGGGATTTGACTGATGTTGTTTTGACGATTGTTACGCTTGCGGCGGGCTGTCTGGTCTGCTTTGCGGGATATAAGTTCTTCAGGCTCAGCCTGGCGCTCGTGGGAGCGGCCCTGGGTTTTGTCGCCGGAGTGCTCCTCATGAACTATCTGGCTTCCTCCGGAGTGGCAATACCGGACATAGCCCGGCTGATAATCATAGGCGTGTTTACGGTCGGTTTCGGGATCGGGGCTTTTGCGCTTTATATGAAGGCTCTCATCCTGGTCTCCACTCTGGCTTGCGGATACTGGTTCTACAGTGATTACAGCGGGATGCTTCCCGAAGATCTCGTGGCGAACAAACTGGTCCTCCTTGCGGTGGGACTTGCTGCCGGAGCGCTTCTCGGAGTCCTGGTCTACTACGCGCAAAAATGGAGCATATGTCTGCTGACATCTCTTCTGGGGGCGAGGATCCTTTCTTCCGTGCTGTCGCCGCTGCTCTGGGCAAGGTTCCTGTCCGGCGATGCGGCCCGGTCGTTTGAAGAGACGGTATTGGGAGGGAACTTCACGGGAGATTATGTTCTCACTGCCGCACTGGTTACGGTGGCACTTGCCGGAGCGGGACTCGCCGTACAGCTTAAATCTTCCCGAAAATAATTGGCGATTGCCGCAATTTTACATTTGACCTTAAGTAAAGGACTTGTTATCATACGGCTATACGCAATAATGCGTTTTAAACTGACAGTATTCTTAATCTATCCCTTATTCCATGTCGAGGGCACTCCGAGTAATTCCGGGGTGCCCTCGGTAGTTATGGACTATCAGTTTTGTGAGGGTTCACATGTTATTTCAAAGTCAACTTTTGCTGCAAGATCTGTTCCCGGGAAAGAGATGTTTACCGAAGCTTTTCCGGGTCTGCCCATGGATCTCACATAGATACCGCCCATACCACCGTTGATATCGGCAAGATCGGGTCCGAGGATCTCAATATCACCGGAAACTTCCAACTCAGCCGGTCTGTTAAAGTAGGATACGACATTGCCGTATTCGTCAGTGACTTTGATCCTTATTGCAGCCACGTCATATGTTGAGTCTTCGGTCAATTCCGTCTTTGATACATCAAGGCTTAAGCAGAGTTTGGATACAGTGCATTTCGTTACGGATTTAACCACTTTGCCGTCCTTGATCGCATCAAATCTGAAGGTTGTTGCCTTGCCGCCCCAGTTACCGACATATTTGGCAAAAAGGGCGTATGCCGTCTCGAATTTCATCTTGTATCTTGTCATGGCTTCGACCATGGTTAGCTTCATCTTGAGAGGCATGTTTTCCATGCCGTAGAGTGCCGTGAAATTCAGAGCGTCCTTTACGATCTTGGCCTGCCTCGGAGCAAAACCTTCGCCATCTTTTATCATGTCGCCGATATAGTCGTCTATAAGCATCGGAGGCGAGATAAGATTCTTGAAAGAAGAATCCTTCCCTGTGTATTCCTTGATAAAGACATCGTTCTTATACATCTTTACGCTGTCGCAGTTCGAGAATATGAATATCTCGCCTCTGTTGCCTGCAGGGTGGTCTCCGATGTCCATGGAAGAACTGATCTCCAGAACGGGTTCAATGTCCTTGTTCTGGCTTGCATAGACACTTGCGGCGAGCTTCGGATTTCTGAACATGTCCATTACGCCGTGATAGCAGATCCTGTCTCCTGAACCGAAATCCTTATGTGTGTTGTAATCGAACATACACCAGCCGAACGAGCCAAGGATGTCGTCATGAGACATTACACTGTCAAGGACATTGCAGTGTCTTATTGCATGTTCCTGTCTGTGGAGTTCGTCGTCGAACGCCTTTGTCGGATACATATGGCCGTTATACTCACTGATGAAGTAAGGCTTGCTCATGTCAGATGTGACTTTTTTCTTCGGCTCACATCCTGCAGTCTTTCCGTCGTGGCTGAAATCGTTAAAGGCATATACATCTTCCAGCAGGGAACTGTTCTTGATATATCTGACACCCGTCGTCTGTCTGTAGGGGTCGAGGTCATGAGCAGCCTTATTTGTTTTCTCATACAGCTCATCGCAATCCAAAGACTCATTGATCCTTACACCCCACAGGATTATCGAGGGGTGATTCCTGTACTGCGATACCATTTCCTTCGTGTTTACCACAGCCTGGTCTTTCCATGCATCGTCTCCGATGTTCTGCCAGCCGGGGATCTCGGTAAATACGAGAAGGCCTAACTCATCACATCTGTCGATAAAGTGGTGGGACTGCGGATAGTGTGAAGTCCTGACCGCATTAAGACCTAACTCATTCTTAAGGATATCGGCATCCATTCTCTGCATTGACTTCGGCATGGCATAGCCGACATAAGGCCAGCACTGATGGCGGTTCAATCCTCTGATCTTGATCTTCCGGCCGTTCAGATAGAATCCGTCGGTCTTGAATTCCGCAGATCTGAATCCGAATCTTACATAATAAGAATCTCCGCCCGACAGACTTACCGTCAGTTCGTAAAGAACCGGTGATTCAAGTGTCCAAAGTTCTGCTTCAGGCACTTCTATCTCTGCATCTTTTCCGCAGGGGCCTTCGAAAACGATCTTACCGTCACGGGTATCCGTAATCTTTGCCGCAAGCTCACCTTCACCTTCGACATCTGTCTGTATGCGGACCTTTTTATTCATGCCGGCATAAACGAAAACATCGCGGATAAAGTCATTCTCTTTCACATCAAGATGTACTTCTCTGTAGATACCGCCGTAGGTCATGTAGTCGATGACAAATCCGAAAGGCGGCACATTAAGCGTCTCGTTACTGTCGCACTTAACAGCGATCACATTATCTCCGCCGAATCTGAGGTGTTCGGTAAGGTCAACGGTAAAAGCCGTATATCCGCAGGAATGCTTTGCTGCGAAGAGCCCGTTGATAAAGACTTCGGCATCGTGGGCAACTGCATCAAAAGTGACGAAGACTTTCTTGCCTTTCCATTCTTCGGGAGCCGTAAATGTTTTTCGGTAACACGACACCATCTGGTACTCGTGTGCATCGAAATAGTTCAGCGGGGTAACCTTAACGGTATGAGGGATCCTGACATGCTGCATGGAACCTTCGCCCTCATATGCGGGCCCCACCATCTGCTCGTCGTACTCGGGTGACCACAGCCAGTCGTTATTTATGTCTATCCTCATATGTGAAGCCCTCCATTATCCAATCTTTTCCATCGTATAGATCCTGGAACCGTAGTCAGGATAATATCTCATGTTCTCGTTATAACCGCCGGATGCAAATGCGCTTCTCAAATGAATACCGGCATACATCATCGCATCACCGTACATATTGTGTTCTTCAGTCTCGGAATTCATCTTGTAGAATCTAGCGATAGTCCTGTGCTGAAGACTGTCCTGCTTAACATGGATCGGAGCAACGTAATTGATCAGTCCGCCGAACTCGCGAAGATCAAATTTCAGCTTTCTTCCCTGTATGTGATACTTCACATCCTCATCAAGTCCTGTGGGCTTTAGAACTCCCCACTGTGCGTTCGGGTGGGTAAACATCTGCATGACCATCGATACCGCGCGTGTCCTGTCAGGTGAGACAACCGTCCAGGCGATATCATTTCCGGGAAGCGGTTCAAGAATGCTGTATCCCGGAGCCCCCAAAGGATCACCGTCACATGATCTTGAGTTATTCATGGATAACGAACGGTAGAACCTTCCGAATTGCATTACGTCGCGCCATTTTTTATACATTGCGATCTGTGCTTTAACAGCAGCAAAATCTTCCTTGCTCATGTCGTTAAGATTGCACTCATATCCGAGCACTCCGAAAGATGCAACATTGAATCTTGTCTCAATGGGAGTCCTCCTCAATGTCTGATGGTTGGGACAGTCAGAGACATGTGCAGTCATGGTCGACATCGGATAACCATAGCTGTATCCGTTCTGGATTTCCGCCCGGCACCCTGCATCTGTATCGTCACTTGCCCATATCTGAGGAAAGAAGCACAGGATTCCCAGATCGAATCGGTTTCCGCCTGATGCACATCCCTCAAAAAGAATATCGGGGAACTTCTTTGTCAGTTCTCTCATCACGCGGTAGAGTCCGAGGATATATCTGTGTGTTACCTCGCCCTGCCTGTCAGGCGGAAGAGACCTCGAGAATATGTCCGAGAAGTTTCTGTTCATATCCCATTTGACATAAGATATCTCGGCAGAAGAGAAGACGCGGCTCATTACGCGGATCAGATGATCCTGAACTTCTTCCGAGGCGAGGTCCAGTACCATCTGGTTCCTTCCTTCGGAATGATCTTTGCCCGGTATCTCCATGGCCCAGTCGGGGTGTGCGAGATACAGTCCGCTCTCGCGGCTTACCATCTCGGGCTCGACCCATATGCCGAAATCAAGACCTAAAGCACGCACTTTATTGCAGATGCCCTTTATGCCTCCCGGCAGCTTCTTGGTATCGGCAAACCAGTCGCCCAGCGAAGTGGTATCGTCATTTCTCTCGCCGAACCATCCGTCGTCCATGACAAAGAGTTCGATGCCTGCTTCTTTAGCTTTCCTTGCCAGTCGAAGAAGCTTGCTCTCACTTATCTTGAAGTAGGATGCTTCCCAGGAGTTCAGCAGAACTGGCCGAAGTCTGTCTTTCCACGGACCGCGCAGGATGTGCTTTGACACGAAGTCGTGCATCTGCCCGCTCATTCCGTTGTATCCCATTGAGGAATACGTCATGACCGCTTCCGGGGTCAGGAAAGACTCTCCTTTCGATAATTTCCATTCAAATGCCGTCGGGTTGATCCCGGATAAGAATCTAACTTTTCCGAACGGACTTTTTTCCACTGACTCATAGTGATTGCCGCTGTAGATGAGATTGAAGCCGTACACATCGCCGTATTCCTCGTTACTGCCGCGCTTTGAGATCATCACGAAAGGATTGGCGCGGTTAGAGGAATTGCCGGTAAAAGAAGAATTGACAAGGCGTGCGGAAGAAACTGACATGTCAGTCTTCTTCATCTCTCTTGCCCAGGCACCCGTGAAGGTGGTGAACACGTAATCTCCGGGATCAAGATCCAACTGAGTGCTCATGATCTTTCTTATCTTGATGTCGCCGTCGCCGTCGTTGAGCAGACGTGCGGTCCTGGTGATAACATCAGTGTCGGAATAGACGCAGTAGATCAGTTCAAGTCTGACATTATTATCTTTATCGGTCAGCTTGAGAGTGAGGACTTCAGCATCGTCTCCGTATGAGGAGGGAAGACCTTCGCTGCCGCCGTCTCTGCCTTTGCTTTCCTCATAGCCGGAATAAAGAAAATCGGATGTCATGCTCCCGTCGGAATTGACCAGTTCAATGAATGCCTCTCTTACATCACCTTTGCCGTAAGAACTCATCTCGAGTCTCATGTCATCCAGTGAGAAGTTTCCGTGTTCTTTCGAATACACAACTGATGTGCCCGGGGCGAATTCATGCTGCTCAGTAAGACCGTCCTCATCGTCAAGACGGATCTTCCGACCGTAATAAAGATGCTCAACGTGTCCTGAATCCAACACCTTCATGGCATATGTCGTATGACCGGAGTTCAGGATAAACAGAGGAAAATTATCTCCTTTTACAGTGATCATGATAATCAACTCCTTGTCTTGAGTTCGCTTGCGATCTCTTCGAGTTTCTTGTCAGTCAGGATGTACTTTGACTTGAATATGAACAACGCGATTACGAGTACGACGATGGGCGCAAGTGTCATTACCAGACGAAGGCCTACAAGGGCACTCGTGTCTATCGTCTCGACGACATTGTTCCTTATGGCGGATACTTTCTCAAGCAGGGCGCTGAGATTCATGTCCGTATCGCTCTGCTGCTGGATATTAAATACGGTAAGGCTTAACGAGGCTACGAGCGCTGCGATTCCCGAAGCGAGCTTTACGACAAATGTCTGCATCGAGAAAATGACGGATTCGTCTCTTCTGTTGTTCTTGAACTCACCGTAGTCTACCGTGTTTGCAAGGAAGATCGTAACGATTACGTTCAGTATTCCGACTGCCGCCATGATGAAGAATCCCGGAACAAAAAACGGGAATACACTCTTAAGGCCTGCAAGAGCCATGAACAGCAGGATCACATAACCACCGATCGCTGCGAAAACGCTGATGTAGAAGATCTTCAGGGTGTTGAACATTTTCCTCAGGAGAGGGAACAGGATCATCATCGCAAGGATCTGCATGCCGCCCGCAAATGTGTTGAACAGTGTGTAGCTGCCCTGCCAGCCGGAGCCGCCGAAATCGTATTTGAAGAAATATATCAACAGATTCGATGTGATATAAGTTGCCGTGTTGATGAGAACAATCGTTATTACGATGGTCATCGCCTGATCGTTGCTGAGGAGGGCCTTAAACATCTGCTTAACAGAAGGAGTCTCCATGTCAACGGAAGATTTCTCTTTGATGCAGATGCAGGTGATGCCGATGAATATTACGAACAGCACGCCGATCACGATGGAGAAGTATTTGAAACCCAGTCTCTCAACTTCCAAAGTGGAATTCATGGTGAGATCAGCGCTTATGGAATCGCTTGCCTTGATCGCTTCAAAGCTGTCGTGATCGACATAGAAAACAAGGCCGGCTTCTCCGGCCGTCTCTGAATCCATAACGTATTCCACCTTGGAAGACTCTGCTTCTATGCCGTTTACGGTAAACTCGTAATTTGTGTTGTCGTTATTGAAAACATAGACATCACCGAATGCCCTCTCGGAACCTGTTACCGAGACGGTTACATCCGTCTTATCCTGATCGTATTCCAGGACATTTGCAGTGGGATTTCCGTCGCTGTCCAGCTCGATTACAAATGTCTCGATCTTTGTGTCAGCTGAATTGAATGTCTTTGTTATGTTAGTCGTGCTGTTGGCTGCAAGTGCGGAACCGATAGCTGAGACAGCCATTACCGTTATTACCGTAACAAGGGCAGAACCGACGCCGGCGCAGGAACGTGCCAGCGCTGAGAGACCTTCTCTTTCTTTGCCGCCCTGTGTAAATGCGGGGATCATCGACCAATAGGGGATATCCATCATCGTATAGGTGACGCCCCAGAGTATGTAAGTGACTGCCGCGTATGCGATAAGGCCTTTTCCGTCGAGAGACGGCGGAGCCGCAAACATCAATATGAGGATGACGGCATTTGTGATCGTACCGATCAGGAGCCAGGGACGGAATTTACCCCAACGAGTCTTTGTCTTAGCAACGATGACACCCATGATGGGATCGTTGAATGCATCGAAGACACGCGCGATAAGAAGGATTATTCCCATGGCGATTGCGCTGGTCTTCATGATGTCCTGGAAATAGTAGAGGACATAAGAAGCCGAAAGCATATAGACCATGTCTTTACCGACGGCACCTATTCCGTATGCGATCTTTTCTTTACCGGAAAGTTTCTTTGTTGTTCCCATAATCTGTCCTCCTTATCAGGAAGCTATCCCGCAAAGAAGAATATCCACGACTGTATTTAAGTAGTCGTTGTATCTTCTCTTGCAGCCTTTCATAACATCTTGCTCAAAGCATCTTTCAAGAGATGCCTCCATCATTATCTTGAATATGCGAAGATCTGCCTCTTCCTTGATGACACCTTCTGCCTTGCCCTGTTCCAGGAGCACGAAAGCCGGCTCCCATCCGCTCTCCAGACGTCTCTGGAGTTTCTTATATACTTTCGGGTACTTGTCTTTAAGCGGATGGAGTTCCTGGAAATTGATATTCCTGTAACTCTCAGGCATGGCAGACAGGAACAGCCTTATCTTCTCGATCGTTGTATATTCATCTGAATCAAGGATCTCGCTCTCCCTTGCCTTTATATTGTCAAAGACATAATCGACCATCGTATCGAAGATCTCATCTTTACTTGCAAATTCCTTGTATATGGTTTTCTTGGATATCTTAAGTTCATCGGCAACATCATCCATGGTGAGCTTTAAGCCCTTTTTGTTAAAGACTTGGATGGTGCCTTTTAATATCTTCTCTTTTGTCTCGTTGATCATAATCCGTTTTCTCCTTGGAAAACTCAATCTGAAAATCCGGTTTCCACCCTAATCATATCAGGGAGTAAGTAAAAACGGCACTTTTAATTGGAAACCAAATTGACAAAATTAGTTTCCAACTCTTGTGCAAAATATGCATATAAATGTTTTGGGAAGGCAATCTATAATCAGGCTAAATAACAATGACGGAGGTCTGTCATGCTTGATCTGTCTGCAATTAATTTTAAGGATATTTATTGTACGGATGATTCTGCCGCTTATCAGGAAGGCAGATACCGTGATGCTGTAGAAGCATTTGCCGAGACCTTCCGGGGAGTTAAGCCGACGGCCGTGTTTTCCGCTCCGGGCCGAACGGAAGTCGGCGGCAATCATACTGACCACCAGAGAGGGGAAGTCCTTGCGGCATCGATAAACAAAGATGCGATCGCGGTCACTGCACAGGCGGACGGTAAGACGGTACGTGTCTTAGCCGACGGATTCGGCATGACTGAGATCGATCTTGATAATCTTACCTTGCGCGAAGAAGAAAAGGGTTCGACCGCTGCCCTTATCCGCGGCGTGCTCGCAGGACTCAAAGATTTCGGTTTTGTGTTGGGCGGATTCGATGCATACATAACAAGTGATGTTCTGATAGGTGCCGGGCTTTCTTCGTCTGCTGCATTCGAGACCCTTATCGGAACGATCGTATCAGGTCTTTACAATGACATGAAGATCGATCCCGTAACGATCGCAAAAACAGGTCAGTATGCCGAGAATGTCTATTTCGGGAAACCGTGCGGTCTCATGGATCAGATGGCGTGCTCTGTAGGAAATCTTGTACACATTGATTTTAAGGATCCTGAGAATCCCGTAGTTGATAAAGTCGATTTTGATTTCTCACAAACGGATTATGTTCTCTGCATTACTGATACGAAAGGTTCTCATGCTGACTTAACGGATGAATATGCTGCCGTACCCGGCGAGATGAAGAAGATCGCATCGCTTTTGGGTTGTGACACGCTCCGCTCAGTAACTTTTGAAGACATCATGGACAATATTGAGATGCTTCGCGGAAATGCCGGCGACAGATCAGTATTAAGAGCAATTCATTTTGTAAATGAGACCCGCCGGGCAGCAGATGAAGCTGATGCCCTGAGACATAACGACACGGACAGCTTCATCAGGCTCGTCAAAGCCTCGGGAGATTCTTCTTTCAAGTATCTTCAGAATGTTTATTCCAATAAAAACGTTACTGTTCAGAACATGTCTTTGGCACTGGCCGTCAGCGATACGATCCTGTCTTCTGATGAGGCATCAAGAGTACATGGCGGAGGGTTTGCCGGCACGATCCAGGCGTTTGTAAAAAAGGAAAATGCTGCCATGTATCAGGAACATATGGACAAGGTCTTCGGACACGGTTCCTGTGAGATATTGTCCATACGAAAATACGGCGGTATCAGAGTTGTCTAAGGAGCAGCCAAATGATCAACACATACATAACTGAACTCGTGAATTATGGGATCGGCAAAGGGCTTATAGATGAACTTGACCGTATCTGCATCACTAACAGGTTAGTTGAACTGATGGAACAGGACGAATACATCAGCCCTGACACAATCCCCGCCGAAAGAGATCTTCATCTTATCTTAGAAGACATGATGGATTGGGCGTATGCGCATGGAGTAATGAAGTCGGATACCGTTGCGGCGAGAGATCTCTTTGACACAAAGATTATGGGGATCCTTACACCGCCGCCTTCCGTTGTAATAGGCAGGTTCAGTTCACTCATGAACGAATCATCACAAAAAGCAACCGACTGGTACTATGAGTTCTCGAGATCGACAAACTACATCCGCACGGATCGCATCGCAAAAGATCTGAAGTGGGTCGCTCCAACGGAATACGGCGACATAGACATAACGATCAATCTCAGCAAACCCGAGAAGGACCCGAGGGACATCGCCGCTGCGGGAAAAGCTAAGAGCACTTCGTATCCCAAGTGCCTTCTGTGCCGCGAAAACGAAGGCTACGCAGGTACGATCACTCACCCGGCAAGACAGAACCACAGGATAATTCCGATCACATTGGATGGGGATGAATACTATCTTCAGTATTCTCCGTATGTCTACTATAACGAGCACTGCATAATCCTTAACAAAGAACATATTCCGATGGTGATCAACCGTTCAACATTCAGGAAACTTCTGAGTTTTGTAGAGCAATTCCCTCACTACACTGCAGGTTCTAATGCAGATCTTCCTATAGTCGGAGGTTCGATATTGAGCCACGATCATTTCCAGGGAGGATGCTATACCTTCCCCATGGAGCGTGCGGGATACAGACGCACATTCCGGATTCCCGGATATGAAGATCTGACTGCAGGGATAGTCGATTGGCCGATGTCGGTGATAAGGCTTCAGGGCGACACGGCAGATCGTCTTACCGATTGTGCGGATATGATACTTGGTAAATGGAGAAGCTATACTGATGCGGATGCTTTCATCTTTGCCGAGACCGAAGGTGTTCCTCATAACACCATAACTCCGATCGCACGCAAGAATGCTGAAGGAAGATTTGAGTTGGATCTCGTGCTCCGCAACAACATTACGACAGATGCACATCCGATGGGCGTGTATCATCCTCACGCGCAATACCATCACATCAAAAAGGAGAACATCGGTCTTATCGAAGTCATGGGCCTGGCGATCCTTCCAGCCAGGCTGAAAGAAGAGATGGCGCTTCTCGAAAGTGCGATCTTAGACGGCAGCGATATCCGTTCTGTCGAGGCAATATCCAAGCATGCGGACTGGGTCGACGAATGGAGATCAGACTATGATCTCTCATCACCGGATAAAGTGTCTGATGCCATCAAGACCGAGATCGGAAAGACCTTTACCAAGATCCTTGGATGTGCCGGCGTGTTCAAGAATGAAGACGATATGATGAGATTCATCTCAACACTTTAATCGACCCTGTTAAGACGTTTACCTTTAATATATGCACCGATGTTGTCGGCGGCTGCCTGAATCAGCCTCTTGCGTGTCTCAACCGGAGCCCAGGCAATGTGCGGAGTTATGAATGTATTCGGTGCTCCGAGGAGCGGGTTATCGGGAAGCATCGGTTCGACCGATACGACGTCTGCGCCGAAGCCGGAGAGCTTTCCCGAATCGAGAGCTTTGCGCAC
>CADAOK010000004.1 GCA_902789515.1 Oscillospiraceae bacterium
GAGAGGTTGATAACCTTAGCATAGCAGCCGCCCTCGAAGTTGAAGACGCCGTTGTCATCCCAACCGTGCTCGTCATCACCGATGAGGAGTCTCTTAGGATCTGTGGAAAGTGTTGTCTTACCTGTTCCGGAAAGACCAAAGAAGATTGCTGTGTGCTTACCTTCCATATCGGTGTTAGCAGAGCAGTGCATTGAAGCGATGCCCTTAAGAGGGAGGTAGTAGTTCATCATGGAGAACATACCCTTCTTCATCTCTCCGCCGTACCATGTGTTGATGATAACCTGCTCACGTGATGTGATGTTGAAAGCTGCGCATGTCTCAGAGTTGAGACCGAGCTCTGCGAAGTTCTCAATCTTAGCCTTGGAAGCGTTGTAGATAACGAAGTCAGGTTCGAAAGAAGCAAGCTCTTCCTCAGAAGGTACGATGAACATGTTCTTTACGAAGTGAGCCTGCCAAGCAACCTCAACGATGAAACGGATAGCCATTCTCGTATCCTTGTTAGCGCCGCAGAAAGCGTCAACAACGAAAAGTCTCTTGCCGGAGAGCTCTTTCTGAGCGATATCCTTTACAACAGCCCATGTCTCTTCTGTCATGGGGTGGTTGTCGTTCTTGTACTCATCGGATGTCCACCAAACTGTATCCTTGGAGTTCTCATCCATAACGATGTACTTATCTTTAGGGGAACGACCAGTAAAGATACCTGTCATAACGTTGATTGTGTCGAGCTCAGTAAGCTGACCAACTTCATAACCTGTAAGACCTTCTTTTGTCTCTTCCTCGAAAAGCATCTCGTAAGAAGGGTTGTAGACGATCTCGGTTGTGCCGGTGATTCCGTACTTTGTCAAATCGATGTTTGCCATAGTTGTAACCTCTTTCCTAAAAATTGACACAATAATTATAGACCAAAAGAGGGGAAAAATAATTTGATTTTTTATATCATTGCGGGATTACTTAGGCAAATTTACGTTTATGTCGCATAAAAGCCGTATGCGTCAACATAATGATTTTCATTTTGGGTTAACAGGGGATAACTTGAAAAATGGTGGGGGCGGCGGGACTTGAACCCGCACGATTTATGGTCGGCAGATTTTGAGTCTGCTGCGTCTGCCATTCCGCCACGCCCCCATAAAATGCAAGGTAATTATATTAAAGTGCCTCATTTATGTCAATTTTGCCCGAAGACCGATTTTACATTGATTTTGAACGGCATAAATAATAAGATGTTTACAGCAAATCTTTAAGCGGTCCGGCGAGTCCGCAAGGCATGCGATCCATTAAGCAGAATTGTATCTCCTTGCAGCCCGGACCATAGGCGAAAGGAGTTTTTTTATGGAACTTGTTCAAAGCCATATCCTTATGGACGAAGCAGCCATAAACCGCGCTCTGATCCGTATTTCACACGAGATAGTCGAGCATAACGGCGGTTTGGACAATGTTGCAATCATAGGGATCCAGAAGAGGGGAGTACCCCTAGCGAACAGAATCCGTGCAACATTGGAAGAAATCGAAGGAGTCAAGGTTCCCATGGGTATCCTCGACATCACATTCTACCGTGATGACCTGTCTACCTTAAGCGCTCATCCCGTTGTCCACGGAACAGATATCCCGTTCAATGTTAATGATAAAAAGATAATACTTATCGATGATGTTCTCTTTACCGGCCGTACGACCAGAGCCGCGATAGAGAACATTTTCGATATGGGACGTCCCGAGAACATCCAGCTTGCGATCCTGATAGACAGGGGACACCGCCAGCTGCCGTTCAGAGCCGACTATGTGGGCAAGAACGTCCCGACATCCCTGTCTGAGCATATAGATGTTGAAGTGAAGGAAGTTGACGGTCAGGACCGTGTTCTCCTTCTGAAGGAGGCAAACTGATGGGACTTAAGAGCAAAGACCTTCTCGGCATGAAGCAGCTTACGGCCGAGGAGATAATGGAGATCCTGGACACGGCGAAAACAATGAAGCTCGTCATCTCTTCAGGCAACAAAAAGACATCACACCTCCAGGGAAAGTCAGTTGTAACGCTCTTCTACGAGAACAGCACAAGAACCAGGCTCTCTTTCGAGCTCGCATCGAAATACATGGGCTCGGCTTCAGCTAACATCACTACTTCCGGAAGCTCGGTCAACAAGGGTGAATCATTACTCGATACCGCAAGGACCATCGACATGATGGGAACGGATATCATCATCATGCGCCACTCACAGTCAGGTGCACCGCACTTTATCGCACCGCACCTCAAGGCTTCTGTCGTAAATGCGGGTGACGGCATGGACGAGCACCCGACGCAGGCGCTACTCGATATGCTTACGATGTATGAGCGTTTCGATACATTCGAAGGCAAGAACATAGCAATCTGCGGAGACATCTACCACAGCCGCGTAGTACGTTCCAATGCCATAGGCCTTTCCAAGCTCGGTGCCAAGGTCAGTGTTTACGGACCCCGTACGATGATGCCTGTCGGGATTGAGAAAATGGGAATAAGAGTCGCATCAAGCGTTGCTGACTGCATAAAGGATGCAGACGCCGTCATGGGACTCAGAGTCCAGCTTGAGCGTCAGCAGAAGTCTCTTTTCCCTTCGGTGGCAGAATATGCTCACTTCTATGCGATCACACCAGAGATGCTAGAGCTTGCAAAGCCGGACGCATTCCTGATGCACCCGGGTCCGTGCAACCACGGAGTAGAGCTCCCGACAGCAGTTTATGACTGCGACCAGTCGGTCATCAACGAGCAGGTTACTAACGGTGTTGCCGTAAGAATGGCAGTCCTGTATCTGCTCATGGCAAGGAGGAACAATCTGTGAAGACACTACTTAAGAACTGCAAGGTCTTCGGAAAGCCTGATGCAGATAAGATCTATATTGAAGATGATAAGTTTGCCGCACCTTTCGACGAGAAGAATGCGGATAAGATAATCGACCTCAAGGGCGCGACAGTTGTTCCGGGACTTGTCGATATGCACTGCCACTTAAGAGAACCGGGCGGAGAGTACAAAGAGACGATCGCCACTGGTACAGCAAGTGCTGCAAAGGGCGGTTATACAAGCATCTGTCCGATGCCCAACACAAATCCTGTAGCAGATAATGCAGCCGTTATCAGCGGAATCATCAAGAAGGCAAAGGAAGCCGGCAACTGCAGAGTATATCCCATAGGAGCCGCAACCAAGGGCATAGACGGAGAGCAGATCTCAGAGATGGGTCTCATGAAGGAAGCAGGAATTGTAGCTGTATCCGACGACGGACATCCGATTAAGAATGCCGGCATCATGAGAAAGGTAATGGAGTATTCTTCTGACTTTGACCTTCCCGTACTCAATCACTGCGAAGACAAATCACTGTCCGAAGGCGCAATGAACGAGGGAGATATATCAACAGAGATCGGCATAAGGGGAATCCCGACGGCATCTGAAGACATTATGATCTCAAGAGACATCATACTGTCTGAATACCTCGATATCCCTGTACACATCTGCCATGTAAGCACCAAGGGCGGAGTCAGGATGATAAGAGAGGCAAAGGCCAGAGGCGTTAAGGTAACATGCGAGACTTGCCCTCATTATTTCACTCTGACTGACAAGTACTGCGAGAATTACGATACCAACTTCAAGATGCATCCGCCGCTCCGGACTGAAGAGCACAGGCTTGCTATAATCGAAGGTCTCAAGGACGGAACCATCGATGTAATCGCAACTGATAATGCTCCCCACCACCAGGATGAGAAGGATTGTGAGTTCGCAGTTGCATTAAATGGCATTCTGGGGTTTGAGACTGCGTTCGCTTTAGGGTACACTTATCTTGTAAAGACAGGTGAGATTACCTTAGACAGACTTATCGATTTGATGTGCTACGCACCTTCAAAGATCTTAAGTCTCGGAAGGGGAAGTCTTGAAGAGGGTGAAGACGCAGACCTGGCCGCTTTTGATCTCGATAACGAGTTCACTTTCGACAAGGAGAGCATGCTTTCCAAATCAAGGAATACACCTTATGACGGCTGGAAGCTTTACGGAGAGACTGTACTAACGATAATGGGAGGCAAAACGACTTATGAGAAACTTCAGTGACACTCTGGTAAGAAAGATCGCGGAACTGGACAACCCAACTGTATTGGGGCTGGATCCCAAGCTTGATTACATTCCCCAGTTTATAAAGGATCACGCTGAGTCTATCTTCCCGGATGAGCCTCAGAAGTCAACGGCCAAGGCGCTCTGGCTCTTCAATAAGGCCCTGATCGATGCCACATACGACATCGTTCCCGCAGTGAAGGTGCAGTTTGCTTACTACGAGATGTATGGTGTCGAAGCACTGAAATCTCTTGCGCTTACTGTAAGATATGCTCAGAAGAAGGGTATGGTCGTTATTGCTGATGCCAAGAGAAATGATATCGGAGCAACCTCAGAGGCTTATGCAAAATCCATCATCGGCGCTACCGAATTGCTAATGGACCAGCGTACTCAGGTCTATGGTGCTGATGCAGTTACTGTAAATGCTTATCTCGGAATCGACGGAGTAAAGCCTTTCCTTACAAACTGCAAAGAGTACGGAAGAGGTATCTTCTGTCTTGTTAAGACTTCAAACCCCTCTTCTTCTGACTTCCAGGAGCTTGAGCTTGCTGACGGACGCAAGGTCTTCGAAGCCGTAGCTGACAAGGTCAATGAGTGGGGCATGGATTATATCGGCGAGGAAGGATTCTCTTCCGTAGGTGCCGTAGTAGGTGCCACATTCCCCGAAGAGGCAGTAGCTCTTCGAAAGAGACTTCCTCATGCGTTCATCCTCGTACCCGGTTACGGTGCGCAGGGTGCCGGTGCTGACGAAGCAGTCGCTTCATTTACCGAAGACGGTAAGGGCAGCATCGTTAACGCTTCCAGAAGCCTTATGTGCGCATGGATGAAGAGGGAAGAACTGAAGCCTGAGGATTTCGCGAAGGCAACAAGAGCAGAAGCAATAGAGATGAGAGATGCACTCAAGGCTGCTCTCATCAACCGTAAGTACATCTGATAATGACAGAAAAGAAAGAATTCAAGTGCAGGATCGTATCAAAAGAGTTTCTGACTCCGGATACGGCTTATATAGGAATTGAATGTCCCGAGGCAGCTTCTTCTGCCGTCCCGGGACAATTCGTAAACATATCATGTTCCAGGTTTCTCAAGCGTCCCTTCGGTGTCGCTTCCGTAAGTGATGACGGCAGGATCCTTTATATCGGTATCAAAGTTGTAGGCAAGGGAACCGAAGAGCTCTCAGGCCTTATGCCCGGCGATGAGATATCTATGCTCGCTCCTCTCGGCAAAGGTTTTGACCTTACAGGCTTTGATTCATATATCCTTGTCAGCGGCGGAACCGGAGTGTTTCCCGTAAACTTTGCTTATGAGACACTCAAATCTTCAGGCAAGAAGGTTGCTGTGGTCCAGGGATTCAGGAACGCATCCCAGGTAATACTTAATGATCCTTCATTTGTTCTCACGACTGATGAGGGTGATGCCGGGATCAAGGGAACGTGCATCGCAGGTTTGGATTCGCTTGACCTGAACAGTTTCCCTAACGCTGCCGTTCTATGTGTCGGCCCGATCCCGATGATGAAGGCTGCAGGCGCATGGGCTGAAGAACATGGACTTAAGTGTTTCGTTTCGATGGAGCAGAGGATGGGATGCGGTATCGGCATCTGCCTTTGCTGCATTGTCAAGGTCAAGGCTGACAACGAAGACGGATACGTTAACCTCAGGTGCTGCAAGGACGGCCCCGTATTCGATTATGCGGAGGTGGTATGGTGAGCAGTATTGCTGTTAAAGTCGGTTCACTCGAACTTAAGAGTCCGCTTATCCTGGCCTCCGGAACATGTAATTTCGGTCATGAACTTTCTGAATACTATGACCTGTCCATCCTTGGCGGTATCTCTTCCAAGGGTCTTACTATAAAACCCAGAGCCGGCAATCCCGGCGTAAGAGTAGCTGAATGCAGGGCCGGAATGCTCAATTCAGTAGGTCTTCAGAACCCGGGTGTTGATTTCTTCATAGAGAATGATCTTGATTATATGAACACGCTCGGATGCGGTGTTATCGTGAATGTGGCAGGCCACAGTGAAGATGACTATGTGACAATGGTTACAAAACTCGCACCCTATAAGGACAAGATCGATGCTCTCGAGATCAATCTGTCCTGCCCGAATGTTAAGTCAGGATGCATGTCAATCGGTACCGATCCCAATGAGATTGCAAAGATCACTTCGCTTCTGAGATCGATTACCGATATTCCTTTATGGATCAAGCTCACACCAAACGTTACAGACATCAAATCCTGCGCACTTGCTGCACAGAAGGGCGGAGCGGATGCCGTTGTGCTCATAAACACGATGCTCGGTATGGCAGTTAATATCAGAACCAGAAGACCGGTGCTTACCAACAACACAGGCGGTTATTCCGGTCCTGCGATCAAGCCTGTGGCAATCAGGATGGTATCCGAGTGCTATCAGGTCCTCGATATCCCGATAATCGGATGCGGCGGTATCGAATCGGCTGAAGATGTGCTCGAATTCATGATCGCAGGCGCTTCTGCAGTCGAGATCGGAACCGCAAGCCTTATCCATCCGGCATGTCCGGTCGATATCACCGCAGGGCTTGAGAAGTACTGCGCCGGCAATTCATTAGATCTTAAAGACCTTACCGGAACACTTCAGCTCTGGTAAGCAGGGAGGATATATGACAGACAAGATAGTACAGGCTCTGTTTGACACTAAAGCAATCAGAGTGGCACCCGCCGAGACACCTTTCTGGTACACATCAGGAAGGCTCGGACCTTTCTTTATCAACACGCATTTTCTGCTCGAGAACGAAGCTGCAGCAGGAGAAGTCCTTAAGAGGATAGAGACTGCCATAGCAAAGGACAGGCTCGAAGCTCCCTCTGAGATCTTCGACATGCTCCTTGCTTATTACAACAAGAACGGCACATTCAAGATGACAATGGATCTTCTTGCTGAGATGGCTTCAAAGCTTGACTTTGACTATATCTCCGGCGGAGAGAGGAGGGACTTCTTCTTCTCGATGCTCCCTGCATATCTGCTGGGCAAGCCGCATCTTACCATCTATAAGGATATGACCTTCACTTATAACGAAGATCTTACTGCTACAGGGGTTGTTCCTTCTGATCTGAGCAGCAAGAAAGCGCTTCACATCGCTGATCTTGTTACTGAAGCTTCAAGCTATGAAAGAGCTTGGATACCCGTTATCAGAGGTATCGGTTCTGACATTACCGACACTCTTGCTGTTGTAGACAGAGACCAGGGTGGCAGGGAAGTCCTCAAGAACCTTGGCGTAGAACTTCAGACTATCACTGTAATCGGCAAAGATATTTTCGAAGAAGCGCAAAAGAATGGTACTATAGATGAGGCTCAGAAAGAACTCGTCCTGAAGTTCCTTGAATCTCCTTCCGCTTACATGGATGAATTCATTGCAGCACACCCGACATTCATAGATGAGCAGATCGCTTTGGGCGGAAAGACTGCCGAGCGCGCAAATCTCGCAATAGAGAAAGGATATGCAAAAAGATGAGTAAAGATCCCTATGCAAATCTGTATGAAGTAACTGAAGTACATGATCTGAGAGACGTTATCAAGAAGCGTGTCAATGAGTTTCCGGGAAACCCCGTATTCCTCGTAAAGGAGAAGAAAGGCGGAGAATATGTTCCCATCTCAACCGAGAAGTACGACCATGATATCGATTCACTCGGAACATATTTCATGAACACGGTTGATAAGGGAGCAAGAATTGCCATCTTCTCCGAGACCAGATACGAATGGTATGTTACATACCTTGCTACGACAAACGGTACGGGATGCATTGTTCCTCTTGATAAGGAACTTCCTATGGAAGACATCGAGAGCATGCTCGAGAGGGCAGAAGTCGATATCCTCGTCTTCTCCAAGTCCAAGAAAGATATTGTGGACAAAGTCTACGGCAAGGTTGCTTCCGTTAAGCACTATATCTGCATGGATGAGACTTCAGATGAGAGATATCTATATTTCCACGACTGCATGAAGCAGGGCGAAGAGAAGCTTGCTGCCGGAGATAAGATCTTCACGGAAGCTACGATCGATCCCGAAGAGATGACGATACTTCTGTTCACTTCAGGCACTACAGCCAAGTCAAAAGCCGTTATGCTCTGCCAGAGAAACATCTGTAAGAACCTCATGTCGATGTTCTCGATGCTCTATATCGACCGCAATGAGGTATGGCTCTCTGTACTGCCTCTGCATCATACATATGAATGCACCTGCGGCTTCTTAGGCCAGGTATACAGAGGAACTACGGTAGCTGTCTGCGAAGGTCTCAGATATATCTCACAGAACCTTCAGGAAGCTAAGCCTACGGCTATCCTTATGGTTCCTATCATGCTTGAGCTCTTCTATAAGAAGATCATGAAGCAGGTCAACAGCGATCCCAAGACTGCTGCAAAGCTTAAGAAGGGTATCAAGCTCGCGAACACTCTGCATCTCAGCAATAAGATGAGAAAGAAACTGTTCAAGCAGATCCACGATGTATTCGGCGGCAGGATGAGACTTATCATCCTGGGCGGAGCTCCGGTTAACCCGGAAGTACTCCAGTTCTTCCAGGATATCGGATTCCTTTGCGTTCAGGGTTACGGACTTACCGAGTGTGCTCCGATCCTTGCCCTCAACCGTGACTGTGCATTTAAGAATGAAGCAGCAGGTCTGCCGCTTCCCGGATGCGAAGTCAAGATACTCAATCCCGATTCTGACGGCATCGGCGAATTCATATCAAAGGGCGACAACAATTTCCTCGGTTATTACAAAGATCCCGAGAACACTGCTGCAGCTTTGGACAGCGAAGGTTACTACCACACAGGCGACCTTGGTTACATCGATAAGGACGGTTTCTGCATCATTACAGGCCGTAAGAAGAATGTTATAATTGCCAAGAACGGCAAGAACGTTTTCCCTGAGGAGATCGAGTACCTTCTGTCACTCTCTCCTTATGTAGCGGAATCAGTCGTATCCGGCGTTGAAGACGCAGTAAAGAACGACATCGTTATTACCGCCACGATCTTCCCGGATCTCGAAGAGGTCAAGGCTAAGCTCGGCACAGAAGAAGATCCTTCCGAAGAACAGATCGAAGAGATCCTGAAGGATGTTGTAGCCCAGACCAACGAGAGGCTCGAGAACTACAAGAAGATCAAGAAGACAGTCCTCCGTATGACTGAATTCGAGAAGAATACGTCAAAGAAGATAAAGAGATACTGATTTGGGTAAGAATACCTTTACAAGCCTCTTATCCGATCTGACGACAGGGTGAGAGGTTTTTTATGTTAAAAGACAGTGATGTACAGAAGATATTGGATGTGGCTATGTCCACTACCGCTGACTTTGCCGAAGTATTCCAGGAGGAGACCAGGAGCAAGTCGGTATCGCTTCTCAACAGCAAAGTAATCCGGGCAGGTACGAACTTCAGTTCCGGAACCGGAATCAGACTGCTTGCAGGCACTAACTGCGTTTATGTATATTCGAACGATAATGACATCGATGTGTTGCTGTCACTTGCAAAAGAGGCATCACATGCGATCAAGGGTGTTAGTAAGGGAGAACTCGCAGAGCTTCAGGCACTTTGCCATTCATCAGCCACGGATGTTGTTATCGACCCGATGAACATTCCCAAGAGCGATACGGTTGATTTCCTCCGCAAAGCCTCCGACTATGCCATAGCTTACAACGGTCTTATAACCCAGGTTGCGGCAGGATGCACGGCAAACGACAGACTTGCCAGAGTTACCAACTCACGCGGTCTGAACAAAGAGGATTATACAAGCCGTATCAGGCTGTCGATCGAAGCCATTGCCACAAAAGGCAAAGAGAAGCAGACCGGAAGAGTCGCTCCGGGAACTATGCGAGGCTACGAATTCATAAACGAATATCCTGTCATCGAGAAGACCGCTGAATGCTGTGAGACGGCCATGAGAATGGTCAATGCAGGATATGCGCCTTCCGGAAAGATGTCAGTCGTACTGGGCAACGGTTTTGGCGGAGTCATATTCCATGAGGCATGCGGTCACGCACTAGAAGCAACTTCTGTAGGCATTAAGAATTCCTATTTCACTGACAAACTCGGTGAGAAGATAGCCTCCGATGTAGTCAGTGCAAGAGATAATGCCAAGATCAAAGGGGAGTGGGGCTCATATGAGACTGATGATGAGGGCAATGAATCATCTGATCTTCTCCTTATCGAGAACGGAGTGCTCAAGAACTATCTGGTGGACGAACTCGGTTCGAGAAGAATGAACTGCAAGCCTACAGGATGTTCAAGAAGAGAGAGCTATTCATATGCTCCCACTTCAAGGATGAGCAACACTTACATCTGCAACGGCAACTCTGATCCCAAAGACATAATTGCCAATACGGAGTACGGTCTTTACTGCTCGCAGATGGGAGGAGGGTCCGTGGATACATCCACCGGAGACTTTAATTTCGCTGCTAACGAGGCCTTCATGATAAGAGACGGCAAGATCGCCGAACCCGTCAGAGGCGCAACTCTCATTGGCAAGGGACAGGAGATCCTCAAGAACATTGACATGGTCGGTAATGACTTAGAGTGCGCCGCCGGCATGTGCGGTTCCCAGTCAGGCTCCGTTCCGGTCACGGTCGGACAGCCGACAATAAGAGTCTCGTCGATCTTGGTCGGCGGAAGAGATGCGGAATAAGGAGGGCTTACTGATGGAACTTAAAAAAGCAGAAGAATTCATGAGCAAGCTTATCGCGGAAGCCGCAAAGTACGGTTTCGAAGAATGCGAGGCATTCTATGCAGACGATATAACGATGAGTGTTGAGATACTTGAAGGTCAGGTATCCAGCTATGAGCAGAGCACATCTCAGGGCGTATCCTTCAGAGGATTCAAGAACGGTCAGATGGGTTACTGTTCAACATCACTGTTTACTGATGATGCCGTTAAATTCATGCTCGAATCTGCCTCCGAGAACTGTGATGTCCTTAATGATGAGGACAGGGAGTTCATCTACTGCGATGAGAACAACAAGGAACTGTATTTCTCACAGTTGTCTGATGCATACGATAAGAATACATATTACAGATTCAAGGAACTTGGCCTGGAACTCGAGAAGGAGATCCTCGCACTCGATCCAAGGATCAAAGCCGTTGACTATCTGTCGATCGACTGTGCGAGAGGACCTATCCTTATAATGAACTCCAAAGGTCTCCATTCATACAGAGACACAGACGGTGTATCGATCTATGCGGGATGCCGCGCCGAAGATTCAGACGGAAGCATCAAGAGCGGCGGACATTACTGGGTAGGCAATGATATCGACAAGTTCGACATGGAAGGTTTCCTTAAGAAACTCTCCGGGAACATCCTGGGCAAGATGGGCGCCAGATCCTGCGCTTCCGGTTCTTATAGCACTGTGTTTACCAACGAGGCATTCATGCAGTTCATGTCTGCCTTCATCGGCAATACTTTTGCTACCGCCATGCAGAAGGGACTGTCGCTCCTGGCTGACCGCGAAGGGGAGAAGATCGCCTCCGAGTGCTTTACGCTCAAGGATGTACCCATGTTCGAGACTGCTCTGAACAAGATACCATTTGATGACGAAGGCGTGCTTACGACGGAGAAAGCCATAATCGACCACGGTGTTTTCGCGACGGCACTATATAATCTCAAGAGCGCAAACAAGGCGGGGCGTGCTTCCACCGGCAACGGCTTCAAGTCCGGAAGCCATATCGGAGTATCCCCGACGAATCTTCTTGTCGTACCCGGCGAGAAGAGTTTCGACGAGCTCTGTGCTCAGGCAGGTGAGGGTATAATCATCACGGATCTGTCCGGACTTCATGCCGGGGTCAACGCCATAAGCGGCGATTTCTCGCTTTTGTGCGAAGGCTATCTTATTGAGAACGGTAAGAAGGGAAGACCTGTTGAGCAGATCACGGCTGCAGGCAACTTTTACGAGATAATAAAGAATATTATTGAAGTCGGAAGTGATATAATTAATATTCCGGCAGGGCAGGGGGAGTTCTTCACGCCTTCTGTACTGGTAAACGGCGTTAATATTTCAGGCGAGTCCTGATCTTAGATAAAGGAGAGTTATGATGAGCAATTCAATCGATACGATCTGCCTTCACGGCGGCTACAAGCCCGGTAACGGCGAACCCAGACAGGTACCTATATATCAGAGCACTACCTGGAAGTATGCTACTTCAGAAGATATGGGCAAGCTCTTTGATCTGGAGGCTTCCGGTTATTTCTATACAAGACTTCAGAATCCTACTAATGATTACGTAGCTTCCAAGCTTTGCGAGTTGGAAGGCGGTGTTGCAGCAATGCTCACATGCTCCGGCCAGGCAGCAAACTTCTTCGCAGTATTCAATATCTGTGAGGCTGGCGATCACTTCGTCGCATCTGCCAACATCTACGGCGGCACATACAACCTCTTCGGAGTTACATTCAAGAAGATGGGCATCGAATGCACATTCGTTGATCAGACTCTTCCTCTCGAAGAGCTTCAGAAGTATATCAAGCCTAATACAAAGTGCGTATTCGGTGAGACGATCACAAATCCTACCGTTGATATCCTCGATATCGAGAAGTTTGCTGCACTTGCACACAACAACGGCATCCCGCTCATCATGGACAACACGTTCGCAACACCTGTAAACTGCCGTCCTTTCGAATTCGGATGCGACATCGTAACACATTCGACCACGAAATACATCGACGGCCACGGTTCTTCCGTAGGCGGTGCCATCATCGACAGCGGCAACTTTGACTGGATGGCTCATGCCGAGAAGTTCCCCGGACTGTGCACTCCTGACGAGTCCTACCACGGTCTTACTTATGCAACAGCATTCGGCAAGGGTGCGTACATCACAAAAGCTACAGCTCAGCTCATGAGAGACTTCGGTTCTATCCAGTCACCTCAGAACGCATATTACATTCAGCTCGGACTCGAATCCCTCGCTGTACGTATGCCCAGAGCATGCGCAAATGCGCAGAAGGTTGCAGAGTTCCTTGCTTCCGATGACCGTATCGCATGGGTTAAGTATCCCGGACTTAAGACAGACAGCCAGTATGAGCTTGCTCAGAAGTACTGCCCGAAGGGAACTTGCGGCGTTATGTGTTTCGGCGTGAAGGGTGGACGCGAGGCTTCCATCAAGTTCATGGATTCCCTCCAGTTCGCTACGATCGCTACACACGTTGCAGACTGCAAGACAATGCTCCTGCATCCCGCATCACATACACACAGACAGCTTACGGACGAGCAGCTCGCTGAAGCCGGAATCCCCGCTGATCTTATCCGTTTCAGTGTCGGACTTGAAGATCCTGATGATATCATTGCAGATATCAAACAGGCACTTGATAAGATCTGATGGAAACAGAAAGCTTTGAGACAAGTTTTGAATTAGACGAGGTGTATGCCAAGCTTTTCGCGAAGGAGGCTGCACCTTTCGTCTTTACATATACTGCTTTGATGCTTACGCAGGTATTCTCAGCACTGTTGTTTGCGCTGACATTATACTTCTATGCGGTTAATGCCGGATCTACGATATTTAAGCTCTCGCCGATATTCTTCGTTCTAACCATTGAGATACTTACTATTTACCTTTACAAAAAAGTAGTAAAGAATATTGAAAAGAGATTCATGAAGATAATCGAAAACGGGGAGAAGGTAACCTATTCGATAAAGCTCGATAGGGATGACATTGTCATTGAGAACTCAAGATCGGATAAAAAGATAGAGATCAAGACCGGAACTGTCAGAAAGTACCATGAGTCGGAGAATTTTATAATACTGGAATCCGGCTCCAAAAAGCTCTTCGGCTTTTACAAAGAACTTGATCCCGAGCGCAAAGTAAAGAAACTTATCAGCAGACGAATTAGTAATAATATCTAATGCATTTCATTTATTTTTGATATTTTAGCGATTTAGTAATAAACCTCCTCAATGTAGAATCTAATTATCTACAAGAGGAGGTTTAGCCATGAACAAGATTATTAAGAAGATCCTATCCATAGCCGTTGCTTCAGCAGTGGCGCTTTCTTTCACAGGATTCCTGTCAATGGAAAGTAATGCCGATGGCGACTGCGGTTACAAGCTGTCAGGAATGGCTCATGTACAAGATCAGGGTGACACTGAAGGCACATTTGATTCATCTACGGGAATCCTCACTCTCGGAACCCGTGGCATGAGCAGAAGAGTTGAAGCTATCTCCGTAAAGATTGATGAAACTCCTGAAGGATTGGAAGGCGGTATTGAATATACTGTCCATGTTCAGGATTATGGATGGCTGACTGATAAAGACGGCTATGATCTTTGGTGCTCAAACGGTCAGATGGCCGGAACATCAGGTGAATCTAAAAGACTGGAAGGAATGAGGATAATACTTACAGGAGAATTAAGTTATTATTATTCTGTACAGTATCAGGTCCACATTCAGGATTATGGCGATTCACAAGGTTTTGTACGTGACGGAGCTGTTGCAGGTACGACAGGTGAATCAAAGAGATTGGAAGAAGTTCAGATCAAACTTGTAAGATTTGATTCTTCCAGTGATGCAATGTCCATTAATTATAAAGTTCATGTCCAGGATAAAGGATGGGAATCAACCTATGCCAAGGACGGAGCTTCTTCAGGTACTACAGGAGAATCCAAGCGTCTTGAAGGAATTGAGATCTTTCTTTCCGGGTCACAATATGAAGGCTCGATCGAATACAGAACACACGTTCAAGATTATGGTTGGGAAACCTCTTGGTCATCAGACGGTCAAATGAGCGGAACACAAGGAGAATCAAAACGTCTGGAAGCAATTCAGATTAAACTCGATGGTGAGATTAACTGGAACTATGATGTTTATTATAGAGTTCATTCCCAGGATTACGGCTGGCTTGGTTGGGCTAAGGATGGTGAGACTGCAGGAACAGCCGGAAAAGGCCTAAGGCTTGAATCAATACAGATCGTACTTGTACCGGAAGGTGGACCTGCACCCGGAAGCACTGAAGGTTCATTTAAATATAGCGCTGAAATCGATCTGAATGCTCTTGGCGCTACTGCTAAGGATAATAAAGATATTTCTTGGTGGAATTCTGACTTTTCATGTGTCTATGTTGGTTGGAAATATGTAGATCTTTACGGTGAAGTCTCTGCAAGCAATCAGACTTGCAAATTCTACTACAGTCAGGATACGACATTTACAGAGGATGAATTAGTAGCAACCGGCAAACATAATAATGATGATTGCGTAGATTGGTGTCTTGTTTATAATGGTTCATTCTGCGCATGTTACTACGGTTCAGATGAATGGGTAGATGCAGAGAATGGTAATTATCTGTTACCGGCAGGTTATTACAAATGCATTGTCTATGACGGATCCGGCAACGAGATCGCACAAGGCACATGTTATGTAATGTAAAAATGATCCATCAGTAAATCTAATCAGAGCTGTCTCAAATCTGAGGCAGCTCTTTTAATTAGCACATTATCAAGCCAAATCTACTATTATCGATTTCATACCCCTTCTCAATTCGCCAAAATTGTAATTATACCGAATTAGCACATAAGAATTATAACGCCGGTTTGGATTTCATCGTTCCACTTCTTCTGAGATAAGCGGCCTGTAAGATCAGACCTGATACCTGACTTCCTGTCTGCCTTTTGCTTTAAGGTAGATCGTAAATGATACACGTATGATAAGAAGTACGATAACGATTCCGATACAGTCGACACCGACATCGAGTATCGATCCGTTGCGTCCGTTTACAAACAGCTGGTGATATTCATCGAAGATCGCATTGAGTATCGTAAACCAGATCGTAAGGATAATATTCATCTCATTATCAGACTGAAGGATCTTCATAGGACTCTCAGCATAGGAAGTCTTATAAGAGATCTTATTGGTATTATCAAAAGCCATGAAGGTGAGGAAGGCGAGGCATCCGAATTCTGCCATATGCCCTATCATACGAAGTGTTGAATTATCGATCACTTCCCTGCCGGCCAGGCTGTTGATTACATCAACGAACAGCATGGTAAAATTGGACGAATCAGTCGCATTATTAGAAGACAACATATAGATAAAGAGCACTGTTGCAAGGGTCAGCGCCCAATAGATAATGGCAAATACAAGATGGATTATCGATACATCTCTTTGATTCTCAGCATTTGCCGTCATTATTCATATCTCCTGTTGTTATTCTTCATAGCTCTGTCTATATCGCGCTTAGCCTGTTTCTCTGCAAGCGTGTCACGTTTGTCGTAATCCTTCTTACCTCTGGCAAGACCTATCTCGAATTTGACTCTTCCGTCTTTAAAATAACACTTTGTTGGCACAAGAGTAAGTCCGTCGAGCTTAGTTTTGGAGAAAAGCCTTATTATCTCATTCTTATGCATAAGGAGCTTTCTCGAACGCATCGGATCAAGATTATAGCGGTTGCCGTGCTCATAGGGACTTATATGCACCCCGATAAGCCACATCTCGTTGTCCTTTACCTGACAATATGAATCCTTGAGATTTACCTTTCCGGCACGCAGGCTCTTCACTTCAGTTCCGGACAGGACAATACCGCACTCATACTTCTCCTCAATGAAGTAGTCATGGAATGCTTTCCTGTTCTCGGCTATTATCTTTATTCCGCGCTGTCCCGGCATGCAGTTCTCCTTAGAATGACAGAGACGGACAAGCATTAAGATCCAAGTCCGCTCTCGCATTATTAATATATTCGAAATACCCCGCAGACGCAATCATTGCACCGTTATCCGTACAAAGCTTAAGGGAAGGGTAGTAAAGCTTTATCCCCCTCTTCCCTGCTTCCTCGTCGAAAGCCTTTCTGAGGAAACTGTTGGCGGAAACGCCGCCTGCCAGGCAGATCTTGTCGATCCCCGTTCTCTCTGCCGCCTCCATAGTATTCTTAAGCAGGATATCCGCGATATCCTGCTGATAGGAAGCCGCAAAGTCCCTGATATCAACATCTTCGCCCTTTTGACGTGTCTGGTTGATGGTGTTCAGCGCGGCCGTCTTGAGCCCGGAGAACGAGAAATCCAGAGTATCTGTCATATGGGATTTCGGGAAAGAATACGCATTGACGTTACCGCCCTGCCCTGCCTTATCCATTTTCGGGCCGCCGGGATATCCGAGACCTATTACTCGTGCTATCTTGTCTATGGCCTCCCCTGCCGCATCGTCTCTCGTGCGTCCCATGATCTCCATGTCGCAATAACCGGAAACCCTTACTATCATTGTGTTTCCGCCGCTTACGCAAAGGCACAGGAACTCAGGTTCTAGCTCAGGAAAACACAGATAATTTGCTGCAATATGGCCTTTGAGATGATTAATTCCTATAAGAGGAAGTCCGGTTACTTCGCAGAGGCCTTTCGCCGCGTTGACACCCACAAGGAGCGCTCCGACAAGGCCGGGACCGTATGTAACGGCAACTGCATCTATGTCTTTGAGAGTTACGCCGGCATCAGACAGACACTTCTCCAGAGTCGGATATATACTGTCGACATGCATCCTCGAAGCAAGTTCGGGAACAACTCCGCCGTACTGCTCATGGAAATCCGCCTGGGAAGCAATGACATCGCTTAATATCTCACGGCCGTTTCTTACAACAGCGCAGGCAGTCTCATCGCATGAACTCTCAATACCGAGTATCAGTGTATCTTTCATCATTCCTCCGGAGTGAAATAAGTCTCAAGGAAATTGCTTACAGCTTCAATGTAGTCTTCTTTGCCCATGGAATACTCTTCCAGATAACCGGCGCCGGATATCATCACGGACCTGGTAAGAGCCGAATTGAGTCTGTTGCGCTCATCTATGATCTGCGTGATCTTATCAGCACCGACAAAAGTATCGTGTCCGCCATAGATTATCAGTACCGGCACGGGAAGTCTTGCAATGACTGCGGCAAGATTGATATTCTCGGAACCGGCAGACACCCTGATAGCATAGGGCACGAAATACTGCGTGATCACACCAAGGAACTCTCTATGGGCAACGATGGGCTTGATATAATCGTCGGAATCCTTCGCCGGAGAATCGAATATCATTCCCGCGATATAAGATTTGTCGAATCCCAGGCTCTTGATGTTCTCGGGGTACTTCTCGAGATCGATCTCGTTGATGCCCGAATCAGGCAGAGCCATATATGCCTTAATGCTTGATGTACATCCCGTACCGATGCCGAAAAGGATAACATCCGTCGTAACGGATATCTGCTTGACGATAGATATCGCACCAAGCACATCCTGCCATTCAAGATAACCGTAGCAGCTTATATCGCCTTCGGATGTACCGGAGTTTCTCTGATCAAAAAGGAAAACGTTATAACCCGAATCGAGCCATTTCTCGATCATATCGATCATTCCTACCCCAAACGGCAGTCTGTTGGAACCGGTATCGTGAACCACGATTATCGTGGAGACCGGATTGGCGGTCTTAAAGAACCATCCCTGAAGCGGCGTCTGACCGTCAGCCGACTCGAAGCTCGTCGTGCTGTAGGAAGGCAGGATATTCGAAGGAACATTCGTAACCTCGTTCTTCTCGATGTTCATAAGATTGTTGGCGGACAGCACCGTAAGAGAGATGGTGGCAATAAGAATAGCCGCCATGATACTGAGGACGAGAGAAGCTCTGAGGATGAACGAGTTCTTTTTTCTTCCTGTTACCGCACTGTTGCCAACAAAACCTTTGCTCATCTTACACGCCGGTCGAACCGAAACCTCCGCCTCTGTTTGAACCCACTTCAGCTACCGAAGCGACTTCTGATATATCGCATGTCTCGACCTTCGCGAAAACCATCTGAGCCACTCTGTCACCCTTGCAGATCTTATATGTGCCGTGCGGGCACCCCTTATCCTTCAGGGTAAAAGGGCTGTCTGCAGAAGCATCCTCCCTTACAGAGCAGTTATACATGATGACATTGACCTCATCCCTGTATCCGCTGTCTATGGTTCCGGGGCTATTCGGGATACGAAGAGCCGTCTTAAGCGACACACCGCTCCTCGGTCTTATCTGCACTTCATAACCGACGGGGATAGCCATCTTAAGGCCTGTGGGAACGAGCACTGATGTGCCCGGAGCGATCAGAACATCCTCAGCGGCATACAGATCCATACCGGCATCACCTTCATGGGCGTATGTCGGGATAACAGCGTCTTCCCTGCATTTCTCAATCAAAAGCTGCGGCATCATCCACCTCCGGCAGTATTGTTGTATTTACGATCAGGCTGAAGCTGCCATATGACAGCGTGCTGATCAGATCATCAGTTATAAGGTTCTTGGCCGGTCCGTACAGAGTGCACGAGCAGTCAAGACTGTGCGGCACTGCAAGGATACGTGCAGCGGAACTGTCCTTCTGCCTGAGCTCAAAAAGACTTACCTTCGAGCAGGTATCGCAGTGCTTCTTGTTCTGTCCGCATACGCAGTAATCAGACTGCATCCAAGGAATCAGACCTTCCTTCTGTACAAGGAGCGTCTTGTTGCCCGGGAAAGCATCAAGTGCGTTATTGACGAGCTCATCAGCATTAACTTCGTGAGACATAAAGAGTCCGTCACAGTATTCAAGCGCATATTCGCAGGACTTGCTGCTGTATATGTTGGCGCCTGCACTAATATAATTCTTGACTCCCAGGTCCTTGATGAAGCTTCCGTCAGAAAACAGCCTTGAAGATATCACGGCACAGAATCTGTCACCTGCATCAGTCTTAAGCGACCTGAAAGCATTATCGGTTATCTTGCCGAGCATATCATGTGAAAAATCAGGCAGGAACACGGCAATCTTAGTATCCGTCTCCTTGGCAAAAGCAATCACATGATCACGGAGATTCTTTACAGCCATATCGTATATGCTGTAACAGTAGATATCCGCGCCTTCTGTGATGATATCAGTGTTATTCCTGATCACAGGATATGTGTACATAGTAAGTCTGGTCCTGTCACTGTCAGAAGCAACAGGAACGTTCTCATCAACGGACTGCTCTTCAACCCTTGTCCTCTTATAAGATGAAATGATCTCCTCTTCAATGGATGCAAGCACTTCGCGTCTAAGACCATTGATAAGACTTACAGGACAAGCTCTGTCACCGCCGAAGATATTGATCTCATCAGCATAGAATGCGGTATCAAGAGTCTTGGACAGCTGCTGATACAGCCTGTCCTCAGCTACCGGTGTTCCTTCAAAGCCGACAGGTCTTTCCGCTGTCGCAGATGCTGTAATGTCGGAATTGGCACCTGAGACAACAGCAGCCTCAAGGGTAATGTCACTGTCATTAAAGTACAGACCGAACCTTACCGGAGTCCTTCTGTACTCAGATTTATCCTGATTTGCAGAATGGTTCATTATGTACACGGTAAGACCGGGCGTCAGCTTCTGTATCATATCCGGATGCAGTCCCTTTACCGCTAGTTCGCGGGGCATCTCATGTATCTTTCCGACAGGAAAAGAACAGATCTCTCCCCTGTCGTTCCTGATGGAAAGATAATCTCCCTTTGAAGGGATTACGGCATTCTTCGAAAGAGATATGGTAACGGTGCCTTTCTTGGCATCGAGACGTGTTATCCTGCCTATGGCAAATCCGAACTTTCCGGGGTATTCTCCGGACAGCAGGTCGTCGTCTTTTCTTCCGCTCAGATACTGCGCAGTATAAGATCCGCCCCTGTTGAAATTAATGAGCAGATCCCTTCTGATCTCCCTTATCAGGCCGTCATCGAGATATCCGTCATAATATGCGTCGATGAGAGTCCTGTAAGACCTGACGGCAGATCTGACATAGCTCTCTTCCCTCATCCTGCCTTCTATCTTAAGAGACGCAACACCGGTTTCGATAAGCCTCGAGATATAATCGGCCACATCTCTGTCCTTGGGAGAGAGCAGATGTCCCGATTTAAGCTTGAGTCCGTCGTTATAAAGCCTGTATTCCTCCCTGCAGGGCTGGGCGCAGGTGCCGCGGTTGCCGGACCTCGTACCGCCTTTGTTCATCGCAGAGAAAAGGCACAGACCGGAAGCGCATACACATACGGCGCCGTGACAGAACACCTCACAGTCGATACCGTATCTGGAAGCAATGTGCACCCTTGACGATATCTCATCCATAGACAGTTCCCTCGGGAGCACGACCCTGTTTACACCGAGTCTTGCAAGCTCCCTGAACTGATCCCTGGAATAGATATTCATTTGCGTGCTCGCATTAATACGCACATCGGGGAAAGCAGCTCTAAGCATCCTGAGCACTGCCAGATCCTGAACGATGATGCCGTCAGCACCTGCCTCGCATGCTTTCGCAACCGTCTCGAAAAGGTCTTCACGCTCAATGTCTGATACAAGAGTATTTACGGTGAGATATACTCTTGAAGACCTGGCATGCGCATAATCAACTCCCTCTTCAAACTGTCCGAGGGTGAAGTTCTCAGCATTTATCCTGGCATTGAAGACCGTAAGTCCGCAATAGACGGCATCAGCTCCCGAATCCACGGCAGCCTTAAGTATCCGGAGATTGCCGGCGGGAGCAAGAAGTTCAATTCTTTCCATCGTCACCTTTTTTGCCGAGGCTGGTAAAGAAAGTACCCTGTGCAAGTTTCTCTACAGGAGTGGGTTCAACGTCAGCCATCTCCTTCTCCGTCACGAGTCTGTCCTTCTGCTTATAATACATAAGCTCAGTCTTAAGGGCATTATTCTCATTCTTAAGAGTTATGATCCTGTCGCAAGCCTCGAAGAGCGATAAGACCGCCGTCTTGATGGTAGCGATATAGGGATTGGAAGTCTTGGTCTCTTCGTATATCTCCGAAGCGAGCTCGCCCACTTTGATTATCCTCTCCGGTGAAGCATCGTCACTCTTGACCAGATAAGAGATACCGCCGATACTGACTCTGGCCTCAGACTTCGGTTCATCCGTCTCCTCAGTCCTGGGCTTTGTTCTTGCGGCTATGCGCTCTTCAAGAGTCGGTTCCTTCTTCTCGGTAACATTCTTGGCCTGGATCTCGCCCTTATAGAGCTGTTTGTACTCCACCATCGGAGGCACGCTGCTCCTGCCCTTCTTACGGTAGTTTCCGTCAGAATACTTTCCAAGAATACTGCTCGATTTTTTCATAAAGTACCTCTTTGGGATTTTGCATTGATTATATCATTATAGAGCCGCAAAAAGGCTTCAGGCTCCACTTCTTCCGCCCTTGTATTGTCATCTAAACCCAGATCAGCATATGCTCCGGCAACAGTTACGCTATCGTAGCATTTCAGGGCCGCCTTGAGTTTCTTTCTTCTGTTCATAAAGCACTGATCAACAAAAGACACTAATTCGCGTGACAAACCGTTTCCGTCTGATTCAAGGCATATCACCGCAGATGTTGTTTTCGGTGCGGGTATAAAAGAAGAGCCCGGAACCCTGGTTACTACAGAAGCCGTGCCATACAGGCTTGTAAGAACGCTCAGCGGTCCGTATTGCTTTGTCCTGGGTGTTGCCATGATCCTGTCCAACGCATCTTCTTCCACCATGAAGACCATCCTGCGTGCCTTTGTGCATTCACCATAGAGTTTCTTCATGATGTCAGTCATCACATAGTAAGGAAGATTGCTTATGACCACATCGAATTCCCCTGCACCATAATCTTTCAGCTTAAGGAAATCAGAATCGGTTATCTCAGCCGTGATCTCAGGATCATCTCTCAAGACCGAAGCCAGACGCTTGTCGATCTCGACGCAGACAAGGCTTATGTCGAGTTTTGACAGAGGTCTTGAAAGGGCTCCGATGCCCGGACCGATCTCGAGGACTCTGTCTCCGGAACGGATCTCAGCACTCTCGATTATCGAAGCGGCTATGCCCTCATCACAAAGGAAATTCTGCCCGAACTTCGCTTCAGGCAGAATTCCGTGTGTCTTCAGGTATGTATTAGTCGCTTCTCTGTCCATATTACAGGAAGTAAGCTACTCCGCTCTCGAAGATCTTCTGATCCTTCTCGCCGGGGATGTTCTTGCAGAGGTCGATGTCGTAACGCTCCGAGTGTCCCATCTTTCCGAAAACCCTTCCGTCAGGCGAGAGGATACCCTCGATGGCACAGATGGAGCCGTTCGGGTTGAACTCAGTGATACCGGACTGCTTGCCTGTGTAATCGACATAGCATGTTGCTATCTGACCGTTTGCGGCAAGCTTTGCAACGAGTTCTTCCGAAGCGGCGAACTTGCCTTCACCGTGTGAGATCGGGATCTCATATACTTCGCCCGGCTTAACGCCTGCAAGCCAGGGGCTGTTGTTGGACATGATCTTAGTTGCAACATACTTGTTCTGGTGACGGCCGATGTTGTTGAATGTCAGCGTCGGAGAATCAGCTGTCATGTCGCGGATCTCACCGTAGGGAACGAGTCCGAGCTTGATGAGAGCCTGGAAACCGTTGCAGATACCGAGCATGAGACCGTCCCTGTTCTGGAGAAGGTCAGATACCGCATCAGCGAGGCCTGTATTTCTGAAGGAAGCCGTAATGAACTTGCCGGAACCCTCAGGCTCGTCACCTGCGGAGAAACCGCCGGGGATCATGACGATGTTGGCACCCTTGATCTTGCCTGCAAGTTCTGTGAACGACTCGTTGATGTCGTTCTGGTTCCTGTTCCTGATAACGAAGATCTCGGCCTCAGCACCTGCTCTCTCGAAGGCTCTAGCAGTATCAATCTCGCAGTTTGTGCCCGGGAATACAGGGATTACGACCTTCGGTTTAGCACCCTTAAGAACGCCGGGAGCTGCCTTGAACGTCTTGTCTGTCGTGTATTCCTTGATCTCGAAAGGCATAACTGCTTCGTTTGCCTTTGTGGGGAATATCCTCTCGAGCTTGCCCTCATATGCATCGAGTGCATCAGAGATGGAGACTTCCTGACCGTTCCATGTGAACTTGCCGGAGTCGTTTGTCATACCGAGATACTTGCCGCCTGCCATCTCGACCTTTTCGAGAGCATTGGAATCCTTCGGGATGGCGATGATGATCGTACCCATCTTCCTTGAGAAGAGGTCATTAAATGCGATCTTATCCGAGAACTCAAATCCGAGCTCGTTGCCGAAGCACATTGCCGCTACTCTGGAAGCAACACCGCTGGACTTAACTACTGCGGCATTCTCGACCTGGCCCCTGCTCTGCAGTTCCTTAACCGCCTTAAATACACGGAGGACATGGTCCTTCTTATAGAAGCCCATGCCGTTCCTTGCGCATGTGAGCATATAGAGTCTCTGGCCTGCACCCTTGAGCGTTGCGGTAATGAGCTTATCTGTTGTTGTCATACCAACTGCAAAGCTGACGAGCGTCGGAGGTACGTGAATATCGTTGAAGCTTCCGCTCATTGAGTCCTTACCGCCGATGGCAGCCGTACCGAAGTCAAGCTGTGCGCGGTAAGCACCGAGCAGTGCCTGAAGCGGCTTGCCCCATACGGAAGGCTCGCCCATCCTCTCGAAATACTCCTGGAAGGTAAGTCTTGCCTTGGAAGGATCAACACCCATTGCAAGGAGCTTCAAGAGGGATTCAACTACAGCGTGGTAAGAACCTGCATAAGGACTCCACTCCGTATAGAACGGATCGAAACCATACGCCATGACGGAGCAATCCTTTGTATATCCCTTATCAAGCGGGATCTTAGATGCCATGCCTTCCTCGGGAGAATTCTGCATCTTACCGCCGTAAGGCATGATAACCGTGCCTGCGCCGATCGAAGAGTCGAATCTCTGGATAAGACCCTTACGTGAGCAGCCGTCGAGTGAATTAAGTGTGCCCTTGAGTGATGCAGCGAAGTCATCAGCAACAACACCGTCTGCAACCTTATCGAGATATACCTCGCCTTCAGCAGGCTTAACTACAGCCTCTGTGTACTGGCTTGCACCATTCGTATTGATGAATGATCTCGGGATATCGACGATCATGTTGCCGTTCCAGGTCATCCTCATGGAAGGCTCTTCAGTAACCTCTGCAACAACTGTTGCTTCGAGGTTCTCGTCAGCTGCTGCCTTCATGAACTTATCGAGGTCACCCGGATGAACAACGACAGCCATTCTCTCCTGAGACTCGGAGATTGCGATCTCCGTTCCGTCAAGACCTTCGTACTTCTTCGGTACTGCATCGAGATTGATGAGAAGGCCGTCTGCAAGCTCGCCGATCGCAACGGATACGCCGCCTGCACCGAAGTCGTTGCATCTGATGATGAGTCTTGTTACTTCCGGCTTTCTGAACAGTCTCTGGAGCTTTCTTTCAGTCGGAGGGTTACCCTTCTGGACCTCAGAGCCGCATGTGATTACTGACTTTGTATCGTGTGCCTTGGATGAACCTGTGGCACCGCCGATACCGTCACGGCCTGTTCTTCCGCCTAAGAGAACTACGATGTCTCCTGCAGCAGGTCTCTCACGAACGATGTTGGAAGCGGGAGCAGCACCTACAACGGCACCGATCTCCATTCTCTTTGCAACATAGCCGGGATGATAGAGCTCATCGACCTGACCGGTTGCAAGACCGATCTGGTTGCCGTAGGAAGAATAACCTGCAGCAGCAGTCCTTACGAGCTTCTTCTGTGAGAGCTTGCCCTTGAGTGTAAGTGATACCGGAACTGTCGGATCACCGGCACCGGTAACACGCATAGCCTGATATACATAAGATCTTCCGGAAAGCGGGTCTCTGATGGCGCCGCCAAGACATGTTGCAGCACCGCCGAAAGGCTCGATCTCCGTAGGATGGTTATGAGTCTCATTCTTGAACATGAAGATATAGTCTTCGGGCTTGCCGTCTACTTCGATCCTGATCTTGATGGAGCATGCGTTGATCTCCTCGGACTCGTCCAAGTCATCGAGCTTGCCGTCCTTCTTGAGCTTTCTGCCTGCCATTGTGGCAAGATCCATAAGGCATACAGGCTTGCCAGAGATCCTGTCGCCGTAGACTTCCTCACGGACTGCGAGGTAATCCTTATATGTTTCCTTGATCTCATTTGTGAGGTCATCGTCACCTGCGAACTGAACATCAGTAAGCTGTGTAAGGAATGTCGTATGACGGCAGTGGTCGGACCAGTATGTATCGAGAACCCTGATCTCAGTAACGGTAGGCTCTCTTCCCTGATCCTTGAAGAAATCCTGAACGAACTTGATGTCTTCGAAGCTCATGGCAAGTCCCATGGAAGATCTGAGGTTAGCAAGACCCTGGTCATCCATATCTCTGAACCCTTCAACTACGGGAACTGTTGTCGGGATATCATATTTATCAACAAGTGTCTCCGGCTTATCAGCTGATGCTTCACGCGCCTCGACGGGGTTGATGAGGAAAGACTTGATCTTTGACTTGTCATCTTCGGTAACTTCACCGTAGAATGCTACGAGCCTTGCACACTTAACGAGAGGTCTCTCCTTTTGTGTGAGGAACTGGATGCACTGCGCAGCAGAATCAGCTCTCTGGTCGAACTGGCCGGGAAGCGATTCGATGATGAGCACATAAGATGCGTCTGATACATCTGCAGATTCATCATAGACCGTATCTACCGGAGGTTCGCTGAAGACGATGTTCTTCGCCTTCTCATACTCCTCATCTGTAATTCCCGAAACATCGTAGCGGTTGATAACGCGCACCTTTGTGATGCCGGAGCACTCGAGGTCGTATTTGACATCGTGCAGTATTCCGCCTGCTTCGACATTAAAGCCTTCTTTCTTCTCTGACAGTACTCTTCTGACTGACTGTTCGTTCATCCTTTGAATCCTCCCGTTGGATCTTTATATGTTCTCTACGCTCTTGGCGAGCAGTTCTGAATTAAACTTAAGGAAGCGCTCAAGGCCTTCGCTGTCCAAAGTACCGTGAGCGAGCTTCGCCTGGTCATAAACATGCTGAATGAGGCGGTCTGTCTTATCCTTCTCGGTACCTTGAGAATCAAGAGCCTCGATCTTGGAAATGAGCGGGCTGTCCGTGTTGATGACGAGTTCCTCTGTCTCGGGGAACATGTCAGCCATCTCCTCTGCACTCATGTTGCTCAACTTCATCATGCGCTCATACTGTGCGCGCATCTCCTTGTTGCGGCGGTTGAACTCTGCTTCTCTTATGAACGCGGGCATCTTATCCGCACCCATGGCTTTCGCGAAAACAGGCATCTTGTCATTGGCAAGAGCCGCACGGAAGATATCCTTGAGCTTGTTCTGCGTCTCTTCATCGGAATCAGTGCCGGAGAGTTCGGAATCGACTCTCTGGAAATGATTCTCAGGCTTCTTATATTCATGGAAAGACATGAAGTTGTTGTCTATCTCTTCATCCATTATGACAACGTCATAGCCTTCCTGAACAGACATATCGATGTATGCAGCCTGAGCCTTGGCATCAGTGGTATATCTGATGTTCTTGTGTTCGCCTTCGGTAAGTTCAGCGAGCGTCTTGAACTTACCGTCTGTTGTCTTATACAGGCAGATGTCCACGACCTTCTCATAGAACTTCTCTTCCTTCATCATGCCGTACTTGACGAATACGGAGATGTCGGACCAGTACTTCTCATAATCCTCACGCTGCTTCTTGAACAGCTCATTAAGCTTATCGGAAACCTTCTTAATGATGTGGCTCGAGAGCTTCTTTACATATTCATCCTGCTGTAGCGCAGAACGCGAAACGTTCAAAGGAAGATCCGAGCAGTCAAGGCAACCCTGGAGCAGGAAGAGGAAATCAGGGATTATCTCTTCGATGTTGTCCGCAACGAAGATCTGATGGTTGTAGATCTTGATCCTTCCCTCGAGGTTCTGGTAGATGTTGTCTGTTTTCGGGAAGTATAAGATACCCTGGAGCGTGAAAGGATAATCCATGTTGAGGTGTATCCAGAACAGCGGATCACGGCCGTCATTGAACACGCTGTGATAGAACTGTTTGTATTCGTCCTCAGTACACTCGGAGGGTTTCTTTGTCCACAAAGGAGACTTGTTGTTGACGGGAACATACTTGACCGGATCGATCGTATATTCCTCGCCTTTCTCCTCTGCTTCCGCCTTACGCTTAGCTTCAGCTTCCACATGGAGCTTGTCAGCCTTGATATCAACGAAATAGATATCGGAAGGTGCAAAGTAGCAGTACTTACGGAGCGTCATTCTCAAAGTAGCCGCATCGAATTGCTCCTTAGCCTCATCAGAAAGCTTGAGCGTGATGACCGTACCTCTGGTCTCCTTGTCAGATGCAGTGATCTCGAAGTCCATACCATCCTTTGAAACCCACCTGACAGCCTCTGAGCCTTCCACAAAGCTCTTTGTATCGATAGTAACTTCATCGGCGACCATGAATGCCGAATAGAATCCGAGACCGAAATGTCCGATGATGCCTGTCTTATCCGTTGATTCCTGCTGATACTTGGTTACGAAATCAAGTGCGCC
>CADAOK010000005.1:0-27720 GCA_902789515.1 Oscillospiraceae bacterium
CGTTGCTCAGGTTGCTATGGGATCTGACAAGAACCAGCTCATCAAGGCATTCACAGAGGCAGAAGCTTACCAGGGTCCTTCCCTCGTTATCTGCTATGCACCTTGTATCAACCACGGTATCAAGGGCGGCCTCAGGACTGCTCAGAACAGAGAGAAGGCTGCTGTAGAGTGCGGTTACTGGCACCTCTTCAGATTCAACCCTTCACTCGCAGCTGACGGCAAGAATCCTTTCACACTCGATTCCAAGGAGCCTACAGCAGACTTCTTCGAGTTCCTGAAGGCAGAAGTACGTTACAACTCTCTCTACAAGAAGTACGATGCAGAAGTTGTTGACGATCTCTTCAACAGATGCTTCAAGGATTCCAGAGAGCGTTATTAAGAAGGCTAACGAGGCTTGATCCGATACATCGAAACTGACTCTGATTAAGTCCTAATGGTCCGCCCGGGTAATTCCCGGGCGGATTTTTTGCCCATGTTTTGGGACATGTAACATGTTATAATTACTATTCATATACATAAGGTTTTTACGGGGTATAAATGGACGGCGACAACAACGGACTGATAATAGGAGACAGCATCCTTCCTGATATATTCACTGTTAAGTATTGCCAGGATCTCGGCAGAGATGCGATCATCCTGTATCTCTGGCTGAATATGTCTTTTTCCGGGAACGGTTTTGATCCGGAAGATGTAAAGGCATTGAGGATCGTACCCGACGGCGATGTGGAGAAACTGGTATCGGAGCTCGTCTCTCACGGTCTCCTGAACAGACGTGACGGAAAGATCTTTCTCGAGGACATCAAGGCCGTCGAGGTCGAGGATTATGTAAAGAATATCAAGGCCAGGGGAACGGACAGGGACGGCCTGGAGATGTCGAGCGACGAGGAGCAGAGGAATACCCTTGCCGCATCCATATCGAAAACATTCTATTCCGGCAAGATGAACTACACCTTCTACCGGCTTATAGACAAGTGCCTGTATGAGTACAAGTTTGACGGAAGGGTCTGCTACAGGCTCTTTGAGGAAGGGTACAAGAACAGGTGTCAGTTCTCCTATTTCCAGATGGAGAAGCTCGCATCCGAATGGTACAACAAAGGCTATGTGACGATCGATAAGCTTGATGAGTATCTGGGAATGACCGTACAGATCGATAAGATTACAAAGCTTGCCGGAAAGCAGCTGAGGAAGCATCTTAACGGCATGGATATTGAGCGCATCGAGAGATGGGTAAGAGATTACAAAGTATCCGCAGAGCTTGTTAATTACGCATTCAAAGTCAACGAATACCGTGACAAGATCAATCTCATCATCATAGAAGATACGATAAAGAAATGGTTCGATGCAGGTGTTGATTCACTGGAGAAAGCCGAACGGTTCGAAGAAGAAGAGCATAAAGAGAACTCGAGGAAGAGGAGAATAACGAAGAAAAGGAGTAATTCCTCCTGGAAGACGGGCAGTGAAGCCGGTATAGATGCTGCACCTGCAGAAGACAAAGAACTTGACAGGAAGAACGAAGAGAAAACCGCGCCTGAAGACGATAACGTGATCCCGTCTGATGTCCTCGGAATGTTCGGAGGTGAAGATGAAGACGATTAATGAACTGATCAGGATGTCCAATGCCAATCTTGAGGCAGAGCGCGAGATCAGGCGTGAAGAACGCATACGTGAAGTCTATGCCAAATGCGATGAATTAAGGGATACGGACGAGGCGATAGCATCTGCCCGTAAAACGAGACTCGTGGCAGTAATCGACCATGACGAGAAGCTTATAAGCAGGCTCGAGACAGAGCTTGAGAAGCTTACAGCCAGGCGCGGCCGTATAATCGAAGCGAACGGCATCGATCCGGATTTTGACAGCGAGATCACACTGTGCTCCAAATGCAAAGATACCGGATATGTCAGGGGAAAGGACGGAACGCTGCAGGTCTGCACATGCAGAGAAGCTGATCTTGAAGAGTGCTTTGCCGGGAGCGGACTGGAGAATTTTACCTCTTACGATATGAAGAACTACAGAGGCGATTATCTCGGTGAGCCCGAAGCCAGAAAAGCCGCGCGCAACAAGCTCCTTATGGTTATGCTCGGTGCCGGTGAAGAATTTGCAAAACCTCTCTGGGTATACTATGCGGCTCCTCAGACCGGAAAGACCTATCTGTCTGTATGTATAGTCAAGGCTGCGATAAGGCTGACCAAGAGCGCCTTTTATACCAAGTGTGAGAATCTCGCGAACCTGGGCGACGACACGCTCGAACAGCTCGGCAGGATCGATCTGCTCGTGATCGACGACTTTGCCGATGATGTGACACTTCACAACAGCATAGGTTCGATACTTAATAATCTCATTGAGATAAGAAATGCCGCAGGTCTTAAGACGGTGCTCGTGACATCTATACCTGTGGGAACTCTTGTAAGCGGATGTGACATGCGCATATCCGGCAAGCTCAAGAATGCAGGGAGCATCTGACGATCCGCCGATGAAGATATACTGCGGGACCGATCTGGTCGACATCTCAAGAATGGCAGGTATCCTCGAACGTCAAAAGGATGCCTTTATAACGCGGTGCTTTACCGAAGAAGAGATAAGATACTGCAATTCGAGAAGCTCTGATTCTGCCAGGGTCTCCAGTTTTGCCGCAAGATATGCGGCGAAGGAGGCTTTCGGCAAGGCTCTGGGGACCGGTGTGATGTCAGAAGGCATCGGGATGCGCGATATAGAGACTGTAAACGGAAGCGCCGGAGCGCCTTACATCAGATTATACGGCGCAGCAAAGCAGAAGGCTGATGCGGCAGGTATCACATCCGTTTCGGTAAGCCTTACGCATGACGGCAATATGGCCGGCGCGGTTGTCTGCATGCTCGGGAGTGATCCTGTATGAAGAAGAATAACCAGAAACAGGAGAAGAAAGGTCTTTTCGCCGGGCTTGGCAAGAAGAGACCGATCATAGATGAACCCGCTCCCAAGAAGGTCAGGCACATCGAGAGTCCCGTCAAGCTTCCGTTCCTCAATGATGTCGATGAGATCCCCGGAGACAACGAGTACGGACGTGCTGAAGACATGCAGGGAGAATGGGGACTTCCGCCTTCGGAGGCTACCCTAAAACAAAAGAGGAAGAGGCATTTCCTTGCCTTCGGTATAGCGGCCGCCTCTTTTGTGTTGATAATGGCGGGTGTGTTCTATATCCTGCCGAGGATACTGCCCGGATTCTTTGCGGGCACCAACATTGAGCTCTTCGTTCAGCCTGAGGTAAACCTCGAGTATGAGGATGATTCCTACCGCGTCGTCATCGAGAGCTCTGTAAGCATGATGACTGAGCCCGATCCGTCATCAACAAGGATAACCGAAGTGCTGTACAACGAACCTGTCATGGTAACAGGCCAGTCCGAGAACGGATATGTGCTGATAACCACTATGGACGGCATTGAGGGGTATGTTCCCGAGAAATCGCTGACGGCAAACATGGAATCGGTCGAACCTGACCTTCATGAATACAAGCTGGTCGTATCCGATCCGTCAAAGAATATCATGACGCATGCGAGCAACGGAACGCTGATGATGAGAGTCGAGATGAATACGGTGCTCTATGCGGACCTCAAGCGTGAAGGTGTTTACCAGGTATCGCTCCCGAACGGCGAGAGCGGATGGATCGGTTCATCCGGAGTGATCGAACTCGGAACCAGAGAGGAGATACAGGAGGTCTCGAGCCGGTATTTCGTCTCTTCGATCCTGACATTCATCAACGCGAAATACATGGAGAACGGACTTACCATGTACGGCGTCTCCGTTAACGGTGCCGTCTATGTCTGCTCTGAGATCAACGGAATAGACATGCCGAGGACAATGGAAGAGCAGGCGCAAATGGGGATGGAAGTCGAACTTAATTACGATGCCGTAACAGGAGAGGTGATAATAGAGGATATCCTGCCGGGAGACATACTGTTCCTGAGCAGTCCTTCCGCTGAGCCGGGCGATGATACGATATACGAGATGGCGGTCTGTACGGACACCGGAACCCTGTTTATGATATCGCCCGCACGCACCACGGTAAGGCTTAAGACTTTTACGGCCGGCGATGATATATGCGACAGGATAATAACGATAAGAAGGATATTCACTTCTGAGTAATTTCTTGTTGCAAGATTGCAACGTGTGTGATATTATTTTCAAGCGTTTGAAAAACTAGACAGGAGGTGTTTTCATGGCTAAGTGTGAAATTTGCCAGAAAGATATGTTCTTCGGCAGAAAAATCAGAATCACGCGTTCACAGATTTCACGTCGCGCGCTCACAAAGCAGCAGGCTAACGTACACAAGGTTAAGGTTGTTGTAGACGGCACCCCCAAGTCAATGAATGTCTGCACTCGTTGCCTTCGTTCAGGCAAAGTAACAAGAGCGTAAGCTACTGAATAATTGATTCTACAAAGGACTGCATTAACGCAGTCCTTTTTTATTTCCCGTGTTCCGGACAAAAGAAAAGGGGCTTTATGCCCCCTTTCCGGATACATTATCCGTTGTCTTTATTTGTTCAGTTTATCGTATGCAGCCTGTGCGTCATTCAGTGCTGCGGCTGCATCTGCCATATAAGCATCCAGAGCAGCTTTGTATTCTTCAGTTGTCATACAATAAGAACTTACGTTTCTGCCGAAACTCTGTTCTTCGACAGAACCGTATGCGAAAGGACCATTGGAGTACGATCCCCAGGCACATGCAAACCCGGTCGTCTTGTAACTGCCGTTTACGATGTTCGTGTAATGTCCGCCGCCGTATGGTTTCTCCTCATAATACCAGCCCTGGAAAGGATCCGAGTAGCCCCATGCGAGGTTCTCGCCGAGGTTTACATATCCTGCATTGAACATAACGTGTCCTATTGTCTTGGAAGAGATAGCTGCTGATGCTGTCGATACTGCCATCAATTTGGGATCGATAAGAAGAGCGCCTTTGCCTTCGCCTGCACGGAGCTGGTTACACTCTTCGATGAAAGCGATCGACTTATAGATATTCTCTGTGCTTGCGAGCAGGGTATAGCAGTCAAGATCTGAAGCATTCACGAGTCCGTCAGACTTGGCACGTTCAAGATAATACTCGACCGTCTGGCCGCCTGCGGCAACCGAAGTCTCGTTCAGCCAGTTAAGACCTGCTTTGTTGTATTCTTCCTGAGCTGCCGCGAGCATAGCACCGGCATTTGCGATCATCTCACTGTCAACATATGGAAGGACAGTAGCGCCCGGGGCTTTGCTGCCTTTTGCAACGAGCTGTATCTGTATAGCTTCGAGCCTGTAGCCCTTTCCGGCCGTACCGCTCATCTCTCCGTTCTTGGCCCAGTCGAGCCAGCCGTAATTCTGTGCATGAACGCAGTAATAGACATCATAGTAGTTGGCAATATCGCCTGTCAATTCTATCTGTATCGCTTCAAGACGCTTTGCCTCACCTTGCGTGCCGCTCATCTCGCCGTTGCTGCACCAGCCCTGCCAGCCGTAATCCTGTACGTGTGTGCGGTACTTGATGCCGCCGGAATACTGGCTGCCCTGCAGGTAGATCTCGATGCCCTCAAGCCTCTTGGCCTGTCCGGTCGTGCCTGATGTCTCGCCGTCCGACAGATAGCTGGGTTCCCAGCCGTAATCCTGTCTGTGTACGCGGTAGTTGACCGACATCTTAGTGCCTGCACTGTCTATTGGAACGATCTTGATCTGGACTTCTTCGAGACGCTTGGATTCACCGGTTGTGCCTGCCAGCGCACCGTCATGAACGAAGCCCTGGTCATCTCCGTAATCCTGGATATGAACCTGATACTGGACCGAATAGTAGTTTGCAAGGTCTCCTGTCAGAACGATCTCAAGGCCCTCAAGACGTTTTGCCTGACCTGCAGTTCCCGCGGACTGTCCCTGGGACACCCAATCCATCCATCCGATGTCCTGGACATGAACCCTGTATTCGAGTCCGCCGCCCAGAAGATTGCCGGCACTGTCCGTGAGGCTCTCGTTAGTGAAGTTGACCGTAATCCTCTCCACACGCTTGCTCTGGCCTCTGGTGCCGAGCGTAAGGATACCCGTAGATTCATCGAAAACGGCATCCGTATCACCGTAATCCTGCACGTGTGCAGTTCCGGACATCGTATAGCCGCATGCTGAGGCGGCATTGCTCTTGAGCGCAGCAAAACCGGTCATCGACAATGCGATAACGGTTGACAGCGCTACGGACAGACCTTTCTTCAATAACTTGTTCATACCGATCTCTCCTTTATTATTATGTTGGATTGTAAGTGAGGTTTAAGAAGGAACTTCTATTACCGACTTTCCGCCCATGTAAGGCCTGAGTGCCTCGGGGATCCTCACGGAGCCGTCCTCGTTCAGGTTGTTCTCGAGGAAGGCGATGAGCATTCTCGGCGGAGCAACGCATGTATTGTTCAGCGTGTGCGCCAGATATGTGCCCTCAGGACCTCTGATCCTTATCTTGAGCCTTCTGGCCTGGGCATCACCCAGGTTCGAGCACGAACCGACCTCGAAATACTTCTTCTGTCTCGGCGACCATGCCTCGACATCGCAGGACTTGACCTTGAGGTCAGCCAGGTCGCCCGAGCAGCACTCGAGTGTCCTTACGGGGATATCGAGGGAACGGAAATAGTCCACGGTATTCTGCCAGAGCTTGTTATACCACATCTTGGATTCCTCAGGCTTGCAGACGACGATCATCTCCTGCTTCTCGAACTGGTGGATCCTGTATACGCCGCGCTCTTCGATGCCGTGAGCACCGACTTCCTTACGGAAGCAGGGAGAATAAGACGTGAGTGTCTGCGGCATCTCGCTCTCATCAGTGATCGAATCGATGAACTTGCCGATCATTGAATGCTCGGATGTGCCGATAAGGTAGAGATCCTCGCCTTCGATCTTGTACATCATGTTTTCCATCTCGGCAAAGCTCATAACGCCGTCAACAACGGCGGATCTGATCATGTAGGGCGGAATGTAGTATGTGAATCCGCGGTCGATCATGAAGTCTCTCGCATAGGACAGGCATGCCGAATGAAGTCTCGCGATATCGCCTCTGAGATAATAAAAACCGTTGCCCGAAGTATCCCTTGCCTGGTCGAGCTCGATTCCATTGAGCTTTTCCATGATATCCACATGATAGGGGATCTCGTAATCGGGAACGACCGGCTCGCCGAAACGCTCGATCTCAACGTTCTCCGAATCATCCTTTCCGATAGGCACGGAAGGATCGATTATGTTAGGGATGATGAGCATTATCTTGCGGATCTTCTCCTCGAGTTCCGTCTCTTTGACGGAGAGCGCCTCGAGCTCGGAAGCCATGTCAGTAACCTGCTTCTTGACCTCCTCGGCCTCTTCCTTCTTGCCCTGACCCATCAGAGCACCGATCTGCTTGCTTATCTTATTGCGCTGCGATCTTAAGTATTCCGCACGTGTCTTTGCCTCGCGGAACTCTTTGTCGAGCTCTATTACTTCATCGACCAGGGGGAGTTTGTCATCCTGGAACTTGTTCTTGATGTTCTGTTTTACTATGTCGGGATTTGTCCTTAAGAATTTAATGTCAAGCATTGTCCTTCTCCTTAAATATAATCAAAATCTATTCTATTTCTTGAAGTATTATAAATCAATCTTCATTAGTCACTCTCAGGTACTGCCATATTGCCGTCGTACGCACCTTCCGGATACTGAACTTTCGGGTCCCATAGGATAAATTCGTTTATTCCGAGGTCGTTTAAGGCCTTTATCTGTGCATTTATCTCGTCGTAACCGTATACCATGTAATTGCCTTCCCCGATATAGGAGGCGGTAAAGGCCTGCAGGTATGGCCGGACAATCGAGAACCCCTCCTGACTGAAGATCTCCTGGCTCTCCTGAAGCACGCTGTACACGATGAGATAGGGTTCCTTATCCGGATACTCGAAAGTGAAGCCGTTCAGCATCGTTCCGAGCGCATAGTGCGACGGATATACCATCGGACAGCAAGAATCGATCCCGGTCAGTCCGAGCGTGGCAAAATCCTGTCCGATTATCGCGGAATCCATCGGGCTCGTAAGGACGATGCCGAAAATATCCGCCGACAGGGGCACACCGAGCTTATCCTGTATCCTGATCCTGGCTTCCTGCAGGAACCTGTTGATCGCATCGGCCTTGGAAGGAGTGGATCCTTCGGGTCCATAGTACGGGTCAACGCCTTCGCTTGTGGATCCGGCAGGGAAACGGACATAGTCGAACTGGATCTCATCAACGCCGTAACCGCAGACTTCCTCCGCCAGACTGATAAGGTATTCCCAGTTGTCCTTGTTATAGGGGCTAAGGAACGGGCGCTTGCCCTCGGTCTTAAAGTGAAGCGGGTTGCCGTCGATATCGCAGATGGCGCGTTCCGGGAATTTCTCCGCAGCGGTACAGTCGTTGAAACAGACTATCCTGGCGATTACATAGATATCGTTCTCATGGCATTTCTCGACGACTGCCGCAAGATCGTATGCATCCCAGACATAACCTATCTGATTGGCAGTCTCGTTCTCACACATGAACGGAATGCCCCATTCGTTCTTGATGTCTATGACTATGGCATTGAGTTCGGAATTGTTGCATCTGTCTATGGCCAGATCCAGTGAAGAGCCGGAACCGACATAGAGTCCCTTTATCTCATTATGGACAGGAGTTTTGACTTCGCTTAAGGGGAGTTCTTCAAGTTCGCCCCAGTACTGGTCAGCCAGTTCGTTGTCGGGGAGCAGTTCCGAGTTCATTATCACCTGAGTCGTTACCGTAGGCTCAGTCGAGACGATTGGAACCATAGTAGTCTCCTCCACTGCTGCACTGTCCCCGACTGTGCGTATGAACCTGACCAGTACGACTGCCAGGATGGTGACAGCAAGAACAGCAGCTATAGAAGTTGCGGAAATAAATACACGCTGAAGTGTCAGTATCTTGCCGACATCAGCAGGCGAATTCATTTTACGGTTGCCCTGGTTTGTATGCATAAAGCAATTATACAAGCCAATAAAAAAAAGGACAAACACAATATGAAGCACCTGGAAAATATGTTAGAATTCAGCTATAGATTCATAAATTTCCCTGTTATTGGAGAGCAGTGATGATTGTCAGAAATTGTGCAGGCGGGATCGTGTTTTGCGGAGACAAAGTGCTCCTTATCTGCAATGACAAAAGAGAATGGAGCTTTCCCAAGGGTGTTCTCAAGGAAGGGGATAAGACCAAGCTCTCGGATCTTGCCGCCAAAAGAGTGAAGCTGGAAGCCGGAGTGGACGGCAAGGTGCTGGCGCCTTGCGGTAAGACCAACTATGAGTTCTATTCCGTTTCGAGAAGGAAACCCGTTCACAACAATATCTCATGGTTTGTTATGTCATCGGAGACGGATACGCCTTCGGCAGGACATGATGAGGGCATACTGGATGCGGTTTTCTTCCCTGTGGAGACGGCTCTTACGAAGATCACATACAGCCAGGACAGGTCTCTTCTTATGATGGCATATCAAAAATACAGGGAGATCATCTGATTTGTCGGAGTTCATTACCCTCGGAGGCGAGGGCAGATCACGTATCGAGATCAAACAATCCAAGTTCATAGGCCACTGCAAAAGGATCGGTTCCTCGGAGGAAGCCGAAGCTTTCATCCGTGAGGAGAGGGCTTTGTATCCCGATGCAAGGCACTGCTGTTACGCCTGGGTCACAGGCGGCGATATGAGGCTGCAGAAGACCAGTGATGACGGCGAGCCTTCCGGTACTGCCGGCATGCCGCTTCTGTCACTTCTGGATAAGAACGGGATATCGTTTGTTGTTGTGAGCGTGACCAGGTATTTCGGCGGGATACTGCTCGGCAAAGGCGGACTTGTGAGGGCATATACCGAGGCAGGTCTCGAAGCCCTTAAAAGCGGCCTGCCCACATCAATTGAGATCGGAAGCAGATTCTCTGCTCTGATGGGATACGGGGATTACGACGGATTCGTCAGGAAAGCGGCATCATCCGGGTGGATAGTGGAGAATGTAATTTTTGAAGGGGATGTCAGGGCGGAAGTCCTGGTGCCTTCGGGACAGGAAGAGGATTTCTCGGTATACTGTCTCAGTATAACCCGCGGCAGAAATGCGCCGGAACTTCTCGGCAAGGCGGAAATGCCGGGAAAGGAAGTCAGTTTATTTGACTGAGTTTTGACACACATTAAATATGGGGATAGATTATAGTTCATGTAAAGAAGCGGGTATCAACGCTTCTCAAGAGGTGATTTTGAATGGCAGATAATAATGTAAACTGCAGTGAACAGGAGACTAACGTAACCTTAGACAGTACAGAGGTCAAAAACACCGGACGCAGGCGGAAGGAACGCGGCGGAAACATTTGGTTCAAGGTGGTCGTTGTCCTTCTCATTTTGAGCATCGCATATTCTGCTATACAGACAGTCTATATCTACAAACTTAATATCGGGCTTGCAGGGATCAGTTCATATCTTGACCGCGGTGAAGACGAGCTGACCGGGGCCGGTAAGGAGGATGTTGCGCCGGAGCAGATGTCCGCAGGCAAGGAAGACCTTCCGGAACCATGGTTCTCACTAGAAGATGCTGCAGCTGTCTCATCTGGGGACAAGCAGAAACTGACCACAGTCGAAATAGTCGATAAGGTCAGCCCCGCAACACTCTCGATCCATCTTATGGGCAAACTTCAGGGTTCAAACGATACCGAGTTAGGTGCCGGCACAGGATTTATCATTACCAAAGACGGCTATATCGTGACTAACCGCCACGTAATCGAATTCGCTCTTACATATCCCGATGATTACTATGTGACGGTAACACTTCCTGAGGAGAAGGAAGATGTACCGGCAACGATCGTCGGAACGGATGTCCAGACGGATATAGCTGTCCTCAAGGTCGAATATCAGCAAGACCTTCCGTGCGTAACGCTCGGAAGCTCTGATACGCTCCAGACCGGAGAACTCGTAATCGCGATAGGCAACGCTCTCGGTACACTTGATGATACGGTAACGGTTGGTGTGGTATCCGCACTTGACCGTGAGATAAAGAAGGACGGTTACACGATCGACGTTATCCAGACGGATGCTGCCATCAACAACGGCAACAGCGGCGGTCCGCTCATCAACTCTTTCGGTGAGGTGATCGGTATTACCAATGCCAAGATGGTTACGAGCACATCTGAAGGATTGGGTTTTGCCATTCCGATAGACACCGTCAAGGAGATAATCGAGGACATCATCAACTACGGCAAGGTCGTAGACCGCCCGTATCTCGGAGTATCGGTAATGAAGGTCGAAGAAGGCGCATATTACGGTGTCATCCCCGGCGTTTATGCAGCCGCTATGGTCATCGGAGGCCCTGCCGACCAGGCGGGGATCGAGATCGGTGATCTGATACTGAGCCTCGATGGTGTTGAAATTACCGAGACTGATGATATTATTGATGTGCGTGACAGCCACGAAGTCGGTGATGTTTTGGAGATCATCGTGCTCCGTGACGGCAAGGAGCTGACTCTCAACCTGACGGTCGGAGACAGCGGAGATTATGAAGGAGCCGAATACGTCGGCAATAACGGACATTAACGGGGAAGACAAATGAGTGCACGTAGCAAGGATTTTGCAAAGAAGTTTATCGCATGGCTTATCATCATTTCCATGCTGTTGTCGTTTGTGGTTTTCCTTATCATTGTAATAATGCAGCAGGCGCAGCTGGGGATGTAACGCTCGAGCAGTTATGCTCGCTATAGTCCTCCGCGCTTCGCTTGTGCGGAAGTCCGCTCGCACAACTGCTCTCGCTTAGTAATAGTAAGAACGCTCAAACATCCGCTCTCGCTTAGTATTAGTTGATAGAATTAGAAACGGTCACTCGATTGAGTGACCGTTTTTGTCAGTGTTTTGCTTGCCTGTTACGGGACGTCTGAAATCTGGGCCAGACCGTCGGGGTTGAACTCCCATGTGTATTCAGCCTGCTTGGATGTGAGGAATGCCTGATAGTTGTTCATCCTCAGGAAGCTGTTGACCCTGTCATACCACTCGGGGTTCTCCGAGACTGATACAAAGTAGAGCACATAGAAAGTTCCGTTGTCTTCGATGATGGTCTTGTCTCCCAACTGTCTGCTGTCGTCAAAGATCCAATCGTTCAGGAATTCATTATATTCGTACAGATACGTCATCTCGTTGTGCCGCACGTTCAGCATGCCCGACAGGACATAGTCGTTGTAGAGATTCTCTATCTCGTTGCAGGAATCGGGACTGTCGATATAATCGTAGATCTCCTGGGACAGCGACTGCGAGCCGGACATGTCAGGGCCGGTCTCGTCATTGTACTGCGGAACGATCGTATAGATGAACACATTGCGCAGCGGTGTCTGCATCCTCTCACGCTCGACGAAAACAAGGATTATCGGGAATCCGTCTTCATCCGGAATGATGGTGGCATCGCCGGGAAGCCTGGCAGGATCGAACAGCCAGTCCCTGAACTCGGAATGTGTTATGTCAGAGTAGCGCTGGTCGGGGATAAGGGTGGAATCCGGTTCGCTCAGTGTGTTTGCGGCAACACCTGAAAAATATGTGGAAGCCACGGATTCGAATGTCGAAGGATCGCCTGCCATCTTGTCGATGATCTCCTGCGCGTGCAGGTTGGCGGTATCGATGAACGCCTGGTCTCTCTGCTCGTAAGTGATCCTCAGGATCTTGTAGCTTACGAGGTCATATTCGTTGCGGTTCTCGTTATATGCCTGCTCAGCCTGCTCGTCTGTGGCGGACAGCTCGACGAGCTTCTCGCCGTTGGCGTAGTCGTCCGTGAAGTACATTTTCGCGAGAGTGTTGATGATGCACTGCTCGTCGACCTGGTTGCCGAAGACACCCTTGATGTAGGTGTCGAGGGGCACGCCGAGTTCTTTTGCGTTCTCGGACAGCCAATTGATATAGGCATTGGCGCGGTCGAAATGCGCGTTCTCAATGGAGTAACCCTTGGCGACCGCATCGTCATACAGGATTTCCATCTTCTGCAGATCATTAGCCGCGCAGTCGAGGAAGTAATCCCTGTATGTCGGGAATCTGTCGTCATCGGGATAGGGTGAAGCGAGCATCGAAGCCGTGCCCGGAGCGAAGATGTCCACACCTTCCTTAAGGAGCTCATAGTGATACATGAAACTGAATTCGTCGCTCGGGATATCGTGCCCGTTGATGGTCAGAGGGCTTATGAGCTGCTGGTCAAGACCGGTGTCGAACAGATACGAGAGGCCTGCGACCGCAAGCACGATTATCGCCCCGATGACAACGAATGCCAGACCGGTGGCTCTGCGCTTCTTGCCGTCCTCAGGGTTCTTCTCTTCGGGTCCGAGGTTAAGTGCGACCTCAGCGATCTCATTCTTCTCGCCTGCGGCATCTTTGCCGTGCCTTGCGGGAAGCTTTGTCTTCTCATCAGGTTCGACATCGGGGCCGGTCTTTCCGGCAAGGAGATCGGGATCGATCCTGGACAGCTCGTCTAAGGTGGCCGAAGGGCCCATATCCTGCGATACCGCATCCTTTATGTCGGGAGCGGTCTCGGGTGCAGGTTCGGATGTATAACTCTCGCTGCTCTCGGTAATGCTTACCTCGGGGACAGCATCGGGACCTGCCTCAGGCGCGGCAGCTTCAGGCTGGACATTAGCCTCGCGTATGGCGCCGGGAGCTATATTGGGCTGCCTTATCTTCTTGTTCTTGTCATTCCTGTTTTTCAAAGCTCATTTTCCTCCTTGGGAACTACGAGATTAATCGCACTGTGCATACATTCTATTTCTATGGGAAGATCGGGACCTTCCTCTCCGTCGAGATCGAGTGTTACGGGCTTGTCTGCGCCCGGCGCTTCCATACGGAAACCTTTTGACTGGAAATAAATCACTTTGTCGCTGTTGATATGCTCGCCGATCATGAGCTTGCCCAGAAGAGGCATTATCTCGGCGTAGTCGACTTTCCTGATTATCATGACATCGAGCAGTCCGTCCGTTACATCCGCCTGCGACATAAGGTTGCGGAATCCTCCAACACTCTTCGTGTTGGACACGAAAAACATCAGCGCATCTGCCGTGATGTCTCCGTCTTCCTTCTTTATCTCGAGCGGGATGGTCTCGTTCATCTCCTGGATATCCTTCATCGCCGAGAGCCAGTATGCGGCAGGCCCGAAAGCGGTCTTAAGGTCAGAGGGCACTGAGTATCCGACGTCGGTAAAGACTCCGCCCGCAAGGACATTGAGGAAATACATATCTTCGACCCTTCCGCAGTCGACACGCCTCGTGTTGAAGTCGAGGAGCATTTTCGCAAACTCGGCCGGGGTCTGAGGAAGATCGTTGATCCTTGCGAAATCATTTACCGTTCCGGAAGTGTAGATGGCTACCGGGATGTCGATGCCGGCGCACATCAGGCCTGTTACCACCTCGTTTACCGTTCCGTCTCCGCCGGCGGCAACGATGCAGTCGTAGTCGGAAGTGTCTGTTTCTTCCGCGAATCTCTTCGCATCAAATCTTGCGTGAGTGTAGTATATGTCGGCACGGTCTATCTCACCGCGCATGGAAAGAAGGGCAAGGACATCTTCGATGTTCGTTCTTGCCGTCTCGCGCCCCGAAGAAGGATTGAGTATTACCTTAAGACGCAGTCCCAAACTTATACCTCCTGACACAATTTTGCATATTGACACTTTATCATAATCATCTTCTGAATCATTCAAAGTATGCTATTATTAACTAGTTTGTAATCTAAATATAATCAAGAAAGAGCGTACTTCATACCAATGGGAGATGCCACACCTAAGTTAAAGAAAAGAACGGCAATTTCAGACTCCTGGCCGCAATACCTTCTCGCATTCCTTTTTCCTGCACTGACAGTATTCTCGGCTCTGGCGATAACAGAATGCTATCCTTTCGGCACCCGTTCGATGCTGACTGTTGACTGCTATCACCAGTATGCGCCTTTCCTTGTGGCTTTCCGCAATAAACTCGTGTCCGGAGACTCCCTGTTCTACAGCTGGAACGACGGACTTGGACAGGAATTTTACGCATCATATGCGAATTATGCGGCAAGCCCGCTCAACGTCCTTGCGGTCTTTGCCACAGCCAAGACCGTTCCCGTCTTCATAGGCTTGATCACATGCATAAGGGCAGGCCTTACATCGCTGTTCATGACGATGTTCCTTTCCGCCAATGACAACAAGAGGATCGACAACGTAACGGTTGTCTTCGCATCGTCATATGCTCTTTGCGGATGGTTTATAGCATATTTCTGGAACATCATGTGGTGTGATGCGGTAATGCTCCTGCCTCTGGTCATGCTCGGCCTCAGACGTCTTCTGCTCAAGAGAAGGATCGATCTTTATGCCGCTTCTCTGGCCGTGCTCATCTACAGCAATTATTACGCAGGCTATTTTGTCTGTCTGTTCCTGGTCATGTTCGCGCCGGTATATTACCTGGCTCTGTACACGCCCACGAAAGACAAGACCGCGCCCAACAGGCTCTGCCCCAAGACTTTTGCCATATCGGCAGGCCTCTTTGCAGGAGCAAGCCTTTTGGCAGCGGCGGCTACGGCTATACTTACGCTTCCCACGTATTTCATACTTCAGAACTGTTCCGCGACAGGCGATGCTCTGACCGTCGATCTCAAGCTGCAGTCCAACCTCTTTGATTTCCTCGGAAGGATGATGGTAGCTGCAAACCCGAATATCAGGGACGGTATGGCCAATGTATACTGCGGTCTCGTGATCGTGATACTCCTGCCGCTGTTCTTCATGCTTCCAAAGAATTCGGGCATCGGATTGAGGCACAAGATCGGGTTCGGTGCGCTCATGGTAGTCTTATATCTGAGCTTCTCCAACCGCATGCTTAATTTCATCTGGCACGGAATGCACTTCCCGAATCAGATACCCTACAGGGAATCCTTCCTCATGAGCTTCCTGCTCGTTTTCGTGGGATTCCTGACGATAAGAAGGATAAGGCTTGTATCACACGGGGCGGTAATGGGATCCGTTGCCGGCTGCGCCGTGTTCCTGCTTCTTTTCGAGAAGTTCGGCACGGGAAAGGAAGGTTATGTCCAGATAGGACTTACGCTCCTGTTCCTGTTCATACAGGGTGCGGTACTCAAAGTCATCAGTGACGCGAAATGCAGGAAGAGCGCTTTCTTCTGCGAGACTCTGGTCACGGTTACCATGCTCATCGAAATCTTCACTTCCGCCACTGTCTGCATCGGAACCGTTGCCGATAACGAAGGCTTCGGCAAATATGATTTCTACGGAAAGAACCAGCCGAAGATAACGGAATATGCCCAAACGGTCGAGGGGACTGAGGGCCACAAGTCATTTGAGAGAACGGAGTTATTCCCGAATAATATCTGCGATATCCAGTCACTGTATAACATTAAGGGAATGTCGATCTTCTCGTCCACTGCAAGAGAGAGTTTTGTTAAATACATGAGGAATTTCGGTTTCCACAGCAACCATATAAACGGACTGAGGAATGCCGGCATTACCAGGGTTACCGCGACACTTCTCGGTGTCAGGAACCTTATTACGATCGAGAACACCCAGACGGTTCCGTCTGTTTTTGATAAAGAGGCAACCGTAAGCGGTGATGTAGCCGTCTACGGGAACCCCGATGCTTTAAGCGTGGGATATATGGTCTCAGACAATATCCTGGATTATTATCCTGACTACGACATGCAGAGCGATGCTTTCATCAAGACCAACGAGTGGGTCGCAGCAATGGGCTGCGGGGATACGCTGTTTACTCCTCTTCTCATGTACGGGGGAGAGTCGGAAAACATGAACATTCCCCAGAGCAACGGGGACGGATTTGTGTATGACGTAATGAAGCCGGATTCATCCTGCATGTTTACCATAACGATCGACGGCGCCACGGAAGGCAACGAAGTATATGTATATACGACTGCCAACAAGGGCGGCACCGCTACGATTACCAGTGAAGGCCAGTTCAAGTCATTTGAGATAAGAGCGATACAGACTATATGCCTCGGAAAGTATACCGGAACCCCGATCACGCTCAAGGTCAATTTCCCGGTAGCGCCCACGGGACAGCTTAAAGTATATGCATATCAGCTGAATTACAATGCCTATGAGAACATGGTGGCACAGTTGTCCGATGAACAGCTGGAGGTTACATCCTATGATTCCACCCACCTGAACGGAACGATCGAAGTCCTGGATGACGGAGTGCTGTTCCTTACCATTCCTTACTCCGAAGGATGGTCAGCCGTGGTAGACGGAGCTGAAGCTGAGATAATCCCGATCGATGATGCACTGATGGGGATCAGATTAAGCAAAGGCACCCACGAGATAAGACTGACTTACTGTCCGCCGCTGTTTACCGAGGGTCTGGCCTGCACCTGCGCTGCAGTCCTGATCATTCTGGCAGCTTCGGTCATTCCGCTGATAATCGACCGCCGCAGGGCATTGCCTGCAGCTGCGGCTACGGAGCAGATCCCGGAAGAAGTTCCTTTCGATATTCCTGCAGATAATGCGGAAACAGTGCCTTCGCAAGAGCCTGAAACCGCAGCATTGGATCAGCAGGACGGCAATCCGGAAACGGAAGGACCGGATGAAACTGAAGAGCAGAACGGTCCCGCAGAAGATGCGGCATCAGTTGAACCCGGGGAGACTGATACAGAAGAATTGCCGGAGTCCGGCAGCGGAGAAGAGCAGGAATGACCCGTACTGCTCGGAATTCAAGAGTAACCGATGGTGCGGTGTTCACTTTCCTTGCCGCACTGCTTATCGCGGCAACAGCTTTCTACGTCTGTCTTAATACCAAGCCGGGACAGCTGCTCCCCACTGAACTGACTCTCAGAGAGAATATGACGGGGGTCTATATCGTTCAGGGAATAGAGGACACTGCTTCACAGGCAGCTGCGATAAGAGAGGCACTGTCCGGCAACGGCTTTATGACTGCCGGTGAATGCTGGACATCTTTTGCGGACAATAATCTTGATCTGTTTTTCATACTTGCGGTAATCTTTCCGGCGGCCGCCCGGTTGATCCTGGATATCGGTTTCTTCCTGAGGTTCGGTCTCGCCGCAGCATTCATGTATTATTTCTGCTGCAGGCATGTCAGTACGGACAGGAACCTGTCCATTGTACTCGGACTTGTGTATGCGTTTTCCTCACAGGCTGTCCTTCTTGCACAATTTGCATCAGTCATGAATATGACGGTGCTGCTTCCTGTGGTGCTGGCGGCTTATGATTCGTTCCTGAAACAGAGATCCGGAAAGAGTTTTGTTCTCGCAGTAGTCGCTACAGCGCTTTTTGCCGCCACGGGAATATGTGCGGATATCGCGGGCCTCCCGTTCCTCGTGCTTTTGTCACTAGTGATGGTTCTTGCCCTGTACGACAGGGCCGGTTCGGTCCTCTCGTCGTGGGCCAGGCTTCTGCTGATAGAAGTGCTCGGCATCCTGCTTGCGGGGTTTGCCGTTATCCCGAGACTGGCATCAGCCGTTGTCACATTCGATATCGGGGATGCATTTGAGAAGGCGGCTGTGAACTACACCTTCTTCGATATCCTCAACAACACGAAACTCATGCAGCCCGGCGTGATATCCGGCGAATCCTCGCCGGTCTTCTATATCGGTATACTTACCATCACTTTGCTGGTGCTGTTTGCGGCGAACAGGAAGATACCGTTCAGGCTCAAGACCGCGGTGTTTGCCATAACCGCGGCAACATTTATTACATGCGCTTCAAGCTTTGTGCGCGGGATGTTCACTCTGCTCCGGGTAACTCCGGCTATAACGGGAAGCCGTTTTATCTGTCTGTCGGCGCTCCTGATCTTTGCTGCCGCCCTGTCTCTGCGCAACAGCAGTAATCTTCCTGACGGCGTGTATTACGCATCTTGCATCATTCCCTGTGCTTTTGTGGTCCTTTCCAACATAAGGCCGGCAGACGGGAGATATTCTGCGTTGTCGCTTGTTTTGACCGTCGCGTCGTATATCGTCTGTGCCTGTGCGGTCAAGTATCAGGCCGGAGGCGGAAGCGGCCTTAGGATGGCTGTTTTCGCCGTGCTTGCATCCTTTATGATCCTGTGCAGTACGGCTTTCCTGATAGCACATAACACAATAAAGGCAGCGTCCGTCTGTGATCCTTATCCTTCCGCTGCGGAAGAAGATGCGGCATCTTTGAACTGTTCGGAAGGGCTGACGCTATCCGTTTTTACAGACAGCGGCAATGTAAGATATCTGCTTGCGGCAGCTGATCTGTCGGGTGATGCCGGGAATATGGAATACATCCGTGCGGTCAATGCAGCATCGCAGGCTGCTTTGACAGGCGAGGTGTTTGAGGAAGAGCAGGTCTCAGTTTCCGATTGCAGGAATCTGACTGCCGACGGTATGAACAGGTACTCGATCATTTCCGGTTATTCTGAAGCAGCATTCACAGCTGATGCAGACCGTGACGGGAAATACTTCATATACAGCAGTTTCTCCTGTCCTTCGGCTATAAGTTACAAGCTTGGCGGAATGGATATGAGTTCCCAGTTTGACGGAGCATATCTGTGTGAGGTCGGTGAGGGCGGAAATCTCGGGACCATGTATCTCAGCTATAATTCGAGCAGAGCGGATACCGGAGAGATCACATTGCAGAGACTCAATTCCGAAGCTCTTGAGGCACTTAACAATGCGACTATGGAAGCAGAGGGTCTGCGGTTCTCGTTTGAATACGGTGATATCCCCGGCTGGCTTGGCGGGATCGATACGATCATATTCTCCATACCGTATTCCGATGATTACACGGTCAGCATCAACGGTTACGGTGCGGAGACTTTTGAATATGACGGCCGGCTTGCCGCGATATTCTCAAGCAGCGAGAATGTCCCGGAGTATGATGTCGTCATTGGCAAGAAAGTGAAGGGTCTTGCCGGCGGAATAACCGTGACATTGATCATAGGTGCTTTTCTGGTCGCAATGACCATAAGAGGAGGGTATAATATTAAAGCGTCTTCGGACGGCGGGAAGGCAGGATCGGATGCTCAGCAGGAAGTTAACTGACGGTTGTGAATTTGTCGTTTTTGATATGGAGTGGAACCAGCCGTTCCCCGGTAAGACGTATCCCTTTGATGTATCAACCCTGACAGGTGAGATCATTGAGATCGGAGCCGTTAAATATGTCTATGACAACGGACAGCTCCTCAAGCGTGATGTGTTCTCGCAGGATGTACGTCCCACACAATATAAGAAGCTTCATTATCATGTTAAGAAAGTAACCCAGAAGAAGAACAGCGATCTTATGAACGGAAGGCCGTTCGAAGAGGTCAGCCGCGAGTTCCTCGATTTCTGCGGTCCCGATGCCATTCTGGTAGGCTGGGGCAATTCTGACCCCGCGATGCTGAAGATGAACCTCAAGTTCTTCGGTCTGGATGACAAGCTCGGTCTGCCTTTCCTTGATATACAGCCCCTGTTCTCGGCATTCAGCGGCCAGCGGGGCAAGCAGCGCAGTGTCGAAGCAGCGGTAGATTATTATAATATCGAGAAGAACGATATATTCCACAGTGCCACGGCTGATGCGCACTATACAGGCAGGATCTTCGAAGAGATATTCCGCCATAACCAGTGTTCTGAAGTTATCTCGGCTATCTCAAGCTCGTCGGTGGATCCTGACCTGAGAAGCGAGTTCGGTTTTGTCGGACAGACTGCGGACAGTGCAGACGCAGCGCTTGCCGGTGCGAACGGCTTTATCGGGGCATGCCCGGTCTGCGGCAAAAAGCTCGTGGCCAAGATCGAACCTTTCCGTATCCGCAAATCACAGTACGCATTGATGTTCTGCAGCGAGCACGGGGAGATGTTCTCGAGGACCCGTGCGAAAAGGACGAAGAACGGGAAATTCTATGCGGCATCCGTTCTCCGTTTTGCCACACAGACGGACTATTACCTCGTAGCATCCAAAAAGGAAGAGTACGACAAATTCGGGAGAGAGGGCGGTCCGGCACCGGAGAACAAGCCGGATGAGAAAGAAAACTGAGAGAGTTATGAACGAATTGTTAACAAACTATGTAAAAAAAGTTAGCATTTTTGGAATTTTCTGTTGAATTTTTAAATCTCATGCCTTAAAATAGGCTTAACCAAGTATGTCGGAGTGCGTTTCCGGCGCGAGGGGCTTATAATAAATAAGTAAAAAGCAGATTCATAAATAAAGGAAGGTGCTTCTTATGATCAAAAGATGTAATAAGAAACAGGGAAGCAAGCAGGGTATTATCCTGTTGACCGTTGTGTTCATCCTTGCAATGGCTGTTATCTTTATTTCAGCCTGCATGGTAATGACACAGGCAACAAGGAACCGTATGTACTGGAAGGCTGAACAGAGCCAGGCAAGACTTACGGTTACATCTGCTGCAGAAGCTTTCTATCAGGCTCTCGAGGTCGGTGATTTCCAGGAGAAGCAGCTCAAGAAGCTTGCCAAGGCAGGCGCCAGCGGCATCTTTATGACAGCAGTTGATTCTTCCGGCAACTATCTCCCCGGTATGAGCAAGAATTCCGATAACTGCACTTTGCTTTCGCTGAAGGCAAAGGATGCTGATTGCAGCGAGATCTATGCTTATCTTGTTACAACGATCGGCACTGAGCAGGAAAGAGTTAAGATCACTTTCAAGGTTAAAGCGACGCCAAAGGTATATGGTCTGTTCGGCAACCCTGTTGATTATAACGGTATGGCTACCAACCTGAACTTTAATGATTTTGGCTATACAAACGGAAAGAGCGTTGACGACAACTTCTTGGTTATCCGTAACGGTGGCTCCATGCAGGATGCATCCTCGAAGATCTATTCAAACATTGTCTTTACAGGCGGCAATGTTAATAAGTTCCAGGTAGATATGAAGGGTGGAGCTGACTTTATTTTCCTCGGTAATGCTACAGCCGGAATCGAAGCTTCTATAGGCACTACCAACGGTTGGTTCTTTGTCAATACTGCCGGCAACACTACCGGAGCTTTTTCTAAAGGTTTCGGTGCAGAGCAGCTCGGCGCAACAGAACCTGTTGTATTTGCTAACCGTACTTTGAATTATTCTTTGAACAATTTGGACGGTAAAGCATATTATACTATTGATGTAAGCGGAACTTCTGCAGTTTGGAAAGCTACTCTTGCAGGCTCCAACACCCTCACAGATCCGGGCAGCGAAGCATTGCAGGCTGTTTATGACGATACGGCAAAGTATGTATCTCAGGACTTTGTTGATTCCATCGGTGAATTCCCGACAACTTCTGAGGCATTTGCCCAGATTACATTGGGAGATGACCCGCTTCCGACATCTGCTCCGTCTACATTCACAACATTGACTATGGATCAATTCAAGAACTATGCCAATACTGACGCATCCGGTACAAAGATTCTCGGTGACAACGACGGTGATGGTATTGTTGATACTCCGAACATCAAGCTTACTCCTGGTGGTACCGGTGCCTACATCGGTAACTTCAATGGTGACGAGGGCGGCGGCAAGAGCTATGTATTCTACCTTGATGGTGACACAGACTATGTTATCTATCTTACAGGTTCAGGTACTACATATCACTTCAATCAGGCTACATTCGTTGTTGTCGGACCTAATGCAAACCATAATCAGGTATTTGTTCTTGAGAGTGGTGTAAAGCTTGAGATCGGCAATCAGAACGGAAAGGGAGTCGGATGTGGATTCCTCTCGGTAAAGCGTGATGATTATTCGAATTCAGCCGCCGATTATGGTCCGTATCTGTTCGGAAACAAAGTTCCCGCTGAAATGACTACTAAATCTTCAGGCGGCACATATTCAGGCTACTACGATTCAGTACAGAAGCCTACAATCTACATCTTAGGTGCAGGCAGCAACAATGTATTCTTCTGCAAGGAAACAATACTTGAGGCATACATGGGACTCTTTAACCCTGACTCGTCAACACAGTCAAAGGTTAAGTGCTACAACCCTCCTACATATGTCTACGGAAGACTTATGTTCGACGGATTTACCACAGATGACGGCGGCGACATCAACATGCCTTACTGTCCCGGTCCCAACAACGGCGGAAATAAGCCGGATGTTGAACTCTACAAGTTCGGTTATGATGTAGTCAGCGTAGATTACTACTACACAGATTAATCAAATAGAGATTAATACTTAAGAGCCGCCCCCGCAGGGGCGGCTTTTTTATGCCTGTTTACCGAATGACAAAAAATGATTATAGAATATAATATGAGTACGGTTTTGGAGGTAAGTAATGAAAGGATTAAGATTCTGTCTTGCCCTGTGGCTTGCGAAGCTCTCGATTCCCGCACTCAAATTAACTAAGCATAATGCGACTGATTATCCGGGACATCTCGCGATAAAGATATGTCCTGACTTTCTGGATAAGATAGATAAACCTGAGCTTGTGATCGCAGTTACAGGCACCAATGGTAAGACCACATGCACGAACATGATCTGCGATGCTTTTGAAGCGGCAGGCAGGAAGGTGCTCTGCAACAGATACGGATCCAACATCAACTCAGGTGTATCCACATGTCTTATCTCAGGCTCGACTCTTACCGGAAAGTGCAAATACGATACGGCTATTCTTGAGACCGACGAGAGGTCTGCTCCGAGGATATATCCGTACCTGAAGCCTGACTATATTGTCGTGACTAATCTGTTCAGGGATTCCATCATGCGTAATGCTCACCCTGAATACATACAATGGATCATCAACAAGGGCGTGCCTGAGAACAGCAAGCTTGTAATAAACGGAGATGATCTTATCTCATGCGGTATTGCTCCCGGCAACAAACATATCTATTACGGGATCGGACAGATTGCTTCTGACACTACAGAAGAAGTCAACCGCCTCGTTGATCTCAGGGTATGCCCTGAGTGCGGAAGGAAACTGGTGTTTGACTACCGCAGATACCATCATATCGGAAGGGCACACTGTCCGGAATGCGGATTTAAGTCACCGGATTATGATTATGAGGGACACGATATCGACAAGGCCGCAGGCACTGTTCAGGTAACCGATAAAGAGGGGACCCGTGCATATAAGATTGCCAACGACAGCCTTTTCAATATCTACAATACTGTCATGACCGTAGCTCTGATGAGAGATCTGGGTTTCTCTGCCGATGAAGTACAGTCACTTATGGATAAGGTCAAGATCCCCGCGACGAGGTTCTCGAGAGTTGCTGCAGGTCCTTGTACGGTAACGACGCAGCTGGCGAAGGAGATGAATGCTCTTGCAGTTACCCGTGCCACCGACTATATCAGACATCAGGAAGGACATAAGAGACTGTTCCTGCTCCTGTCATGCTATAAGGTAGCCAAGAACTGGTCGGAGAATATGGGCTGGCTCTATGACTGCGATTTCGAGATGATGAACGATCCTCTTATTGATACAAGCGTGGTAACAGGTCCCCGTGCGCTGGACTTCAAACTGAGACTCCTCCTTGCGGGTGTGCCTGAAGAGAAGATACTCTGCATTGAAGATGAGCGTGAAGCAGCAAGACAGATGGACATCGCTCCCGGCGACAGCATCTACATCTACTGCGGAATGGTCGAAGGTTTCGGCGTGGTCGATGACTGCAGGAAGATCATCACGGAGCGCTGCGAAGCATTAGGCGGAAAGGAGCAGGCATGATAATAGAAGTATTGTTCCCGGAAGTCTGCAATCTCTACGGAGATCTCGGCAACATCGAATACATCTCCAGGTCACTTGAAGCTTCCGGTGAGACCTGCGAAGTGATCAACACCGACCTGTATACCCGGCCTGCATTTGCTGACAGGGATGATATAGATCTTATCTACATGGGACCCGTTACCGAGAAGGGGCAGGTCAGAGTGATCGAATCACTAAAGCCGTACAAGGACAGACTGATGCAGATGATCGAAGGCGGGCAGAGATTCTTCATGACAGGCAATGCCATGGAAGTTTTCGGCAAGTATATCGAGTGTGAGGAAGGCGGTCCCCGCATTGAGTGTCTCGGCATATTCCCGTTCATGACAAAACAGCGGATGATGAACCGCACCAGTTCCTTCTGGGTAGGACAGTATGGTGAGACAGATGTGGTCGGCTACAAGAGCCAGTTCACTCACATATATCCCGAAGATACCGGTTCGTTCAAGAGTCTGTTCAAGACGGAGAAGGGTGAGGGCATAAACCCCGGCTTCAAAGATGAGGGTATCAGGGAAGCAGGTTTTGCCGGAACATATCTTCTCGGCCCTTTGTTCGTACTGAATCCTGTCCTTATGAAGGAATACCTTGCTGAGATGGGATATAAGGACATAAAGCCGCTCTACGAAGAGACAGCGGTGGAAGCATACAACAAGCGTCTGGCCGAATACCGTGAACCGGGCCGCAGCTACAAGTATTGATCAAAAGGAGATACTGTCATGCATTATGAATATGAGACACAGGGTGTTTGTTCAACACTTATCGATTTTGATATAGACAGCGAGTCAAAGATCACCAATATCAGATTTACAGGCGGATGCAACGGCAACCTGAAAGCCATAAGCAAGCTCTGTGAGGGTATGACCGCTGACGAGATCGCGGGAAAGCTTGCCGGGAACACCTGCGGCTTCAAGCCCACTTCCTGTGCGGATCAGCTGGCCAAAGCCGTTCTCGAAGCGAAGGCCGGACTGTAATCAAAGCATTCCTTGTGTTAGAATAACGCAGAAAAATCACGCGGACCGGAGAACACACCCAATGCTGAGTATCATCGTGCCCGCCTTTAACGAAGGCAGCCGGATATATGACAATCTTAAAGTGATCGGCGCATCAGTCTCCGGTTTTACCGATGAATATGAGATCATTGCCGTGAATGACGGCTCTTCTGACAATACAGGTGATGAGATCCGCCGGGCCGCATCTGAAGACAGTCACATAATCGCAGCAGGATATGATAAGAACCGCGGCAAGGGCGGTGCGATAATCGAAGGAGTCAGTCTGTCCAAAGGAAGTGAAGTCGGTTTTATCGATGCCGACCTCGACCTCTCGCCTGATCAGATCGCAGATTATGTAAAAGTCATGAATGAGCAGGGAGCGGATGTCGTTATAGGTTCCAAGATGCACAAGGGTTCCAAGATCGAATACCCGCCGGCACGCAAGTTCATCTCATTCGGATACTACGTAATGCTCAAGGTGTTGTTCGGACTCAAGTGCCATGACACTCAGACGGGACTTAAGATCTACAGGGGAGACATCATTAGGAAGATCGCTCCCGCACAGACAGTCAACGGCTATGCTTTCGATATCGAAATGCTCGCTCTGGCATCCAAGTGCGGCGCGAAACTGATCGAGATGCCGGTCGTGCTCAACTACACCAGGAATACGTCTTTCGGAAGGATCAGGACAGGCGATGTATTCAAGATGTTTACGGATACGTGGAGGATCTGGTGGAACCTCAGGATAAGGAAGTCTTATTCCCTATAAGATCTTTGTGTTCCTTAAATACTCCAATCGTGAAAATGTCTTTTAAATGCCACGATTTTTATGAATTTGATTATGTAAATACACTTCCTCTTAAGTTATAATAAACGAGGTTGGAAGGGCAAACCTTCCGTAAGAGGAGTTAGAGTTGGCATTATATTTTCCTAAGCACATTACCGAGTACAAGCTTGCAAAAGACTTGTTTACCCGCGGTAAGGATATAATTGTAAGTTCGGAAATACAGGAATTGAAGGGATATACCCAGCACGGCACGACTTCCGTGTTTGAGCATTGCGTTTCCGTTGCCAAGTTCAGCCTCCTCTTCGCATATGCCATCGAGAGACGTTTTCCCGGTTTTGAGATAGACAAGACGAGCCTTGTAAGAGGTGCTCTTCTCCATGATTATTTCCTTTATGACTGGCATGAATCGGATCCGTCGCACAGGCTGCACGGCTTCACGCATCCCGGTACTGCTTTGAGGAATGCCGAGAAGGATTTCGAACTCAATGAGATAGAGAGGGATATAATCTGCAAGCACATGTTCCCGCTTACGATCGTTCCCCCGAGATTCAGAGAGAGCGTTATCGTCTGCCTTGCGGACAAGTGGTGTGCACTTTGCGAGACGTTCAAGATCGACGTATCTGCTTACCTGATCTACCGTGTCAACTACCACTTAGCGCTTGAAAACGGCGATCTCACGATTAGGCACGGCAGGGACGAAGTTGAACAGATTCCCGCATAAACAGTTATGAGACTTAAGGATCTTACGACACTCATCTACGTCACGAGCGAAGATGAGTGTCTTTTTATCAGAAAGACCAAAGCCGGCGATATCAACCTCGACAAATACCTCGGTATCGGCGGACATTTCGAAGACGGAGAATCTCCTGAAGAGTGTGTCCTGCGCGAGCTTTTCGAAGAGTCCGGGATAAAGAAGGATGACCTCACAGACTTTATGTACCGCGGTCTGGTAACGTTCGTATCGGAGCAGTATGACAACGAATACATGCATGTGTTTACCGCGCAGCTTCCGGCGGAGAAGAGACTTGGGGATTTCGAGTGCGATGAAGGCGAACTGTCGTGGGTGCCCGTAAAGGACATAGACAAGCTTCCCGTCTGGGAAGGCGATAAGCTGATGTTCAGGAAGCTCTTCTCCGATGACCGCCGTTTCTTCACTATGAAACTGTGCTACGACGGCGACAGGCTCGTATCCCATACTGAAGCCGTATATTGATATGTCCCAGACAGACAACAGCCGCAGATTCTATAACAAATACGTCCTGCCGATGATACAAGAGAAGTTCGGCATGTATGCGGGCCGCATTGCGGTTGGACTTGCAGGCGAAGGTTCCGACTGTTT
>CADAOK010000005.1:27745-28123 GCA_902789515.1 Oscillospiraceae bacterium
TTTCGGAACGGGTGTCTGCCTGTGGCTTACTTCCGCTGACTATGAGTTGTTCGGTGATGCTCTTCGCGATGCCTATGATGAGCTGATCGCAAAGATGCCAGGAAACAATCTGACCGCCAGGCTTAAAGCAAGAAGGGGCGTCATGACCATAGACGGCTTTTATTCCAATGTGCTCGGCATTACCGTGCCTGCAGAGCAAGGACAGCTGACGGAAGAGCAATGGCTTGAACTTGATCATTCCTGTCTGGCAACTGCCACAAACGGAGAGGTGTTCAAAGACGACCTCGGAGTATTCTCATCATTCAGGTCGTATCTTCTTTCTTACTATCCTGACCGCGTATGGAGACTCAGGATAGCAGATGAACTGCATAAGTTTGC
>CADAOK010000006.1 GCA_902789515.1 Oscillospiraceae bacterium
GAACATGATCAAGCGCTTCGGCCTTTCCAAGAAGTTCAGGAATATGGTCTTCGGTGATGAGAACGATGAAGTGTTCCTCGGTTATTCGATGGGCCAGGTACAGAGCTATTCTGACCAGACCGCAGCCGAGATCGATGAGGAGATCAAGAACATTATCGATACTTGCTACGAAGATACTAAGAGGATCCTTACTGAGAAGAGGGCGGTCGTGGAAGGTCTCGCTTCAAGACTTATCGAGAAGCTTACCGTTGACGGTCCCGACTTTGAGAAGATCTACATGGCAAACGGCAACCTTGAGCTCGCATTCGCTGCTCCCGCGCCGGCGGCTGCTCCTTCTGATACGGCAGAACCCGCAGATACTGAACCTTCAGGAGAGGATTCCAACTGGTAACTGCTTACAACATGAACTGAAATGACAGGGACTGCGGCATGCGGTTCCTGTTTTTTATTGCGTTTTGTCAGTATTGTAAATATCATTTTTCTTTTATAATAATCGTATTATTGCGACTTAAGAGGAACATGCCGCATGGAGACGAGGAATAAGCTGTCCACCAGGATAATACTTATGGTAGAGGCGATCATCCTGATCACCGGTATCCTCTTCTGCGCCATCTCCATCTACATCTCAAGGATAGGCATCAGGGAAGCTGTCCAGCAGCGTATGCTCGATATTGCCAACTGCGCGTCCAACTCGGTAAGCGGCGATGTGCTCGCGGAAATAGGAGAAGAAGATGTAGGCGGCTCCCAATACTGCAATATCTATAACACTCTCACGATATTCAGGGATAATGTTGAACTCGAATATGTGTATGCCATAAAGGAAGATACCGACGGTAATTTCATCTTTATCCTGGACACGGATCCGGATGCTCCGGCAAGCTACGGCGACAGTGTTGAATTCACGGAGGCGCTTGCACTTGCAGGCGACGGAACCGCGGCAGTAGACGAACTGCCTTATACGGATCAGTGGGGAAGGTTTTACAGTGCATACAGCCCCGTCTACGATTCGTTCGGAAACATAGCGGGAATAGTAGTTGTAGATTTCTCGGCAGAGTGGTTCGAGAGACAGATATCCGATCAGACTCAGTCGATCGTGATCAGCGATCTCATCATCCTTATCGTGTCTCAGCTCGTGGCGGCACTGCTGTCTTTCCTGGTCGTCAGGCCGTATGTCAAGGCTCAGGAGGAACTCATCAAAGAGAAGGCCAGAGCCGAGAGCGCCAATAATGCCAAGAGCGATTTCCTTGCAAACATGTCCCATGAGATCAGGACACCTATTAATGCGATGCTCGGAATGAACGAGATGATACTGCGTGAGGGAAGGGCCGCACAGGAACTGCCCGACAACGATACGCAGACCAGAAAGGATGCTCTTAAGAACATTGTCATATATGCGGGAGACGTCGAGAATGCGGGACACAATCTGCTCGCGATAGTCAACGATATCCTGGACTTTTCCAAGATAGAAGCCGGTCAGATGGAACTTATGGAGGCGCCGTATCAGCTCAGTTCCATGCTTAACGACCTGAGCAACATGGCACTCTACAAGGCGCGCGACAAGGGCCTCGAATTCGTCATAGATGTTGACGGATCGCTTCCGGATGAACTCTTCGGCGACGAGCAGCGGGTAAAACAGATATTCATGAATCTTCTTGACAATGCTGTCAAGTTTACGGAACACGGTATCATCAGGTTCAAGCTGAGAGGCGAGAGGACTGAAGAAGGGGTAATATCGCTCGTTGCCTCCGTAAAAGATACCGGCATAGGCATAAAGACGGAGGATAAGGAGAAGCTTTTCGAGGATTTCGAGAGGCTTGAGCAGAACAGTACAACGCAGGGTTCAGGCCTTGGTCTTCCAATCTCGCAGCGCCTGCTGAAGATGATGAACGGCTCGATCTCCGTCGAGAGCGAATACGGCAAAGGATCCACATTTACTGTCACGATCCCGCAGAAGATCGTTGATGACGTTCCCGTGGGCGATTTCCAGAAACGCTTCAAGGAGAATGTCCTGGCCGCCGGAGTATACAGGGAATCCTTCCGTGCTCCCGATGCTCACATCCTTATCGTGGATGACACCAAGATGAACCTTACCGTCGTTGTAAACCTCCTGAAGAACACAAAGATGAAGATAGATACGGCATATACCGGCGCAGGTGCCCTGGCGCTCTGTGAGATCAACCGTTATGACCTGATCCTTATGGATCAGCGCATGCCGGAGATGGACGGCACTGAGACGCTTCACAGGATCCGCGGTTCGGAAACCGGTGCGAGCAAGGATTCGCCTGCCATCTGCCTTACTGCGGACGCGGTGGTTGGCGCCAGGGAACGCTATCTGTCAGAAGGGTTCGATGATTTCCTTACAAAACCCATAGACAGTTATGCGCTTGAGAAGATGATCATTAAGTATCTGCCCGAAGACAAGGTCGAGCATGTGGAGAATGCAGATTCCGGTTCTTCGGCCGCTTGTGAAGATGACGGATTCAGCGTGCTCCGCGAAGCCGGGATTTCCCCCGATGTGGGACTTCCATACTGCCAGAACGACAAGTCCTTCTACGGGGTAATGCTCGCGGAATTCGCTCACGGCAAGGCCGAGAAGGAAGCGGTCCTCAAGAGCAGCTATGCGGGATCTGACTGGAAGACATATGCCATCCACGTCCACTCGCTCAAGTCCACCTCGAAAATGATCGGCGCGATCTCACTGTCAGAGCTGGCGGGAAGGCTCGAGCAGGCGGCAAATGCCGGCGACAGCGCATCAATACGCCAGGAACACCTTGATATGCTGGACAGATACGACGCCGTGGTAAAGGCTATTACCGAAGCTGTCCATGCATCACCGGCATCCGAGGACGATGAGATACTGGAATCCCCGCCGGCACCTGAAGATGAGATAATGGAATTTCTCCCGGATCAGGGAAGCTGATACTGTCCCCGCAGTCTAATTTTGTTACATTTGCGGGAGAAAAACAGTTTGACACACGTTTGTAATAATTATAAGATTTTAAGTACTTTGAACCGGGTTCGGAGGTGGTTGTTATTCGCGCTTTGGAAGAAAGAATCCTTGCTCAGGGCAAGGTGCTGCCCGGAGAGATCCTCAAGGTCGGCGATTTCCTTAATCAGCAGATAGATCCAAACCTCCTTATGCAGATGGGCGACGAGATAGCTTCGCTCTACAAGGATGCCGGTGTTACCAAGATCCTGACAATAGAATCATCAGGTATAGCCGTGGCTTTTGCCGCCGGTTATTCGATGGGTGTGCCTGTTGTTTTCGCGAAGAAGCATGCTTCGATCAATCTCTCGGATGACATCATTACTTCGCAGGTGTTCTCCTACACACATCAGAAGACATATGACATCGTGGTGAGCAATGAGTATATCAGACCTGAAGATACTGTTCTCATCGTCGACGATTTCCTTGCGAAGGGCAATGCCCTGCAGGGTCTTATCGATATAATCACTAAGGCGGGGGCAAAGCTCGCGGGCGCTGCAATAGCCATCGAGAAGGGCTTCCAGGGCGGCGGCGACAGGTTCCGTGCGAAGGGTGTAAGAGTTGAGTCTCTGGCGATCATAGAATCGATGACTGATGACTCACTGACGTTCAGGGACAACGGCTAAGTCCTTAACATTGATATGATTTGCCGCAAGGCATTCATATATAAACTTTTTGGAGGCAAGTTATGAGAAAACTGATTTCAATTGTTCTTACAGCAGCAATTGCAGTTGCTTCCGTTCTGGCATTCACGGGATGCAGCGGAAACGCAGGTGAGGCCGCTTCATCTTTCAAGGTTGGTGCGATCTACATCAACAGCAAGAACGACACCGCAGGTTATACCTATGCGCATCACAAGGGTATCACCGAGGCTATGAAGCAGTGCGGTCTTGATCCTGATAAGGATCTCTACATCGTAGACAACATTCCTGAGGATGACGAGAAGGTATCCCAGGCAATCGACCAGCTCGCAGGTGACGGATGCAACATCATCTTCGGCATCAGCTTCGGCTATCTCAATGCATTCGACGAGGCAGCAAAGAAGCCCGAGTATGCAAACATCATCTTCTCTCATGCGACAGGTTATCTGTCAAATGACAGTAACTTCAACAACTATTTCGGCAGGATCTATCAGGCTCGTTACCTCGCAGGTATCGCAGCAGGATACAAGTCCCTCGCTCTCGGCAACAACGAGATCGGTTATGTATCCGCTTGGGGTACAGAGTATGCCGAGACATGCTCCGGCATCAACGCATTCGCATTAGGTGCACAGTCCGTAAACCCCGATGCTCATGTCAACGTATATGAGATCTACACATGGGGCGACCAGGAGAAGGAGAGACAGGCTCTACACATGGGGCGACCAGGAGAAGGAGAGACAGGCTGCAGAGATCCTCATCGACACATACGGATGCTGCGTTATCGCTCAGCACTGCGACAGTGCTCAGCCTCAGATCGTTGCAAACGAGAAGGGCGTATTCGGATGCGGATACAACTCCGACATGACAAAGGAAGCTCCCGAGTCACACCTCTGCGCTCCCGTTTGGAACTGGGATGTTTACTATGCAACAGCCATCAAGGCAGCAATGGATGATCCTTCAACATTCATGACAAAGGTAGGCAACTACTATGAAGGTCTCAATGCAGGTCTCGTAGGCGTATCCGAGCTCTCGGCAAACAACGAGCCTGAAGCACAGGAAGCAATCGATCTCGCTACTGACCTCATGAAGTCAGGCAACTGGGATGTATTCTCCGGCGTTAAGCTCTCTTTCTCAGGTGAGAAGGGTGCTGTTACAATGGCTCAGGCTGGGTTCCATGAACTACTACGTCGAAGGCGTAACTCAGGTCAACAGCGCTGAAGGCTGATACAGGGGGATATCATGGGCAATGCCATAGAACTCAGAGGTATATCAAAAAGCTTCGGTTCCGTAGCGGCGAACAGGGATATCAACCTTACCCTTAAGGAGGGTGAGATCCTCGCTCTCCTCGGGGAGAATGGTTCAGGCAAAACAACACTTATGAACATGCTGTCGGGCATCTATATGCCCGACAGCGGTTCTATTTTTGTTAACGGAAACAAGGTTAACATCAACTCGCCGGAACAGGCGGCGAGGCTGGGGATAGGGATGGTGCACCAGCACTTCAAACTGGTAGAGCGTTTTACCGCGCTCGAGAACATCAGATTAGGACTTAAAGAAGGCGGCAAATTCCTTCTCGGTAAGGATACCCGCAAGTATATACAAGACACGGCGGCAAAGTTCGGATTTGAGATAGACCCGGATAAGCTCGTATGCAACATGTCCGTGTCGGAGAAGCAGACCCTGGAGATCCTGAAGGTGATCTGCTACGGCGCGAAGATCATCATTTTCGACGAGCCCACGGCGGTGCTGACCGTACAGGAGATCGACAAGCTCTTCGACGTCATGAGGAAGATGAGACAGGACGGACACTCGCTCATCATCATCACACACAAGCTCAATGAGGTTATGGAGATATCAGACCGTGTCGCGGTACTGCGTCACGGAGAATACATAGGAAGTGTCGAGACAGCCAAGACCAGTGAGAAGGAACTGACAGAGCTCATGGTCGGAAGGAGGATAGACCTCGACATTAAGCGTCCGCTTATGGATAAGACACATCCGCTCCTCGAGATACGTGATCTTACGGTCAAAAATGACGAAGGCGCACTCGCAGTCGACGGGATGAACTTCTACATAAGAGGCGGAGAGATACTGGGCGTTGCCGGCATCGCGGGATCCGGACAGAAGGAACTGTGTGAAGCCATCGCCGGCCTCAGACCGATAGAGAGAGGCCAGATGCTCCACGAAGGCGAGAGCATCGTCGGCATGTCTCCGAAGAAGATCTTAGAACACGGTATCTCGATGAGCTTCATTCCCGAAGACAGGCTCGGAATGGGCCTGGCTCCTTCGCTCTCCATCACGGACAACATGATGCTGAAGAACTACACTGAAGCCAAGGGCATCTTTGTGGACAGGAAAGCCGCAAGGAAGGAAGCCAAGGAAGCGATAGACAAGCTCGAGATAGTTACGCCGTCCACGGAGACACCGGTAAGGAAGCTCTCGGGCGGTAATGTCCAGAAGGTCCTTCTTGGACGCGAGATCAAGTCGGGTCCCAATGTCCTTGTTACCGCTTATCCCGTAAGAGGACTCGATATCAATTCATCTTACATGATCTACGATATCCTGAACGAGCAGAAGAAGAAGGGCGTAGGCATACTCTTTGTCGGCGAGGATCTTGATGTCATGCTCGCACTCTGCGACAAGATCATGGTCATGTGCCACGGCAGGCTTCAGGGCGTGGTCAACAGCACCAACACAACAAAAGAAGACATCGGTCTCATGATGACCGGTGCCCTTAACATCGTAAACAAGGAAGGCAAGACTGACGGTATTGCGGCAGATTCCGCTTTCGAAGATAAGAAGGAGGAAGCAGATGTCTAATCTCCATCTTGTAAGACGTGCGGATTATTCCATTAAGAGAGTCGTCATCTATTACGTCATAGGTATCCTGATCTCGCTTTCCATCGGAGCGATCCTTCTGATGAGCCTTAACATCAATCCGCTCGAGTACTACGGCAGGATGCTCACGATGGGCATGGTCGGCAACAGCTTTGCCTATAAGAGCGTCGAGAGCCTTATCAAGATCTTCGTCCCGCTGCTCATTACTTCGCTTGCTCTGGGACTCGCGTTCAAGATGAGATTCTGGAACATCGGAGGCGAGGGCGAATTCCTCGCGGGAGCGATCTGTGCATCTGTTGTCGCTTTCAACAGCAAGGGGATGAATCCGTTTATAACTGTGGTCCTCATGTGCCTTGCGGCAATGATCTCCTCCGGTCTTATCGGACTTGCCGTTGCAGCGCTCAAGGTCAAGTTCAACACAAACGAGACACTCATGACCTTGATGCTCAACTACATCATGCTCTATGTCATCAAGTATCTCGGAGACACCAAGGCAGACTGGAACTTCTTCTTAAGAGAAGACTCCGAGAGGCCTATCTTCGGCGAGTTCCCCGAGAATGCGGAGATGGGCGGGATAACGATCGGATTCTTTACCCTGCAGTATTCGCTTATCGTTGCGATAATCCTGACAGTGCTCATCTACTTCTACATCAAGAAGACAAAGCACGGTTATGAGATATCGGTAGTCGGCGACAGCGCTGCCACAGCCAAATACGCAGGCATGAATGTCGGATGGATAGTTCTCCGTACTATGTTCATATCAGCAGCTCTTATCGGTCTTGCCGCAGGTCTTGCGACTTCCACGGCAGGCACGGTATCCGACTCCATCACGAACAATGTCGGTTGGACCGGCATTATCGTCGCATGGCTCTCGAAACTTTCCATCCCCGCAATCTTCGTCACATCGATCCTGATATCAGTCCTACAGTACGGCTGCCGCGCTGCTGCGACACAGTATCCCGCGATCGATTCGAACTTCGCGGATCTGCTCCAGGGCATAATCCTGTTCTCGGTGCTCATGGCTGACTTTGCCGCAACATTCAAGATCGCAAAGAGGGAGGACGCTTCAAATGTTTGATGTAATTACCCTGTTCCTCTCAAGTGTGATCATATACAGCATCCCGCTGCTCTACGGCACCACGGGCGAGATAATGATCGAGAAATCCGGAAGCCTCAACCTCGGTGTCGAAGGCACGATGGCCATCGGCGCTGTTGCGGGTTATGTTGCCGCATGCAGGACGAACAGCCTTTTCGTCGGTGTGCTCGTGGCATTCATATCAGCCGCTTTGGTGGGCGCGGTATTTGCTTTCCTGACGGTTACCCTTCAGGCCAACCAGAATGTAACAGGTCTTACGATCACCACTTTCGGCGTGGCATTCTATTACTTCCTCGGCAACGGTCTGTCTAACAGCGAAGGCGGATGGCCGATGCTCGGAAACACCACGCTCGCTGCGCAGTTTGCGGACATAAAGATACCGCTCTTATCTGACATTCCCGTCCTGGGACCGGTCCTGTTTACCAAGAACATCCTCGTATATTTCGGCGTGCTCATCGCCGTTTTGATGTGGCTCTATTTCGCGAAAACGGTACCCGGCCTCAAGCTCCGTGCAATAGGCGAGAACCCGGGTGCGGCAGACTCACTCGGCATCAATGTAACACTCTACAAGTACATACACATAATGATCGGCTCCGGCATCATGGGCATCGGCGGCATCTACATGGGACTTAACATGGGCGGTACCTTCGAAGGCTCGAACTGCTGGATCAACGGTTACGGATGGATCGCGATAGCGCTCGTTATCTTCGCAAACTGGAGTCCGGCAAGAGCGATACTCGGTACTGTCGTATTCGGCCTGTTCAGTACACTCAGGGTCTATAACGTCGCATTTGCCACGGCATTCCCCGGAGTGCTCGGGTGGCTCAACAAGATCCCCGCACATTTTTTCTCGGCGTTGCCGTTCATCATTACTCTGATAGTGCTCATCTTAAGCTCAATGAGAAAGAATTCCTCGAGCGGAGAACCTGCCGCTATCGGACGCAACTACTACAGAGAGGACAGATGACATGCAGAATATAAGAAAGCTTACGGATAACCTGTTCTGGATCGGAGCAAACGACCGCAGGATAGAGAAGTTCGAAGGCGTGTATGAACTCGAATCCGGCATGAGCTATAACTCATATTTCGGAGACTTCGGCGAGACGGTGCTGATGGATACCGCAGACAAGGCGGTCGCGAAGCAGTTTTTTGAGAACCTCGAATCCTGCCTTGCAGGAAGGTCTTTGGACTATGTGATCGTACATCACATGGAACCTGACCATTCCGCGACTCTCATCGATCTTCTGCATCACCATACAGAGACAAAAGTGGTATGCAATGCCAAGACTGCACAGATAATCTCGCAGTTCTTCCCGCAGCTAGACATCTCTTCAAGAACTGTTCTTGTTAAGGACGGCGATACTATATCCATAGGTTCCCATGAGTTTAAGTTCTTATTCGCACCCATGGTACACTGGCCTGAAGTAATGATGAGTTTTGATACCAAAGACGGCACGCTCTTCTCTGCTGACGCATTCGGTTCTTACGGTGCGATAGACGGATCTGTATTTGCCGACGGACATGATTTTGAGTCAGAGCTTAAAGACGAAGCCCGCCGCTACTATACGAACATCGTGGGCAAGTACGGAATGCAGACAGTCAATGTTCTTAAGAAGGCATCCGAACTTGATATAAAGATGATCTGTCCGCTTCATTCTTATATGTGGAGGAAGGACCTTGATAAGATCATATCCTGCTATCAGAAATGGGGCTCTTATTCGCCGGAGAAGCAGGGTGTGCTCATAGTCGAAGGATCGATCTACGGCAATACTGCGAATGCCTGTGAAGTGCTCGCGACCGAACTTGACTCGCGCGGAATAGACTCATGTATTTACGATGCATCCGTAAAGCCTGCGTCAGAATTCATTGCAGCCGCTTTCAAGTACAGTCATATCGTTGTGGCTGCGCCTACTTACAATATGAATATCTATTCCCCCGTGGAGCACGTCCTTACGGAACTTGCCGCACACGGGATCAAAAACCGCACATGTGCCGTTATAGAGAACGGCTCATGGGCACCGCAGTCCGGCAAGCTGATCAGAGAGATGCTTGCAAAGCTTCCGGGAACGACCGTCCTTGAGGAAGGTGTGACTATAAAGTCCGCACCGGATAAGGACACACCGGACTCGGTTGCAAAGCTCGCAGATGCCATCGCAGCAACACTTGTCTGAATCATAAAGGTTGACAACCGGGCTTGGCCCGTGCTTTAATGAACTTTAACAGCGTTGAAGGGAAAAAAGATGCTGCGTTAGCTGATCCAGAGAACCGGCGGCGGTGGAAAGCCGGTACAGCAGCTGCAATGATGAGTCCTCCCGGAGCTGCCTGATATGAAAGCCTGCAGGCGATTAATTCAGGCCGGGTTTACCCGTTACAGTAAAGCGTGTTGTTAGACATGCACAGAGCGGGTCTTCCATAGAAGACCAATGAGAGTGGTACCGCGGAATATCTATTTCGTCTCTTTTGCCTAAGGTGTATGGGGCAAGAGAGCTTTTTTTTGCCCGAAGATCGTAAAGGAGCGTGACGCCTGATGAAGATGACAGGAGCGCAGATCGTTATCGAGACCCTGCTCGAACAGGGAACGGATACTGTCTTCGGATATCCCGGAGCGACCGTTATCGATATCTATGACAAGCTTGAATCGCGCAAGGATCAGATCACCCATATCCTTGCCGCTCACGAGCAGGGCGCGACGCATGCCGCTGACGGGTATGCGAGAGCTACCGGAAGACCGGGAGTCGTAATTGCCACGTCCGGTCCCGGCGCGACCAACCTGGTAACGGGTCTCGCGACAGCCTTCCTCGATTCCGTTCCGATGGTGGCTATAACAGGTAACGTCTCGACCGGTATGATCGGAAGAGATGCATTCCAGGAGGTTGACACCACGGGTGTGACGATGCCTGTAACCAAACACAATTTCTTCGTAAGGGATGTAGCCGATCTCGCGGGAACGATCCGCGAGGCATTCAGGATCGCAGGTTCCGGCAGACCCGGACCGGTCCTTGTCGACATCCCGAACGATGTCCAGCGAGATACATGTAATTTCGAGCCGGCGCCGCTGATGCCGCTGTCCAAGCCCGAGAAGGCTGATGACGATGAGATAGCCTGTGCTGCCGAGATGATAGCAGAGTGCAGAAGACCGTTTATCTATTTCGGAGGCGGCGCAGTTAGAGCGGGGTGTGGAGAAGAGATCCTTGCCCTTGCGGATAAGATCGGCGCATACATCGGATGCTCGATGATGGGTCTGTCCGAGATTCCTTCCGATTCTCCGAGGTTCCTCGGAATGCAGGGCATGCACGGACATTTCGCATCGTCGGTCGCTCTTGCTAAATCTGACCTTATGATCGCCGTTGGCGTAAGGTTCTCCGACAGGGCTACCGGCAAGACAGACAGATATGCGCTCAACTCCAAGAAGATCCAGCTCGACTGCGACTGTTCGGAGATAGGCAAGAATGTATCGGTTGATCTGGGTATCTGCTGCGATATTAAGGATTTCCTCGCAAGGCTGACGCAGGCCGTCGAAGCAAAAGAGCTTCCTGAATGGGATGAGAAAGTTGCATCTTTGCGCAAGCGTGAGATCCATGCCTATGAGGAAGACGAGTTCCTGCCGAGAGAAGCGGTAAAGGCCATCGGCGATATTGCATCTCCTGCCACCCGCATCGTAACGGATGTAGGCCAGCACCAGATGTGGACTGCACAGTTCTATGAATTCAGGCAGAAGCACACCTGGATAAGTTCCGGCGGTCTGGGCACGATGGGATTCGGACTCGGCGCCGCGATCGGGGCAAGCCTTGCCACGGGCGAACGCTCAGTGCTCGTAACCGGCGACGGAAGCTTCGGCATGAACCTGAACGAGCTCGCGACGGCGGTTACATACAATGTTCCCGTTACTGTAGTTATCTTCAACAATAAGGTTCTCGGCATGGTAAGACAGTGGCAGACACTGTTCTACGACAAGCAGTATTCGAGTACGACACTCTCACGCAAGACCGATTATGTAAAGCTTGCAGAAGCCTTCGGCGCAAGGGGATACCGTGCTGACAATATAGAAGAATTCAGGGAAGTCCTCGCGAAAGCATACGCAGGCGAAGGGCCCGCGGTGATCGATCTTGCGATCGACCCGGATGCGATGGTCCTGCCGATGCTCAGGCCCGGAGGATCATTTGAGAATCTCGTAACCTGGAAGGAGGCGGAAGAAGGAAATGACTAAAGATAAGATAATCATAGCCGTCTATGTCGACAACAAGTTCGGCGTCCTGTCACGTGTCACCGCCATGTTCACGAGAAGAGGTTTCAACATCGATTCGCTCACGGTAGGTGAGACGGAATCTCCCGAGTATTCGCGCATCACGATTACACTCTCTGCGGGCAAGACCGACAAAGAGCAGGTGGTCACACAGCTCAGGAAGCTCTACAACGTCAAGAAGGTCGTTGTCCTGTCGGGCGAAGACTGCATCAAGCGTGAACTTCTCCTCATCAAGGTAAAGAATTCCGAAGAGAACAGACCGGTCATATTGGAGACCGCTAATATCTTCCGTGCGAAGGTAATCGACCTCGGCGAGGAAGCGATCAGCATAGAGGTTACCGGAGACTCTCAGAAGATCGACGGATTCATTCAGAACGTCAGGAATTACGGCATCATCGAGATGTGCCGCACCGGTATTGTCGCACTCGACAGGGGCAGCACGAGCATCTGGTCATATCACGAAGACTGATCAGTGCCTCTTAAGGGCTTCTATCAGGCGGGCATTATCTGCTTCGTCTCTGACGGCGATGCGGATATACTGCTTTCCGTTTCCGACCTTGGACGACAGATCCTTGATGAGTATGTCTTCCTCTACGAGGATCTCCGCGCACAGCTCGAGGCTCTTCTTGCCGCCCGTTACCTCACACATGATGAAGTTTGCCTGTGAAGGGAATACTTTAAGGTATGGTATGGACTTAAGTCCGTCAACAAGGATATCCCTTGCCTTGCCGTGCTTCTCGAGTGAAGACAGATAGTTCTTCTTGTATTTCTCATAGATCTGCATATAGAATTCGCCGAACGAATTGATATTCCAGATCGCGACTTCCTTCTTGAGCGATGCGATCAGATCCCTGTTGCCCGAAGCCAATACACCGAGCCTGAATCCGGGAACGCCGAATGACTTGGAGATGCTCTTCACGACGACGAGGTTCTTGTACTTGTCTAAGATCTCATCGTGCAGGAGTGTGATATCGTCAGCGCTGCCGAAACCTGTCGCAAAGTCTGCAAAGCTCTCGTCAACGACGAAAGTGATGTTCTTTCCCGCGCACCAGTCTGCAAGGCGCAGGAGGTCAGCTGCGGGGATATAGTTGCCGCTCGGATTATCCGGATTCACGAGCACGAGGTTATCGATGCCCTTGTCACCGAAATACTCCATAAGGTCATCCGCCGTATATCTGAACTCCTCGTCAGAGGGAGCAAATACGACCACATCATCCTTAACCATCCTGTTCGGGTACTCATCGAAAGTCGGCCTGATCACGCCCGTCTTTCCGGGCAGGTGCTTCTCCGCAAGTGCCTTGATGAGCTCAGCGGCACCGTTGCCCACCAGGATATTCTCCCGGCTCACGCCGAAGACCTCGGATGCGAGCAGGGAATTGATCTCCATTCCTGAAGGATACTGGCGCATTAATGTGCTGTAGTTGGATACCATCTCGTTCTCCATTTTCGCCGTGGGAAAGTAGGGGTTAACGAGATAGCAGTAATCGAGCAGATTCGGGAAGCGCCAGTGCCCGCCGTAACGCCTTGCCAGGAGCCTGTACTTCTCTACCGGGTCTTCCGTGAAGATGTAGCTTGCGATATCGAGGTCAAGGGCATCGTCTATCTCATACCAGCGCTCTCCCTCAAGCTTCATTACGCGTATCTCGGTATTCTCGATCATGGCGATGAGCTTGATTACCGACTCATAGTATTCGTTCTCGCCGACAGCCTGCTCGTAGGCAGTAAGGAAAGGCACATATGTCTTCGCGGAGAATTCCTTCGAGAACTTATAGATATTGACCGTCTTGTAGTACTTGTGCTTCTCGGAAAAGTCCAGATACTTGCCGGGAATAAAGTCTGCGATCCTGTCTTCCTTGTCTATCTTGAGGCACGTTCCGCTCATCCAGCTCTCGAAATGCGCCACCGTCGCAAGGGTCGGCCTCGGGTCTGCAACGAGTCTGTCGACCACGCTCTGCTCGAAGATAAGGTCAGACTCGAACAACAGCGTATCGTCTTCGATCATCTTGTCTCTGGCAAGTGCCAGGGAGTATATGTTATTGGTCTTGTCATAGATAGGATTGTCTATGTATTCGACGGGAGTCTTGATGCCAAGGGATTCGACATAGTTTCTCAGGGTATCGCCCATATAGCCGGTAACGATGATTATGCGGCTTAAGTCCTGCTTCTCCAATATGTCCAGAGTCCTCGATATCAGGGTGCGGCCGTTGACTTCAACCATGCATTTTGTCTTGTCTTTTGTCAGATGCTTTAATCTCTTGCCCATTCCGGCTGCCAGGATGATCGCCTGCATATGTGTACCGCCTTATTATTTATATTTAATTATAGTTACAATTCTATCAAAACAGCATTTGGAATTCATCTCATGCTATAATCAAAAAAGTATGACAGAGGGGAAAAGAGTATGAAACTATCTGAACTGCTTGATTTCAATGAGATCGTGATCCAGAGTCACGACAATCCTGATGCCGATGCCATTGCGTCGGGCTACGCACTGTACTGTTTCTTCAAGGAGCGCGGCAAGAACGTAAGGCACATCTACTCCGGTAATTTCAAGATCTCCAAGAGAAATCTGAGATTCATGGTGGACAAGCTCGGCATCCCGGTCGAATACGAACCTGACCTGGATTATGTTCCCGAGCTTCTGCTTGCCTGCGACTGCCAGTACGGCGAAGGCAACATCAGGAAGTTCGAGGCAAAGAATATCGCAGTTATAGACCATCACCAGATAATCGGACATCTTCCCGAACTCTCGGAAGTTCGTCCCGCTGTCGGTTCATGTTCGACGATCGTCTGGGATATGCTCAAAGCCGAAGGCTATACCCCTGATTTCAATCTGGCGACCGCACTTTACTACGGTCTGTTCATGGATACAAAGAACCTGTCTGAGATCGCCCACCCGTTGGACCGTGATATGGCGGAGCAGCTTAACTATGACAAGGGCCTGATCAGACAGATGAACAATATGAACCTTACGGTCCAGGAAGCTAAGATCGCGGGTATCGCGATGCTGGGCGTGGAGGTCCACGACAAGCACAGATATGCGATCATGGAGGCTCAGCCCTGTGATCCCAATATCCTGGGTCTCATATCGGATTTCTTTCTTTCGGTCGATACAGTCGATGTCTGCCTGGTATTCTCCGTGCTCGACTTCGGAGTCAAGTATTCGATAAGATCCTGCACTTCGGAAGTAAGAGCAGATGAGCTTGCAGAGTTCATTGCCTGCGGAATAGGTTCCGGCGGCGGACATACCGACAAGGCCGGCGGTTCCATCGCAAGAGAGCTCCTTGCAGCGGCAGAACCGGATTATGCCGGTGCGGACGCAGAGAGAAGGAGACTTGTCGTTACGACCATACTCAGACAGAGGATGCATGATTATTTCGCGAATACGGATATAATCTATGCCGGCAGGGACAAGATAGACCTTGATGGCATGAAGAAGTATGTGAAGCTTCCGCGCAAGCAGGGATATGTTATCCCTTCCGAGTTCATGAAGCCCGGCACGCAGGCGCTCGTAAGATCGCTCGAAGGTGATATGAATTTCGAGGTTACCGAGGATTCGGTCATCATGATCGGCATCCGCGGCGAGATCTACGTGTCAAGGACTGAAGTCCTCGGGAAGAATTACGATGTTACCCAGGAACCGTATGAGCAGCGTTTCGAGTACTATCCGACGGTAAAGAACATGATCAGCGGTGAGACTATTTCCCTCAGACCCTATGCGAGGATCTGTTCGTCCAAGGGCGGCAACAAGATCCTTGCAAGGAAGATAGACAGGACGACCAAGGTCTTTACAAAATGGAACCATTCCGAATACCTCAAGGGCGAACCCGGAGATTTTCTTGCGGTTAAGCTGTCCGATCCGGACGATGTCTACATAATCAACAGGGATATTCTGGGTGAGACATATCTCGCACTGGGAGACGTAGATGATTGATAAGTATAATGCGTTCATATCGTACAGACATTCGCTTCAGGACAACAAGATCGCCAAGGAAGTGCAGACTCAGCTTGAGCATTTCCGAATCCCGCACAAGATAAGGAAGTCGACCGGGAAGAAGCGCATTGACAGGATCTTCCGCGATAAGGAAGAGCTTCCTATTACGAGTGACCTGAACGAGGATATCGATTTCGCACTTGCTCATTCCGATTATCTGATCGTTCTGTGCTCGACACACACGTGTGAATCCATCTGGGTCCAGAAAGAGATCGAGACGTTCCTTAAGAATCACACCAAGAAAGAGATACTTACGGTACTTGTTGACGGAGAGCCCGAAGAGGTTATCCCCGATATACTGATGCATGATACGGTTACCAGGACGCTGAATGACGGTTCCCAGGTAACGTATGAAGAAGTCATCGAGCCGCTGTCGTGCGATTACAGACTGCCGATCAAGACAGCGAGGAAAGAAGAACTCCCGAGGATCGCCGCATCCATTATCGGATGCTCTTATGATGAGCTCATGAGACGCCGCAGACAGTACCGCATAAGGCGAGCTGTCATAGCATCACTGATCGCGGCCGTAACGGCGATCGGTGTTATGGGCTATCTGACATGGAGCCTTACGCAGATCAGGCAGAATTATAACAAGGCCCTGGTTACGCAGGCGCAGAACCTGTCACTGCAGTCCGAATCGGCGCTTGATGACGGCGATAAGGTCAAAGCTATCGACCTGGCATTGCAGGCTCTTCCTTCTGAAGAGAACCCTAATATGCCTGTTACGGATGAAGCGTGGGCGGCGTTGTCCGATGCGCTCGGATCATACATTGCTCCCGGTCAGTTTGACTGCGAGGCGGTCTGGAAATATGAGATGGAGTCAACGATAAACGACTTTACCACCAACGAAGACGGCACATTGGTTGCCGCCTGCGACAGCGCCAATAATGTCAGGATATGGGATTCCATAACCCATGAAGTAGTTGCGGATATTACTTATCCCGGAGAAGAGGTCGCCGGATTCGGATTCTCGGGCAAGGATACTTTCATTGTCATGACGTCGAAAACGCTGGCGGGATACGATATATCCGACTGGGAAGAGAAATGGAGTATGGATGTTGAATGTTATTACAGTATCATCATAGATAATGGGATCTCTTCATTCTCTGAATCGTCGCAGTTTGTTGCCACTACTGACGAAGGCGTTATCATCGCGGACAGTAAGGACGGCGAGGTCATCAAGTGCTTTAAGGCTGAGGACATCGGGTTTTCCAGCATCACGAATGCAAAGATAGCCAGGGACGGCAAACATGTCGCGATCGAATGCCCTTCAGATCAGGTGCTGGGCCTCGGAACCGAGTTCGTTATCTACAATCTGGAAAATGATACTTTTGTTACCCTTGATTCTATCATTTATCTGCCGCTTGCAAGCAGGTTTACCGAGGATGGTAATTTTGTCTGCCTGTCTCTCGATGAGCAGGAATCGTATGCTTCGTCTTTCGGCAATATTACCGTCATGGCAGAGAGCACCATCTACATCGAGAAGTATGACACCACTACAGGAGAACTGATGTGGTCTTCAAAAGCCAGCTACATGTCTCCTTCCGAGAGCACAAAACTCTACCTGAGCAAGTACATCGAGAGCGACGGAACCCAGACCGATGTCATCGTGGCTCTGTACAGCGACAGATGCACGCTCATCAATGATCAGACCGGTGAGATAGTAAAGAACATTGAGCTTCCCGCGCAGTTTGTATCCGCATACTCAGGCGGTGACAGTGTTCTTCTGCTCATCCTCTATAACGGTCAGTATGTCAAGATCAAACTGGAGGAGGGGAACAGCACGATCCCCGCATCCAAGTATTTCGACGAGAAGATCTGCCAGACTGATCTGATCGCTACCGACAACGATAGCACAGGTTTCGTTACCCGCCGCAACGGTGATAACTATCTGATCGAGTATAATACCTATCCTTATGATGAGAGCTTTGAGGTATATGAACAGATCGAGGAACTGTATCTGGTCTGTGATTACTGTGTTGCGGGTGATTATTTCATCATATACGACGATATGGGCAAGCTGTACGCTTACGATATCGAATCCGGCGATGTTGAGTGGACAACTGACCTTGGTCCGACCCAGACTTGGTCAGTTGACATTATAGGCCCGTCTCCGGACGGAGAGAAACTGTATGTTCTGGATGACAGCAAAGAATACACCGAAGCAGACAAGGGTGCGAAGCTTATCGAGGTCGATCTGGATTCGGGTGACTTCGATGTGATCGAGACGCTCAAGGGAAGCTACGGTTTTGTCAACTCTATAAACGGCAACTTCATATGCATGGCTGCGGTCTCTTCGTATTCCGGAGAATGCACTGTCTTCCGGTATGAGATCGAAGAGGAGGATCTGACCCGTTATGAGATGGACGGCCTGGATTCTGATGTTTTGTTCGGCATTGAAAGTCTGGACATCTCTCCGGACGGGAATTACCTGATAATCCGTTTTAATACGAACACTTACTCCTCAGCAGTCCTTTTGGATATGGACGAGGATGAGTTCGATTATATCGATGAGGAGATCAGCGGCAATCTGCGCTATGCGTGGAACGAGGATTCTTCCGCATATGCCTGCGGCAAAGTCGGAAGTATCACTGTGTTCGATCTTGACGGTGACGAGATCCTGTCGATAGATACTGAAGGCAGGACCCCGATGGGCCTGCAGTATTACGGAGAGGATCTTATTGCGGTCTATTCCATTGGTGTCCTTGCCAGATATGACAAAGACGGCAATCTGCTGTCCGAGGAAGACTTCTTCCTGGGCTACAATAATGATTACAAGGAAGTTGAATTCACCTTCCTTGATGACGAGCTTCTGGTCAACATCTATCCTTATGCGACCATTTTCTCGCTGGAGACCTTCAAGGTCAGGGGATTGTTATATTACCTTGACGGATACTATCCGGAGCAGGATCTGTTCATATGTCACGGTTATCTCAACTCGAATTACGCTTACGGTTATTTCGCCAACAAGGATATATCCGAGCTGATCGAAGAAGGTTACGAGTATATCAGCATAGCTGAACAGGCCGATGATGACGATTGAGGACAGACAAAAGGTATGTCAGACCTTCTCAAAGAGATCAATTCAATTGCCGTTTTCGGAGGCATAAGGCAGAAGGAGCCGCTTAACAGTCTGTGTGCTTTCCTCCGCCTGTCTGATACCGTAGGTGCAGCCCAGACCGATGTTATCGAGGCATATTCCGGTTTTGTCCGTGTGCTTTATTCCATGCGCTCCGATGCGGATTTCTCGGGTGCGCTCTGGGACAGCCTCGCGGAGACTGACAATGTGTATCTGGACCTTGTCAGGTCTGGCGGGAAGATCCCGAAGCTTCTTGAGATAGCGGTCAGGAAGGAACTGGACATACTTACTCAGATAGGCAACACATCCTGCATCGACTTGGAACCCATGCTCTATTACGACGGCTATGTTCCGCAGTTCAAATCATCCGGTGTCGATATGAGGGATCGTTATATGAAGATGATAGAAGCATTATCCTCTGGTGGTAATAAAGAGTGAAGGACAAGCACGACTACAAACACTATACAGATTTTATTCTCCTGATCTCGTTTATCCTGAAGATGTTCTATGCGATCAAGAAGATCTTCTGTGTAACTGACCATGACCTGCAGGTGCTGACGACAGATCCGATCACGATCGGACCGACGGGACATCTCGGATACATCAATTACATAATAGAGAATCTCAAGCTGCCGCCCGTCATTACGGAATATAACGATTTCCCGCCGCAGTTCTACCATCCGCCTGTGTTCTACATCTTCGGCGCTCTTATCAAGGGACCTGCGCAGGCGCTGGGCATCCCTGAGATCATCTGCTATGAGATCATACAGCAGCTGAATATGGTGTTTGCATTCCTTTGCGTATTTATCATCGTGAAGATACTTGATGAGCTCAAGATCTCCGCGAAGATGACCATGATCCTGACGGCACTGTTCGCATTCAGCCCCATATTCCTTACTCTCGGTATCGAAGTGAACAACGACTGCCTTATGGCGCTGTTCTGCCTGCTGGCAGTTCACAGGGTGCTGATCTGGTACAAGAAGAGGACCATGAAGAACATCCTTCTAACGGGCCTGTTCCTTGTGCTCGGAATGCTTACCAAGACTTCGGCTGTGCTCATAAGCCCGGCGCTCGGAGCAGTCTTTGTCTGTGCGTTCTTTGAGAAGGGACAGGATAAGGAAGGCAGGAAAAAGCTCGCAGTGCAGTATCTTACCTTTGCGGGCGTATCGATTCCGGCAGGTATCTCCTGGGTATTAAGAAACCTCATTCGGTACAATGTCCCGTTCAGCTATGTTCCGGCAGTTGTCGGAAGGCAGCCGCAGTATACGGGTGATATCCCTGTGTGGGCGAGACTTGGTCTGCCGTCACTGAAGCAGCTTACTCTCTGGAAGCTCGATATCTTCCATCCGGAGGATCAGCCTTCGATCCTCGGACAGATAATCCAGTCGCAAACCTTCGATGAGGGACTGCTGCTCAATCCCGACCCCGTAACTCCGCTGATACTTCTTTGGGCTTACTGGCTTTTGTATCTGTTCGTGTTCTATCTGTTCGTCAGATTCATTGCAGACGGGAAGATCAAGCTTGTGCACAAGCTCCTGACAGGTCTCCTGTTTGTGGTTCCCACGGCGTCGATCTATGTTTTCGCGTTCAAGTATCCGGCACTGTGTTCCGTGAGCGCAAGATATATTGCCGTGCCGCTCGCGATGCTGTTCGTGTGTGCGGGTTACTTCGCAGACAAAACAGCGAAGAAGTGGCCGTCTGCCGTCTTCTCCGCTGCGGTTGCTTTTGTTACTTTGTTCTCAGTGATCGATTACGTGTTGTTCTGAGCTGCCTTGTACTTCTCTTCGTCTGCCTTCTTGATCGCCTTGCGCATGATCTTGCCGCTCGGTGTCTTGGGCAGGTCGTCCACGAACTCGATAACTCTCGGATATTTGTAAGGCGCTGTCGCGTGCTTAACGTGGTTCTGGAGTTCCTTTATCAGCTCGGGTGAAGCGCTGTCCCTGTACTGCTTGGTAAGAACGATCGTAGCCTTGACCGCCTGTCCTCTCATCGGGTCGGGTACGGAAGTAACCGCACACTCGAGTACTGCGGGATGTGTCATCAGGGCGCTCTCGACCTCGAAAGGCCCGATGCGGTAACCTGAACACTTGATGACGTCATCGTTTCTTCCGACGAACCAGATATAACCGTCCGGATCTCTCCATGCGGTGTCGCCCGTGTTGTAATCGGCGCCCGGCCACTGGTCGGCCATTGCTTCGGGATTCTGATAGTATTCCTTGAACAGTCCGGTCGGATGATCGGATGCGTTCTTGATGATGACGTTGCCTACGATACCATCCTCGACGGGGTTGCCGTCGTCATCTAAGAGCTGGATGTCATACAGAGGTGTCGGCATGCCGGTGGAACCCGGTTTTACGTCGATCCACGGGAAGTTTGCGAAAAGGACAGATCCCTCCGTCTGGCCGAAACCTTCTCTGATCTCAAGCCCTGTCGCATCCTTCCACTTATAGAAGACCTCGGGGTTGAGAGGCTCGCCTGCCATCGAGCAGTGCTTGATGGAGGAGAAGTCGTATTTCGAGAGGTCTTCCTGGATGAGATATCTGTAGATGGTGGAAGGACCGCAGAATGAGTTGAGCTTCAGCTTCTCGATTATCTCGAGCATCTTCTGTGCGCTGAACTTGCCCTGTGTGTCGAAAGTTACATTGATGGCGCCTGCGATCCACTGTCCGTAGATCTTGCCCCAAGCGAACTTGGCCCAGCCGGAATCAGCCTGCGTAAGGTGTCTGCATCCGTCGTAGACCTGCTGCCAGTACTTGGCGGTAACGATGTGTCCTAAAGGAAGCAGGTAGTCGTGAAGGATCATCTTGGGCTCGCCGGTCGTGCCGGAAGAGAAGTAGATGATCATGGGGTCTTCGTTGTGTGTAGCCTCATCACCTGTAGGACGCTCGAAAACAGGCGATGCCGCATCTATGTCATCCGTAAGGGATCTCCATCCCTCAGGTGCCTCGCCGATAACGCTGCAGATCTCGACGGTCTTGCAGTCGGGGCGGGCGCTGTTAACGTTGTCAATGATCCACCGGTCGTCAGCACAGACGATCATCTTAACGTTGGCCGCATTGCAGCGGTAAACGATATCGTGATACTCGAGCTGGAAAGTCGCGGGAATTACGACTGCGCCGAGCTTGTGAAGTCCTACCATCGTGAACCATACTTCGGGACGCTGGCGGAGGATCATAAGGACCCTGTCGCCCTTCTTGATGCCGAGGCCCTTGAACATGTTTGCGACGCGGTTGCTCTTCTCTTTGATATCCGTGAAAGTGAAGTGCTTCTCGTTGCCGTTGTCATCGCACCAGATGAGTGCCTCTCTGTCAGGCTCGGTATCTGCATATACGTCGACGACATCGAATCCGAAATTAAAGTTCTCGGGGATCTTCAGCCTGAAGTTCTCCTTGAAGTCTTCGTAACTCTCGAAGTCGACTCTCTCGACAAATCTCTCCAGTAAACTCATATTGTATCTATTACTCCTTGAAGTGATTAACCGTTGATAACAGTAAGGAACTTGGCGGTCTCGGTAACTGCTCTCTGACCGTGAGGCTTCTCGGGATTGAAGTAGATGGAATCTCCGGCCTCGAGCGTGAATTCACGGTCTCCGACGACGACCTTGATCGCACCCTCGATGACATAGTTGAATTCCTGGCCGCCGTGCTGTACGAGCTCGGCTGTCTCAGACTTGGACAGGGTAACGATCATGGGATCCATCTGGCGGTGCTTGTAGTTGAAGGCCAGGGCGCTGAATGAATAGCCCGGGTATCTCTCGACCTTGACGCCGTTGCCGCCTCTGACGACGGTGTAGTCATCCATCCTGGGAACATCGCCGGTCATGAGGACCGTGGGATCGACCTTGAATACTTCGGCTACCTTGTACAGGAGACTGATGGGGATCTCTTTGGCACCGGTCTCGTAAGCGAGGTATTCGTCCGGTGTGACACCGATCTGACGTGAGATGTCATCGACATCGATCTCAAGGATGTCCCTGAGTTCTCTGATCCTGTCTGCGATCTGCTTAATGTATTCGTTCATGATCGAACCTCCTTATACAGGTATCCCTAATAAAGCCTAAATAGTATATAACATTAATTTTAAAATATACAGTTCAATATTTACGGGGTTCGGGTGCGCAACCGCTTCCAGTTTTGTTAATAAATTACACAAAATGTAAACAAATCGTTAATATCTTGTTGACATTTCGTTCACAATTAGATATCATTTGCTTATCAGGAACAAATCTAAAGAGGAGGTCGGCAAGATGCTTAATACAGCAGAGAGATATTTCGAAGAGACAACTTCATTTGAGATCGCTGATGATGTATCGGTCAAGGATACATCCCCTGTATTCTATACACTTAATCTCATCGGCAATCACCGCAAGACTTCTGTAATCCTCCTCCTCGATAAACTCCAGAGAGCAGATTTTGACGTCATCCTCAGTCATTTCAGCGGGATGAACCAGTTCGTACTCATAAAGATATTAAGAGACCTCGAAGCTGACTGCATAATCAAGCGGGTCACTTTGGGTGAGTACGGCGAAGAGAACTACCATGTTGCGTATCGTCTTACATATACAGGAAGAAGGCTGATTCCCATAATTGACGAGCTTGATTCCTGGGGAAAGGAGCAGAGAAGGCACAAAGCTCTGATCTCATACTGAGTAGGACGTTTACTAACTCATACCCCTCTCCACTCGCGGCGCGGCTCCTACGCGCCGCGTTTATTTGTTTTTGAATTCTTGAACCGAGTTAAGCCTCATTATATAATCATAATATCGTTGAAGAATAACCTTATCAGGAGCAATGATTCTTCGGGAAGGGAGCGTGCTGTATGGGTATCGTTGAGAAGTCTTTCAAGAATGGTGAAGTAATTATCAAAGAAGGTGACGTCGGAAACAGTTTTTTCCAGCTGATTGACGGAACGGCCCTGGTTTATGCAGGCTTCGGAAAGAACGATCAGATCAAGCTCGGTGCCATCGAAGCGGGAGAGTATTTCGGTGAGATGTCCATCCTTGAGGAGTATCCCAGAAGTGCCACCATTGTTGCTTCCGGCAATGTGAACCTTATCGAGATCCCCGGATCTGAATTAAGTGCTTTCTTCAAGGAAGATCCGAACAGGATAATCGGTCTGATGCAGTTCCTCGGCAACAGGGTCCTTGCTATGACAAATGACCTTAACGATGCCAAAGGCCTGCTCGAACAGCTCCGTGCCGATGATGCCGCGAAGCAGAACAAGTCACTGTTCTCCAAGATCAAGAAGCACATGGACATGTATCAGAATAACAAGAATAAGATGGCTGAGCCGAATCCCGAGAAACTCCGCGAGGAGCTCGCAGCACTTGACGGTGCGGGTGCAGGCAAGTTCAAGTCATACAGGAGAAGGATGATAATCTTCAACGAAGGCGATGTTCCGGATGCCATGTATATCCTGCATTCAGGTACTGTAAGCATCTGCAGGAACTACAGAAGCCCCGAAGAGGAAGACCTGTATGATATCGAGCCCGTCTCTTTCTTCGGTGAGATCGGCATGATCGCAGAAGAGACCAGAAGCTATTCTGCTGTTTCCGTATCAGACGATACCCGCGTTGAGATCATCTATCCTGAAGAACTGGTGGATATCTTCAATGTATGTCCGGAGAAGATCAACATCATCCTGCGCCATCTGTCCTACAGTCTGAGAAAGACCAACAGCGACTTCCTCGGCGTATGCAAGGAGATCACCGACAACTACAACAAAAAGTAAAGACTGACGGTAACGCGAATATTATTAAAGCCCGTAAACTTAAGCGTTTGCGGGTTTTGCTGTTTCTATGGCGGGTTTATCCGCAGCGCTCTTCTCGAGATCTCTAATCCGCTTTATCTGCGACATTATAAGCGCAACAACTATGAGGCAGATACCTGAGAAGATTATCGTGTATGCCGCGCCCGTTCCCACGCCCTTGCCGGTAACGCTGCCGACCACATCCGCCGCGATACCGCTGACGCCGTAAGCCACCACATAGCCGAGGTTCGAGATCACTCCGATAAGTCCCCAAGCACGTCCCTGGAGCTCGTCCGGGATGTTTGTCCTGACAAGGTAGTCCAGGCTGTTATTTGCATACGGCAGTGCGGCGAAAAACAGGAACCCGAACACGCAAATGACGATGGTATTCTGCGTGACGGCAAACAGTGTCATCCCGGTACCTGCCACGGCAAGCCCGAGCCAGAGAGCTCTTACGAAATGCTTCTTGATACCGGTAAACCCGAGGAGGATGCTCGTGATGAGCATGCCTGAAGCCGCGACGCTCTCGACTATACCGAGTGTCTTAGAATCCGAGAATGACAGGACGAACGGTTCGCCCAGCACCTGGAAGAAACCCATAAAAAGTGTGATCAGCGAAGTCACGATAATTAAGATGAGCAATCCGCGCTTGCCGGTTACTGCGGTCCAGCCTTCCTTCATGCTCCTGAAGAAAGGTGTCTTCTCCTGCGGTGCGTTGTTCTTTATTCCGTGTCTGACGATGGCCGCGACGATGACCGTCAGGAAGAATGTGCAGATATCGATAATGAGTATGAGCTTGATGTCGGATACCGCGAGGAGGAATCCTGCGATAACGGGGGAGAACAGGTATCTTGCGGAACCTGCCATCGATACCAGGCCGTTTGCTTTCGAGTACTGTTCTTTGGTGAGAAGGTCCGTTATGGTGGCGGTGTAAGCGGGACCCAGCAGAGCAGAGAAGACTGAGCTTACTGTCGTTCCGAGATAGATCTGCCAGAGTTCGGCTTCACTTTGGAGCATGCAGATGAGGATGAAGAGAACACCAAGGCCTGACAGTCCGTCGCCGATCATCATCAGGAGACGTCTGTCGTATTTGTCTGCAAGTACTCCGGCAGGAGCCGTGAGCAGCAGGCAGGGCACGAAACCGAGGAATGTAAGCATCGCCATATCTGCGGCGCTTCCGGTCTTCTGGAAGATATACAGACCGAGACCGAAACTCGTGAGTCCGCCGCCGATGGAGGATATGAATTCCCCGATCCAGAGCATTATGAATTTGCCGTAGTTGTTCTTTGTCTTTTCCATACCAGGATGATATCTGAAATATGAAGACAATACTTTAACTATTCCTTAAATAGTTCTTAAACATGTATCGTTGATAGAGACTTTCGTGCCGTGATATAATTACAGCATACAAAACTTCTGCAAAGCCCTGAATTATTACGCTTTGACTATACTTAGTGATTGGTGGCGATTAGCATGGAGAACAGAGATCAGAAGATAGATCAGTTGTTGAAAGGTGTCTACAGGCTCTGTGCGGACAAAGACGATTGTTTTGACTGTCCGTTCTATACTTCTACATGTGTATTCGACGGTGAGAAGCCGCGGACATGGTTTGAAGAGAAGAAACCCGTTGAAGTAAAACCGGAGCCCGTTAAGGAGACTCCTGCTGCCAAAGAAGTTGATTTCCCTCCGGTCGAGAAAGATACCGATACAGGCACATGGCTGGTCAGCACTACCATGGGCGGAGTTCTGACCAAGTATGTTTATATCTGCTCAAAATGCGGGTATAAGAAGGAATCTTATCTGTCCATACCTCCTACGTCGTTCTGCCCCGAATGCGAGAAAAAGAAGCAGACCCAGGAATAATCCTGCGGGGTCAGCTGCCGTATTTCTTTCCAAATTACAATGACACGGAAATGTACAGCAACAGCAGGTTGCTTGTTTTAAGTTGTATTCAGGAACATACTCTAGATATCAAGCATAAGGAGATTGTTTATGGAAACAAAAGATATACTCAGAAAACTTCGTGAAGACAATAATCTTACCCAGGATCAGATGGCAGAGAGACTGCTGGTTTCGAGGCAGGCGGTGAGCCGTTGGGAAGTCGGTGAGACCCAGCCGGGTGTGGATACTCTGAAGATTATATCCAAAGAGTTCAATATATCGATCAACACACTCCTCGGAAGTCCGAGACAGCTTGTCTGCCAGTGCTGCGGAATGCCTTTGTCGGAAGATTCCATGATAAGCAGGGAGACTGACGGTTCGTTCAACGAGGAGTATTGCACATGGTGCTATACAAACGGTGCTTTCGTATATCAATCCAAGGAATCACTTATCGATTTCCTTATCGTACACATGCCCAATCCCGAGAACCTGTCTGATGGTGACCGCCGCATACAGTATGACGGTTATCTGTCTCAGCTTGATCACTGGAAGTAAACTGTGTGATTACATCTTAATGATGCCAAGCTGCACACCTTCGACGATGTGCTCATCCGTGACAGGTATGAACCTGTCCGGTCAGGGTTTCTTACGCACCCCAATAGCTTGCCTGGTAGTAACCGTCTGTCGGCTCGTCTGCAGTCCCGGAATTACAGTCGCAGTAAACATAGACCCACTGTCCTTCGGTCAGATCAAGATTGCCTTCGTTTACCAGTGCCGGAGTCTTATCCTGAAGCTCTTCCAAGCTGCCCTTGAACTCTTCGTCAAAGACATATACATACCAGTTGATATCTGAGTTCCAGTATCTGCAGAAAGTCACGTCCTGTTCCTGAGCATATTCGAATTCCACTTCGGTCCCGTAATATCCGGTGCCGAAAATATCCTCATTTTCGACATTGAACAGATTTATCGTACACGGTTCACAGAAGCTGTCATCTTCTATGTACGGATCATATGAAGGTGTCGTGTTGACAGTCTTTGTATCTTTACTGTCCTTGCCGTCATCCCTGCTGATGCCGGTAACGTTGCTGCACCCGAAGACGGCGATCGCGATGATGCAGACCAAAGTCCTGAGTATCAGTTTGACTGTGAATCTCCTGTTATCTTCCATCGTTTGTTTCCCCGCAGTCTTAAGGCTTGATAAGGCGGAAAAATGCCTTGCTGTCTTATATACAGATCTGTTAGGGAAAATGTTGCGCGCAGGTAAGGATCTATAAGATCCGAATAGTACTACTTCATCAGCTCCCAAAAGCTTATCGCACTGGCGGCTGCAACATTCAGAGAATCCACACCTCGCTGCATCGGAATCATGACACGGTAGTCACAGGCATCTATTATCTCCCGGGGAAGGCCTGTTCCTTCTGTGCCGAGCAATACTGCCAGCCGGTCATTCGACCGTATCTCATCGTTGTCGACGCTGACTGAATCTTCCGTCAGGGCCATAGCCACTGTCTTGTAACCGTTTGATGCAAGAAGCCTCATAAAGGCATTTATCCCGGAATCTTCAAGTGATGCCTGCGCCCATGGTATCTGAAATACAGTTCCCATGCTGACTCTTGCCGTGCGTCTTGTCAGAGGATCCACGGACTTGTGTGTAAGAAGTACTCCGTCCATTCCAAGTGCGGCAGCCGACCTGAATATGGCGCCGACATTCGCCGGGTTGACCACATCCACCAATACGGCAATGCGTTTCTTGTCTTGCAGAAATTCATCGACAGGTAGCGAAGGTTTTCTCCGGAATACCATCCACAGACCGCGGACCAGATGATGGCCGGTCATGCCGATCACGACCTCACGGTCTGCAACATAAACGGGGAGTTCATCCAGGGCTTTCTTCCCGCAATGCTTCTCGACCGCATCGAAAACGGGCTGCGCCTCAGCCTCGATCCGCCCGGTCTCGACAAGCACTGAGACAGGCTCGAATCCGGCTTCCAGCGCGCACACGGCAACATAGGCGCTTTCCGCAAGGAATATCCCTTCTTCCGGTCCGTAGAAGCATCTCATCTGCTGCTCGGTAACCCTTGCGAAAACGTCCATCTCAGGCGCATTGATATCGTTGATCTGTCTCAAGTTCATAACACTATTATAGACTCATGTATCAGAGCAAGTACATCATCGGCCGTATTTTCGGCGGCGTGGATGAGAAGGACCTGAATGCCACCATACATCAGATAATGAGAATGGAAAGGAATCTGAGCGCATAGGATGATACAATCAAGAATAGCGTAAGCATAAAGATGAAAAGAGGATGCGTATCATGGGGAAGATAAGTCTGAAGCCTTACAACGATTATTGTCCGCAGACATTGTTCCTGTACGGAACATACGATGAACAGGGCAATCCTGATTTCGGGCTGTTCTGCTGGTTCAGCTATACCTGGGACAAAGAGATGGGTGTTATGTGCTGCATTGGAGGTAACAAGCCCACGAAAGATAACATCAGGAGGAACAAGATATTCTCGGCGAGTCTGGTGACAGAGGAACTGCTGGGCATTGCAGACTACCTCGGAAATGTCAGCGGCACTGATCCCGACAAGATGAAGATCGGTCTGGATATAGGCAAGGGTGCCGTTCTGGATGTGCCCATCATTAATGATTCTCCGGTCGCATTCGAACTGGAAGCAACTGATTTTATCGAGAAAGAAGGCAGTACGGTGATCCTGTGCAAGATGAGAAATGTCCTTCAGGATGAATCGTTGTCTTCTGATGAGAGTTTCGAGCAGAAGCTGATGCGTATCGCTCCTGTCAAGACTACGTGCAAGCATTATTTCAGTTATCAGGGCAAGGACCTCGGCGGTTGGGGCGAGCCTATGAGATCAGTCATAAAGAAGTAGGTGCAGATATGGTACGGGAGATCAAAGACAGCGAATTGGATGCATTGCTCGAACTGTATCTTTGTCTGCACGAAGAAGGTATACCCGAACATGACCTTCATCTGGAACAGACCTGGGAACAGATCACAGCAGATCCGAACCATCACATCATCGTTAATGAGATTGACGGAAAGATAGTTTCTTCCTGCGTATGTGTGATCATCCCGAATCTTACAAGAGGAGTAAGACCGTACGCTTTCGTGGAGAATGTCGTAACTCACACCGAATACCGTAAGAGGGGGTACGCCGGGGAGTGTCTGGACTATGCCAGGAAGATAGCTTCAGATAACAACTGCTACAAGATGATGCTGCTTACCGGTTCAAAAAGACCTGAGACATTGAATTTTTATAAAAATGCCGGGTATAACAGTGATGATAAGACGGCGTTTATTCAGTGGCTGTAAGACCGGCATGATCAATAACTGAATTATCAGAAGGCTCGGAACAGATTCCGGGCCTATTTTTAAGAAAATGCAAAAACTTGTTGACATAGTAGCAAAAGCTTACTATCATCTCGGTAAAGATAGTAATAAAATAATACTAACAATGTGCATGCTTCAGATAAGTGCATTTGCGGAGGTAAGTATGACGATCATTAAGAGCCATGATTGTAAGATGTGCGGCGGTCCTCTTGATATCGATCTTGACCGTCAGGTGTATATCTGTCCTTTTTGCGGTGTTACCTATGATTATGAGTATTTCCGGGCAGACAATGTGCGGGAGATGGCAAGAAAGGCGTTGGCTGCCGGGGAGTTCGGAGCGGCAAAGGATGCCTTTGAATTTATAATCTCGAAGGATCCTCATGATTTTGAGGCTCTCTGCGGTCTTATACTGTGCCGCAATAAAAAGAAGACGATGAGTTCCATCATGACCGGCAATGGCGTGCATTTCTCTGAGAAACTCGAAGAACTCGTCTTTGCAAAAGACAACTGCCTTCCGGAGCATAGAGATTACTTCGAGAAGATCAGTGAAGCGGCA
>CADAOK010000007.1:0-34960 GCA_902789515.1 Oscillospiraceae bacterium
GCAGCACCGATGATGACACCGATAGCCATATCGACTACGTTACCCTGAAGAGCGAACTCCTTGAATTCCTTAAAGAACTTCTTAAACATAATCTTGCCTCCGTATTAATTCAGATCAGATGAACTGCTTAGCTTCTTCAGGAAGTGCGTCGATCTCGCCGCTAAAGATGATCTCTGCCGTGATAGGCTTGTCAGCGAGGAAAGAATCAAGCTTTACGAGGAAGCCTGTAAGATCGCTGAGGTCATAGTTGCCGGCTACCTTGCAGATAGCGTCGATATAGATGTGAGTAAGGTCGTAGTCCTTTGAGCAGATACCGCATATGAAAGCGAGGACCTGATCGAAACCCTCGACCGGGTATTCCTTCATATTTACAAGACGTACGTTGGGCTTAAGAAGCTGATCCAGACGGTTGCCTCTCTCGATGCATACAACGTTGCTGTCTGTAGCTGCAACTGCGTTGATGTCATCGACAAGCTTAGCTGTCTTGCCGGTGCCCTTGGGGCCTGCGATTAATTTGATCATAAACAAATTCTCCTTTTGGGATCATATTTCCATATAGGATAACTGGATTGATTTCATTGTACCCAAAACTCAAAATAAAATGAATAGTAAAGAGTAAATAAAAAAAGAACGTAATTTTGAATTGCGTCCAAAGTATATAAGTGGTATTATTACAAAGTTCTTAAATAATCCTTTTTATGAACGGAGCGCTTGGATGCGGTCCGTTTTTGTTTTAAGAGGCAGATGTAAATGGGAAAGCGTTCGAAGATCGCACAGCAGGCTTTTGATATCGCACAGCCCGTCGCGGAGCGTATGGGCTACGACCTTGTCGATGCGGAATACAAGAAGGAAGGTTCAGCCATGTTCCTCCGTCTGTATATCGACAAGAGAGGCGGCGTGAACAGCGACGACTGTGAGGCATTCAGCAAGGAGGTCGATCCCCTGATAGATGCGGGAACGGATTCCGATGCGGATTATTTCGAGGTGTCTTCCCCGGGACTTACAAGACCTCTGGAGACCATAAGGGATTACGAGAGATACCAGGGGGAGAAGCTCGACGTTAAGCTCTTTGCACCCGTTAACGGCACGAAAAGCTTCACCGCGGAGATAGTATCAGCCGGAGACGACAAGGTCGTCCTCAAAGGCGAAGACGGAACAGAATATGAATTGGGCTTAGGGGATATCTCCACAGCCGTACGGCATATTGATTTTTAACAGGAGGCTATGACCATGGCTAAGAGGAAAAAGGAAGAAGAACAGCGCGAGAGTATCGTTGATATCGTAAAGCTCCTTGCCAAGGAACGTGATATCGACGAAGAAGAGATCTTCAAGGCGATCGAGAGCGGAATCGTAGCAGCTTACAGACGTGAGTTCGATGCTCAGAAGAGGATCAAGATCGTAAGAGCGGAGATCGACCGCGAGACCGGCGAGATCATCGTTTACCGTATGCTCGAGATCGTTGAGGAAGCGCTTGACCCCGAGAACGAGATCTCCATCGAGGACGCAAGAGAGAACGGTCTTGACGAAGAGTACTGCGTAGTAGGAAACATGATCCCTCTGACCATTGAGGTTGAAGAACTCGGATCTCTCGCAGCAGATGCTGCCAAGAACTCCATCAAACAGAAGCTCAAGGAAGCTGAAGGCGTTAAGATCCAGAGAGAGTTCGCAGATAAGAAGGACCGTATCGTAACAGGTACCATCATCCGTAAGGACAACAATGCCGTATATGTAAGCATCGGAAGAGCCGAGGCTATCGTTAAGAGAGGCGGTCAGGTCAGGAACGACAGAGAGCGTTATGAGCAGGACCGCAAGATGAAGTTCATCGTAAAGGGTATCGAGGAAGCAGGCGGAAGGCCGACGGTTGTTCTCTCCAGAACTGATCCGGAGCTCGTAAAGCAGCTTTTCGCTATGGAAGTTCCCGAGATCAAGGCAGGCGACGTCATCATCAAGTCTGTTGCCCGTGAGCCCGGTTCAAGATCCAAGATCGCAGTATATTCCCGCGATCCCGATATCGATGCAAAGGGTGCTTGCGTAGGACAGCGCGGACAGCGTGTACAGCAGGTCATGGCTGAGCTTTCCGACGAGAAGATCGACATCGTCGATTACAAGGAAGATCCCGCACTCTTCATCAGTGAGGCACTCCAGCCTGCAAAGGCTATCAGGGTCGACATCGAGATCTCCAATAACGAGGAAGGCATTGTCGAGCAGCGCGCAAAGGTCATCGTTCCTGACGACCAGTTCTCACTTGCTATCGGCAAGAGCGGACAGAACGTAAGGCTTGCCGCAAAGCTCACCGGTTTCTCTATCGATATCAAGAGGGAGAGCGATGAGAGCGACGAGGCTGTAAGGGATCTGACAGAAGGATTCCAGGTAGCTGAGGAAGGCGAAGAGTAATGAAGAAACAGCCGCAGAGAAGCTGTGTAGCCTGCAGGACGTGCAAGGACAAGAAAGACCTTCTGCGCGTGGTGGCGGGAACAGACGGGATCATCAGGTATGACCCCACGGGCAAGGCTCCGGGGAGGGGTGCTTACCTGTGCCGCAGCGAAGAATGCATCAAGGCTGAATTGAAGAAATGCCAGAGACTGTCGAAAGGTCTCAAGAGAGCTCTTACTTCAGAAGAGGTAGAAGAGCTGACAAAGGAAATGCTGGAAGCGGCAAATGTCTGATGAGGATAGAGTCTACAATCTGATCGGACTTGCCGAGAGAGCCGGAAAAGCGGTTTCCGGCGCAGATGCCGTAAAGGCGTCACTGCTGCGCGGTAAGGCGCGGATATTGATCTGTACGCGGGATATCTCGCGGGGCACGATGGATAAGATCCTGACTGCAGCCGAGAGAGGTGCCCGGGAAGGAAAAGAGCCGGCGCTATACAGTTTCGGCGAGTCGGAGAGGCTGGGCATGTCAATGGGACGGCCCCCGAGGACGGTCCTTGCAATCGAGGACAAAGGATTTGCAGAAGGACTTGCACAGATACTTGATGGCTTAAACGAGGAGGATGCTGATGAGCGAAAGTAAAGACGATAAGAAGGGTATTTCATTTCAGGGTGTCGGCGGCACCAAGAAGATGAAGCTCGGTTTCGGGCGTGTTATGAAGATGACTTCCGAGGATATCACACCCAAGGAAGAACCTGCCAAGGAACCGGCACCCAAGGCTGAGGAGGCTGAAGCTGTAAAGCCGGTCAAGAAGACGGCTGCGAAGACAACCAAGACCACCAAGGCTGCCAAGACTGCAGAAGAGGAAGCTCCAAAGAAGGAAACCGAGGAGAAGAAGACTGCAGCCAAGAAGACAACTGCCAAGAAGACAACCAAGAAGGCAGATGACGAGCAGACGGCTGAGACTGAAGAGAAGAAGCCTGCTGCAAAGAAAACAACTGCCAAGAAGACCACAACAAAGAAAGCAGCTGCTGAAGAATCTGCCGAGGCTGAAGAGAAGAAGCCCGCAGCAAAGAAGACAACAGCAAAGAAGACAACCAAGAAGGATGCCGAGCCTGAAGCAAAGGAAGAGGAGAAGAAGCCTGAGGAAGCAGCTCCTGCTCCCGAGAATAAGCCTGCAGAGGAGACCAAGCCCGAGGCACCTGCCGAGGAGAAGGCTCCTGTAAAGGAGGAAGTCAAAGCTGAAGAGCCTCCCAAGCCCGCGAAGCCGAAGCTCTCTTCCGCAGTAGTATCTCTCGGTGAGATCCCTGCAAGGGGCGAGACAATCAGGAGCTCCACGGTCATCACATACACCGGCCGTGACAGAAAGAGCCCTTCCAGAGGCGGAAGCTATGGCGGCGGCTATGGCAGCAGACCTCAGGGAGGAAGAGGTTCCTATGGCGGCGGAAGGCCCCAGGGCGGCGGTTTCGACAAGGACAAGGATGAGGATTCATCCGCAAGACCGCAGCAGAGAAGGGCTCCGAAGCCGAAGGCTGCAGCTCCCGTAGAGGAAGTCAAGAAGAGCAGAACGAACTATGCCGAGAGGAACGCTTTCGACAAGAAGCATAATGATAACGACAGAAGAGACGGAAAGCAGTCTGACGATAAGAGAAGATTCAACCGCGATTCCCAGTACAAGGGCCGTGTCAATGAAGACGGTGAGTATGATGAATATTCATACAAGAAGAAGAAAAAGAAGTCTTCCGAAGAGTCCGTCCAGATAGAGACTCAGCAGATCACCGAGATCAAGATCCCGGCATTCATTACCGTAAAGGAGTTTGCTGAAGGTATCGGCAAGAAGAGCTCCGAGATCATCATGGCTCTCATGAAGCTCGGTGTTATGGCTACCATCAACCAGGAACTCGATTTTGATACGGCATGCCTCGTGGCAGACAGCTTCGGCATCAATGCAGAACTCCTTGAGGAGAAGACGGAAGAGGATATCCTTTTCGAGGAAGATACGGATAATCCCGAGAACCTCGAGCCCAGGCCGCCGGTTGTTGTCGTCATGGGTCACGTTGACCATGGTAAGACATCACTCCTCGACAAGATCCGTTCGACGAACGTCATCGAAGGCGAGGCAGGCGGAATCACGCAGAAGATCGGTGCTTACACGGTAAGGCTCAAGGGACGTCAGATCACATTCATCGATACCCCCGGTCACGAAGCGTTCACCACGATGCGTGCTAGAGGTGCGCAGTTCACTGATATCGCGATCCTCGTTGTCGCAGCAGACGACGGCGTAATGCCTCAGACGATCGAGGCTATCAACCACGCCAAGGCTGCAAACACAGAGATCATCGTTGCGATCAACAAGATAGATAAGGCCGGAGCAAACCCTGACAGGGTTAAGCAGGAACTCACAACTTACGGACTCGTCTGCGAGGAGTGGGGCGGTCAGACCATCATGGTCCCGATCTCCGCAAAGCAGGGTACGGGCATCGACGAGCTCCTCGAGAACGTTCTGCTCACGGCAGACGTCATGGAACTCAAGGCTGATCCGAAGGGACAGGCAAAGGGTGCCGTTATCGAGGCACAGCTCGACAAGTCCAGAGGTCCTGTCGCTTCAGTACTCGTACAGAGAGGTACTCTGAAGCAGGGAGATACAGTCGTTTGCGGACCTATACTCGGCAACATCCGTGCTATGTACGATGACAAGGGCAATGCGATCAAGAAGGCCGGTCCTTCGATCCCCGTAGAGATCTTAGGTCTTCCGGAAGTACCGGAGGCAGGTGAGCTCCTCTATGCGGTAACGGACGACAAGATGGCAAGACAGCTCGTTGAGAAGCGTAAGATCAAGCAGAGAGAAGAACAGCTCAGAAGATCATCGAAGATGAGCCTCGAATCTCTTGCGGCACAGATGGCTGCAGGCGATGTAAAGGATCTCAACCTCCTCATCAAGGCGGACGTTCAGGGTTCTGTCGAGGCCGTTCAGCAGTCTCTCGAGAAACTCTCCAACGACGAGGTCAAGGTCAAGATCATTCACGGCGGTGTCGGTGCCATCAATGAATCCGATGTCGTTCTCGCTGACGTATCCAACGCGATCATCATCGGCTTCAATGTAAGACCTAACCAGATGATCGTTGATAAGGCAAAAGAGGCAGGCGTAGACATCAGACTCTACAGCGTCATCTACAATGCTATCGAGGATGTCGAGAATGCGATGAAGGGTCTGCTTGCTCCGAAGATCGAAGAGGTCGTCTGGGGCCATGCGGAAGTCCGTCAGCTCTTCAAGGTCAGCGGCATAGGAACCATCGGAGGCTGCTATGTCACAGACGGTAAGATCCTGAGAAACAGCAGCGTAAGAGTCATCAGAAACGACGTCGTAGTTTATACGGGCGTTCTCGGTTCTCTCCAGCACGAGAAGGATTCCGTAAAGGAAGCCGTGCAGGGCCATGAGTGCGGTCTTACGGTAGAGAAATACAACGACATCAAGATGGGAGACATCATTGAGTCGTTCGGCGAAATAGAGGTTGCAAGAGATTAATGAGATCAAGAAGACCGGAAATCGTCGGAGATGAGATACAGAAGATAATATCCGGTATCATCTCCGGCAAACTGAATGATCCGAGAGTCCCTCTCATGACCACGGTAACCGCGGTCAAGATGAGCAGGGATCTGTCTCATGCTACCGTGTTCATATCCGTTTTCGGTGACGAGAGAACAAAGAAGGAAGCTATGGATGCGATCGAACATGCCAAGGGTTTCATCAGATATGAGACCGTACAGCAGATCAATCTGAGAGTCGCTCCCGAGCTTCACTTCAAACTGGATAATACTCTTGATGAGGCTGAACGTATGGACGCACTCATCAAGAAGACCATAGAAGATGATGAGGCACGTGCGAAGGCGCGCGAGGCCAAAGAAGGATCAGATAAGGACGGAGAGGACATTTAATGAAGGACAGTTACACCGAAGGCGCAACAAGAACGGCAAGCAACCTGATACAGGCGGTCTCTGATGTTAACGCCAAAGGCGGAGTTATACTGGTCTTCCTTCACAAGAGCGTTGACGGCGACTGCATCGGTTCGGCCTGCGGAATCTGCCAGGTATTGAGGACTCTCGGCGCCGAGGCTTATGTCATGATGCCCGAGGAACTTCCCGAGAAGATGGAGTTCCTTAATGTCGAAGGACTTCTTTTCCATCCGCTTGGAGATACACCCGAAGCTAAGGAATTTGCTTCTAACAGGACCATTAACGGAAAGCCTTTCTGCTTTGCCGTAGCAGTTGACTGCGCAGAAGGCGACAGGATGGGCGGCTGCGGAGAGATCTTCGATTCCTGCAAAGACAATATAATCATCGACCATCACTGTTCTGTTCTCACAAGAGCAGACAATATGTGGATTGTCCCCGAGGCATCCTCTGCGTGCGAACTGTGTTTCTATGTCTCATGCAAGATTGCCGAGCTCCTTGGCAAGAAGCGAGAGGAAGTTATCTCGACAATCTCTGCCAGATGCTTCATGGCCGGAATGGTTACCGATACAGGAAGGTTCACTTACAAGAATACTCACTCCGAGACGCTTACCGCTGCAGGTGAGCTGATGGAACTGGGAGCTGATGTAAGCTCCGTATGCTACAACCTGTTCGACAGGAAAGAGAAGGGCAAGTTCATGCTTTCCGCTGAAGCGAGATCCAGAGTGGAATTCTATGCTGACGGTAAGTTCGCGTTTGTTGCCGTGCCGCATGATCTTTTCGTGAAGCACGGTGCGGATTCCGACGGCGTTGATGATGTCGTGTCGAGCATGAGAGATATCGACGGCGTTGAAGTCGCGATCGTCTTAAGGGAACTCGAGAGCGGAGAGATAAGAGCAAACGTCAGATCACAGAACTTCTTCGATTCCGCGGCCTTTGCCGAGACTTACGGCGGCGGCGGACATGTCCGTGCGGCAGGCTTTACCGTAAAAGATGCGGATATCATGACCCTGGCCGAGGATGTTAAGGCAAAGGTAATTGAGAGATTATGACACTTGACGGTGTTATCCTTGTCGACAAGCCTGAGGGAATGACCTCTTTTGCGGTCGACATCGCCATGAGAAAGATAGCGGAGACCAAGAAGGTCGGGCATCTCGGAACGCTCGATCCGTTTGCGACCGGACTGCTTCCGGTATTCTGCGGCAAAGGCCTCAAATATATGCGTTTCTGTGAGGGATGGGATAAGAGCTATAACTGCAGGGCGCTGTTCGGCAAGACTACCGATACGATGGACATCACCGGTGAGACTGTGGAAGAGAACTATCCCTCAGAAGGTGTTATGGCCGAGCTCGAAAGGACGGACTATAAGGCCGTGCGCGATGCTTTCGTGGCGGTAAGGCAGACGGAAGAGCAGATCCCGCCCAAGTACTCCGCCAAAAAGATCAACGGCAGGAGAGCATGCGACCTCGTAAGGGAAGGCGCCGACTTCGAACTCAAGAGTACAAAAGTAAAGATATATTCAATAGATATCAATTCAATAGAAAGACAGCCTGAAGGCTTCATCGTGGATTTCGATGTCAGATGTTCCAAAGGCACCTACATCAGGACTGTCTGCGACGATGCGGGAAGACTTACGGGATTCGGGGCCTGTGCGGTTACTCTGAGAAGGACTTCTGTCGGACCGTACAGTGTCACTGACGCCAAGACGCCGGACGGACTCTTCGCACTTAAGGAAGAAGGGGACACATCGTTCCTTCTTGATGCAGAGAACGCTCTTTCTGACATGCCCGTTCTCGAGATGACTACGAAAGAAGCAGAAGACCTGAGATTCGGAAGAAAGATAAGTTATGACGGCGCAGCAGAAGAAGGCGGCAGAGATTACTACCGTGCGTGTTTTGAGGGAAAGTTGATAGCGGTCGTGTATCCGTCGCAGGATAACGGCAGGACCATCCTCAGGATAGAAAGGCTCTTCGACCATGATTAAGACCATACAAAGACACTATCTGGATACGATCCCGATCGTACCCCGCGGCAGGATAATGGCATTGGGCCTTTTTGACGGCATGCATCTCGGTCACACGGATATCATAAGCAAGACTGTCTCTCTGGCGGAAAAGGCCGGCATCAAATCATGCGTACAGACATTCTCGGGTTTTGACAAGACCGGGAACGGAATGCTCTATACCCTTGAAGAACGCATCAGCATCATGGAGGAACTCGGGGCAGACGAAGTCCTGATACTTGATTTCCCCCAGATCAGGGATATGACTGCGCATGATTACTGCGAGCGGATAATCAGGGCAGCAGCGAGCCCCGCCGGCATCGTAATGGGATTTGACTATACTTTCGGCAAAGACCGCAGCGGCGATACTGATTATATGAAGCAATATATGGAAGAGGCGGGTATCGGTGTCCGCATAGTCAAGGAACGGGATTTCAAAGATACCGGCAGGAAATGTTCGACCACATGGCTCAAGGAACTCCTTGAACAGGGAGGTGTCGATACTGCTGCCGAGATGTGCGGAGGCAGATACTATTATTACTCGGGTACCGTATCACACGGCAAACAGCTCGGCAGGAAGCTCGGTTTCCCGACGGCCAACATAATCATCCCTGAAGATAAGTTCGTTGTAAGAAGGGGAGTGTATGTCTCGCGCGTGACGCTCGGAAGCAGGACTCTTTACGGTGTGTCCAATGTCGGCAGGCGTCCGACGGTGGAAAATGCCGAGAGTGATATCATCGAGACTTTCATCTTTGATTTTGATGAGGACATCTACGGAGCAAAGATCAAGACTGAGCTTCTGGGGTTCTTAAGACCCGAACAGGCATTCTCCGGGCAGGACGAACTTGCTTCGCGTGTATCTGCGGATAAGGAGACGGCAAGACGGTATCTGGAAGATAAGGGCTTTATCTCAAAAAATGCCGTACTTTGATCAAGGGACTGTGGTAATATAACTGTTGTGCCGTGCGGCACACCAAGGAGTGTAAAAGGAATCATGAACGGCGTTCAAGTTAACTTCCCGGGTCTCGGGATATCGATAAATGTCAGTCCGGTCGCATTCACGATCGGCAATTTCAATATCTACTGGTACGGTCTTCTTATAGCAGGCGCTATGCTGCTCTGCGGCTTCCTTGCGATTAAGCAGTCCAAGAAGCTGAGTTTTCCCGACAGTCTCGTATACGATGTCCTCCTTTGCGGCATCCCCTGCGCCATCGTAGGTGCGAGACTCTACTATGTATTCTGCGAATGGGGTTACTATTCACAGGATCTTCGAAGGATCTTTGACACCAGGCAGGGCGGTCTTGCGATCTACGGAGGCGTCATCGGCGCTTTCCTCGGCGTTTTCATTATGTGTATGATCCGCAAGATCCCTTTCACTTCTGTTGCAGACTACTGTGTTATCTATATCCCGCTCGGTCAGGCGATCGGAAGATGGGGCAACTTCTTCAACCAGGAGGCATTCGGCACCACAACGACTCTTCCCTGGGGTATGACAAGCTCCACGATCGAGACATATCTTGCGACTCACTGCCCGACGCTCATACCCACCATGCCGGTCCATCCGACATTCCTTTATGAATCGATCGTTGATCTCGCGATATTCTTCCTGCTCCTGTATGTCAGGAAGAACAGCAAGTTTGCTTTCGAGACATCATGCGTTTATTTTGCCACATACGGATTCGCCAGATTCTTCCTTGAAGGTCTGCGCACGGATTCGCTCTATATCGGCAGTACCGGGATCCGCACATCCCAGGCACTCTCGCTCATACTGGTCGTAGCATCGCTCGTCTACATCGCGATCGCACATCTGAAGCGGACGGACCGCGTGCCTTTCCCCGCAAAGCTTTACGAGGAAAGCGCAAAAAAGCAGGCTAATGTATAACAAGAATGCGGGGTTCGTCAAGCTTCGCAATACCGCCGGTCTCAAGACGGTGGATTATTATCTTGTTGTTCCCGTACTCGTAATGACTCTGATAGGGCTTTATGTCCTTCAGAAAGTTTTATCCAACGGATATGCCGCATATCCCGGCAACTACTACCGCCAGATAGTGGCAACGATCGGAGGCATCCTTGTCGCGGTGTTCATCTGCATATTGGATACCCATTTCCTCAAGATGATCGGAAGGGCGATATACGTCGTGTCGATGATGCTGCTCCTTCTGGTCCCGATCGACGGTTACTCTCTGAAGGCCACCTGGGGAGCGGATTCCTGGCTGAAGCTTCCGGTCGTTGGCAACTTCCAGCCTTCGGAACTCGCTAAGATCGGTCTGGTTCTCGTTGCGGCTGATATCCTTGAATCCATGGCGGAAAAGAAAACGTCCATGCTTAAGGGTTTCGGACTGATCGCAGCGGTATACGCACCGCCGGTGCTGCTGATACTCCTTCAGCCGGACTTCGGTACTACGATGGTCATCATGTTCACTTTCGTGTGCATGCTGTTCGCATGGGGCATCAAATACAGGTACTTCCTGCTGGCGTTCTCTTCCGCCGTCGTTATCATCATTCCGGCGGTCTGGAACTTCTATCTGGAGGATTATCAGAAAAACAGGATCCTGTCACTCGTGTTCCAGGGTTCCGACCCGCGTTCAGAGTATAACCTCAAACAATCGCAGGCCGCGATCATGTCGGGAGGTCTGACGGGCAATCACACGGGCATCCTGACGAGCGTTCCGGTTAAGGAGAGTGACTTCATCTTTGCCGCCATCTCGGAACACATGGGATTCATCGGTACCACGACCATCATCATCATGGCATTCTTTTTCATCTGCCGCTGTCTATATGTCGCAGATAAGGTCCCCTCGAAATCATCCGCCTACATCCTTGCGGGAATGGCAGGGTATTTCGCGTTCCACTATATCGAGAACATGGGAATGGCGGTCGGCCTTCTGCCGATAACGGGAATACCGCTTCCGTTCATCAGTCTCGGCGGTACGGCCATGCTCATCAACTACATTGCTTTCGGGATAATCCTCAACATATCGATGTCCAGGGGAGTGAGCACCGGGACGGGCTGATAAAGCTTAGAAGGATATAAAAGCAAACATATAGAACGGCGTCGATATTGACGCCGTTTTTTGCTGCCCGGAATCTGAAAAAACACAAATTATAAAAAATTTCCAAGAAATTACAAATTATCTATTGCATTAAAGGAATATTACTTATAGAATACATTTGTGTGGAGGAAAGAGGAGATATCTCCCACTCTGGTGGTGTTAAGTGGTGCTTCAGAGCAAAATTCCAACACAACACGCAATATCAGGCTGATAGAGACACAAAATGGCACGAGACATTAAGAAAATCGATGCTAAAGGGAGATTTTTTATCCCCGCAAAGCATAAAGAGAACCTTGGTGAAGAGGTTGTGGTTACAAACAGCCTCGATAAAGGCTATTTGAGTGTCTATTCGAAGGATCGCTTCGAGAATGTCATCAAGCCCGAGATCAAGAAGATCAACAAGCTGTCTTCCGCAGCCCGTAAGCTTGAGAAGGCGATAGTCCTTGAAGCGAGCGAGGTCAACGTTGATTCACAGGGAAGGATCCCCGTAATCAGCGAACTCTGGGAGAGGATTGGCGCGAAGCCCGGCGATGAGATCTGCGTGTTCAATGATGATGACAAATTACTGATCTGCACAAAGACGTTCTATGACAATGAGGATCACGACCTCAGCGATATCGAAGGATTGGAGACACTATTCAATGTTACAGGGCTCTGATTACAAGCATATATCCGTTCTTCTCAGAGAGTCCATGGAGGCTCTTAACATTAAGCCTGACGGAATCTATGTAGACTGCACGGCAGGCGGCGGCGGACATTCCGCAGCTATCGCTTCGAGGCTCAGCCCTCAGGGAACGTTGATCTCAATAGATAAAGACGATACGGCACTGGCTAAGTGCATGCTCAGACGCGAAGAATGCTTCGCCAATATCAATTGGCTGCCGGTCAAGTCCGACTACGGTGATATCGAGGAAGTCCTGGACAGCATGAAGATCAAGAGAGTTGACGGCATATTGGCCGATCTCGGCGTCTCTTCGTATCAGCTCGATACTGCCGAGAGAGGCTTCTCCTATATGAACGACGGCCCGCTCGACATGAGAATGGACAGAGGCGAGAACCGTACGGCAGCGGATATCGTAAACCGCTACACCAGGGAGCAGCTCATAAAGATCTTTACCGATTACGGTGAGGAACGCCATGCGGGAAGGATTGCCGACGGGATCATCGAGAGACGTAAGGTAAAGCCGTTCACGAGGACCATAGAGCTTGCCGAGGCAATAAAGGAATATATGCCCGGTCACGGCAGGGGAGAAGACCAGCATCCGGCAAGGCGTTGCTTCCAGGCTCTGAGAATAGAAGTAAATCACGAGCTGGCGGGTCTTGAGAGCCTGATAAACAGCGGGATCAGATACCTTAATCCTGAAGGAAGGTTCGCCATCATTTCCTTCCATTCACTGGAGGACAGGATAGTGAAGGAAGGCTTCAGGAATGCTGAAAATCCGTGCACCTGCCCCAGGGATTTCCCGGTCTGCGTATGCGGAAAGAAGCCTTTGGGAACGGTAATAACAAAGAAACCGATAGAACCGGGCGATTTTGAGAGATTCGAGAATCCGAGATCTCACAGTGCGAAGTTAAGAGTATTTGAAAGGAACGATAACGAACAGTATTTCTGATACAGGTAGAGGGTTATGGCAGTCAGGGAACACAAAACATACAGAGGGAAGCAGGACAGGGATCTTTATGAGACTCTGTCAGCACGCCGCACCAAACTCACATACAGAGACGGTGTGGTGGAACCTTTTGATGAGAAGATCTATGTCGAAGAAAAGCTCGACATAGTTCCCAACGAGATTGCCTCCCGTCCCGGAACGATCGTCAGCTACGAGGACGTTAACCGCAGAAGCCATGAGCGTATGGCTGAACACGAAGATGTCGCGCTGCACAGGGAGCAGAAGCGCAAGGCCAGAAGGCTTACGGCGAGGACCGTTTTCGAGACCTTCGCATGTGTCCTGCTCATCCTGCTCGTGGGTGCGTTCATAATGCTCCTGCTGTATCCCCAGACAGAACTGTCGGAGCTCGCCAGGGACAATTCGAATCTGAAGGATGAGATCAATGTACTCAAGACCGAGATCCTCGATGCTGAGGAGAATGCCAACAAGATCACGGATATGGATACTATCCGCGCGCAGGCACTTGCGCTCGGAATGCAGGACCCGAACCAGAATCAGGTGGTAAATCTTCCGGTTCCGAATAATGATTCCCTGAAAACAGTGGTAACATATAACACGGACGGAATTAACGACGAGATGCTGGCTGATTCCGAGGACGCACTCGCAGCCTACTACCAGCAGCATCCGGAAGCCTGAGCCGCCGGAGGTCTTAAATGGAGAACGGTCCTTCTGCCGTTAGATCAGAAGAGTATAAGAACAGAGGGACATCCTCTAAGATAGTTACCACCGCTATGTTTGTGTGCATGGCGTTATTCTTTTTGTTCCTTATATATAAGCTTTACGATATCACGGTCGTCAACAACAGCATCTATGCCAAGGCGGCTGCAAGCCAGCAGTGGACTCTCATGACCTATTCCGCCGAGCGCGGAATGATCTATGACTGCAACGGCGTCCCGCTGGCATCCAATACTTATGACTATACTGTCGTATGCACTCCGAACCAGGTCACTTCTTCGATACTCTCAAGGGAAGAGATCATAAGCGCATGCATTGAATACCTGGGCGTCACATACGAGAAGATGGACGGTATCATTCCGATAGATCCCGATGACATCAATGATGAGAGGAATCTCGTCAAGGGATGCGACGTTGCCAAGAATATCCCGGCTGAAGTCAAAGACGCATTCGAGGCTTACCTTAAGGAAAATAAGGTGGGCGGTTTCAGTTTCGTCGCGGTTCCCCAGAGATATTACAACTACGGAAGCCTGGCTGCCCAGGTAATCGGCTATGCGAAGAATGACGGCGTGAACCTGGTCGGACTGTACGGACTGGAAGCGTATTACGATGATATCCTCTCCGGTACTGACGGATACAGGTATTCGGAGACGGACGAGATCACGGGCGGTGTCCTGCCGTACTCGGAAGCTACTGTCGAGCCTGCGACCAACGGATACAATATCGTTACCAATATCGATGTCAGCATTCAGAGAATTGCTGAGGAGGCCTGCTACGAGGCGTATGAGAAATACCAGCCGATAGACGGTGTGTGCGCGATCGTCATCGATCCCTACACCGGTGCGATCCTTGCTATGGTGTCGCTGCCGAACTACGATCTTAACGACCCCTACGCGATGCCGTATGGAATGGATATCAATACGTGGAATTTCATGTCGGATGACGACAAGATCCAGTACATAATGGGTAACTGCTGGCGTAACCGCTGCGTTTCTGATACTTACGAGCCGGGTTCCACTTTCAAGGCTCTTACGACCTGCATCGCCATGGAGGAGAACCTGACGAACGAGGACGAGGTCTTCAGCGACGCGCCCGTGCAGATCTCGGATTATTCGATATCCTGCTGGCTCCAGAAGTCAGGCGGATATAACCATGGTGAGGAGACACTGTCCAAGGCATTCCAGAACTCATGCAACCCGATCTTCGCACAGCTTGCTCTGAGGATCGGCGTTACCAAGTATTATTCTTATGTTCGAATGCTCGGTTTCTATGACATTACCGGCATCGATCTTCCTGCGGAAGGAAAGGGCATCTTCCACAGCGATCCGCAGCAGCTCGATATGGCGTGTCTTTCTTTCGGCGAGTCTGCCACGGTCACTCCCGTGCAGCTGCTTATGTCCTATTGCGCGATCATCAACGGCGGAGACCTCCTGGTACCGCATATCGCGAAATATATCACGGACTCCGAAGGCAATATCGTCGACGAGATAGAACCTGAGGTAGTAAGGACGGTGTTCTCGGAAGAGACCTGTGCAAGGGTAAGGGCGCTCATGGAACTCGTTGTCTCCGACGGTACCGGTTCCGCAGGTAAGGTTCCCGGATACAATGTCGCAGGCAAGACCTCGACATCCACGATCGAAACCGGTGAGAATGCAGGATGCCATGTGCTCTCATTCTCTTGCTATGCACCTGCCGACAACCCGAAGATCGCAGTGCTCGTCGTTATCAACAAGCCGAAGGATCATTCCGTCGGTTCTTCGTCCGCAGCTTCCACTGCCGCAAAGATAGTTGAAGGAACTCTTACATACATGGGTGTCGAGAGAAAGTTCAACGAAGACGAATATGAAGAACTCTTAAAGGAATTCTACGTTCAGAAGGTCGACGGCATGACGGCATCCGAAGCCGCTTCGAAGATCTCCACCAATGGTCTGTCCACGCTCTACGGAACGCTCGATATGGATGCCGATACCATCGTCTATCAGACATATCCGAGTTACACGGCAACTCTCTATAAGACCGGTGTTGTCGTCATGTATCCTGAAGGTGTCACGGAGTCTCAGTTCCTTACCACAAAAGTGCCGAACCTCTCGGGAATGACTGCGATAGAATGTATCGAGGCCTGCCTTGACCTGAATCTCAACTGCAAGATAGACGGAGATGTCGGAGGCGTCTGCACGGAGCAGGATTATGCGATCGGCGAGACTGTCTATGCGGGAGAGATCATCCATGTCACGCTTGTAAAGGATGCCGTGATCGAAGAGACGGAGGAAGAAGAGACTGTTCCCGACGGCGGCGGTGATAATACCGGCGAAGACGGAGTGGTTGCCGATATGGATCTTCCGCCTGAAGACGAAGAGGACGGCGAAGGTTAATATACTTGGGAGCAGATAACGATGCATTTATCTGAGATACTGGGAAATGAAGAGTACGTTTTGATATCCGGATCGCTGGAATGCGATGTGACTTCCGTGGAGTACGATTCCAGGAAGATACAGCCCGGAAGCCTGTTTGTCGCGATAACGGGTTTTACTTCAGACGGACATGATTTTATAAAGCAGGCTGTGAACAGCGGTGCTTCGGCGGTCATAGCCGACAGCAGGCGCGAAGGCAATCCTTCAGATACTCTTAAAGAGATCTGCGGGGACAGCTGCACACTGGTCGAAGCAAGCGACACGAGAAGGTTCCTTGCTCTCGCGTCAGCGGCATTTGCGTCACATCCGGAGAGGAATATTGCCATCTCGGGTATTACCGGCACGAAAGGCAAGACCACATCCGCCTTCATGCTCCATGCAATACTTGAGAAGTCCGGAGCAGGTGCGGGTCTTATCGGAACCGTGCAGAATGTAATCGCCGGCAAGGTTACCCATGCGGAACACACAACGCCTGAATCCAAAGAGATATTTGACATGATGAGTCAGCTCAGGGATGCCGGCATCGGCAACCTCGTCATGGAAGTCTCGTCACAGGGACTTAAGCTCGACCGTGTCTACGGCATCAGATACAGATGCGCATGCTTTACTAATCTTTATGAAGACCATATCGCGCCCAATGAGCATCCCGATATGGAAGACTACATGAGGTGCAAGCTTAAGATTTTCGACAACTGCGAGAACGGCATCATCAACACGGACTGTGAAGCCGGCAGACAGGCGGCAGAGTATGCCTCATCCAGATGCAATGTGATTACTTACGGTCTTGCAGAAGGTGCGCAAGTGCGCGCTTCTGATCTCACAAAGAAGAGGATGGGACATGTCACGGGAACGGAGTTTACCGTTACAAGTCCTTTCTATAACGGCAGGGTGTTTACTGCGCTTCCCGGTGAATTCAATGTGTATAACGCGCTCTGTGCGATAACATGCGCCGGCGTGCTCGGCGTGGATTTCGAAGCGGTAAAGCAGGCGCTCGGGGAGATCAGTGTTCCCGGACGTGTGCAGCCGGTGGAAAACAACCTGGAAATAACGATCCTGGTGGATTATGCGCACAATGCCGCTGCCTTGGAAAGTGTGGTCAGGACCCTCAGGGATTATACGGAAGGCCGGATCATTACCGTATTCGGATGCGGCGGGAACAGGTCGAGGACAAGGCGTTTCGAGATGGGTGAGGTATCGGGCAATCTGTCTGATTATACCGTGATCACTTCCGACAATCCGAGGAACGAAGCACCCGAAGCGATAATCGAAGACATCGTTACGGGAATATCAAAGACTTCCGGAAAGTATGAGATAGTGCAGGACAGATCCGAAGCGATCTGCAGGGCAATCGAGATGGCCGCCCCCGGAGACACCGTGCTCATTGCGGGCAAGGGACATGAGGATTATCAGATCTTTGCCGATAAGACGATACATTTCGATGATCATGAGCAGGCACAGCTTGCGGTAAAGAAAGCTGAGGCCAAGCGCACATGAGAGTGATGTTTACCCTTGATGAAGCAGTCAGAACCACAGGCGGAAAGTTGGCGGCAAAGGCATCAGGCCCGGTTCAGGCCGGATCTGTCATAATAACCGGTGTGTCAACGGATACGAGGACAGTCGCAGACGGCAATCTGTTCGTCGGAATAAGGGGAGAGAATTTCAACGGCTGCGAATATGCTTCGCAGGCAATAGACAAAGGCGCCAGCTGCGTCGTGGTCGACGATGAGTCTTATATCCCCGAAGGCGGTATCGGAATTGTTGTAGGCAATACAATCGATGCGCTTGGAGCTCTTGCAAGAGCGTACAGGTTCAAGCTGGGCGCGAAGGTGATCGCCGTAACAGGTTCTGTCGGCAAGACTTCGACCAGGAACATGATCGCCGATGTGCTCCGCACGGGACTCAAAGTGCACAGCACGAGCGCAAACAACAATAACGAGATCGGCATGTCCAGGACCATCCTTGAAGCTCCCGAAGACACTCAGGTCATGGTGCTTGAGATGGGAATGAGGGCATTGGGAGAGATATCCTACCTTACCGCCATAGCAAGACCTGACATTGCCGTTATAACCAATGTCGGTTATTCTCATATCGGCAGACTCGGTTCCAGAGAGAACATCATGAAGGCAAAGATGGAGATCGCGGAGGGCCTTACTGACGGCGGCATCCTTGCGGTCAATGCCGATGATGACAGCCTCCTCGGATATGCTATTGATAATTTGTCAGGCGGAAAGGTCATAGCAGCAGTGTCCGCTGAAGGCGGGACTGATATTAGTGTATGCCCGCTGAGCGTGTCGGCCGAAGACCTGACGGAAGATGAAGAAGGAATGTCGTTTGGCGTCAGGTCAAACATAGACGGTGATAAATACGATCCGGATGACCGGTTCATTGTGCCGCATCACGGCGCTTTCGCGGTAAGAAACGCATTGTTTGCATTGTTCTGCGCATATTCCTGCGGACTGAAGGATTCGGCTGAGATAAAAGATGTTATTGCAAGATCCGGTCTCGGAGAGGGCAGGGGCAAGATAACCCTGACTGAGAAGTATCTCATAGTCAACGATGCGTATAATGCGGCACCGGAGTCTATGGAGAATGCTTTCAGGAGTTTCTCATGGACCGCCAGGGGGAGAAGGAAGATCGCAGTGTTAGGCGGAATGCTCGAACTCGGCGATTACGCTGCAGAGCTCCACGAGATGACGGGAAGGTCCTGCGCAAAATACGGTTTTGATATAATACTCGTTACGGGTGAGAACGCCGGTGATTTTATCAGAGGCGCAAGAGAGGCGGATGCCGGACTCGATATCACTCAGTGTCCGGATACACAGGCTGTAGGGGCAGAACTCGAACGGATCATCAAGCCGGGTGATGCAGTCCTGTTCAAAGCTTCTCATTCATTCGGATTTGAAGCATTGGCAAAAACATTTACGGAAAAGGGCAACGAGGCATAATGAAAGAAGAAGGCAAAACGCAGCATCTTCATACCGACAGCGACATAGAGAAGCTGATCGATCCCGGACATCCCGTACACAGCAATGTGCGGCCTGACGGGACCAAAGCCATGCCTGCCCGCAGATACCAGACAAACATCCCGATGATGCTGATGCTTGCGGGAATGCTCGTTTACGGATTCATTATCCTGTATTCGGTCTCGGGTCCTGACGCATACGGACAGTTCCAGGATTCAGCTTACTTCCTCAAGAGACAGCTGTTATTTACCCTTGCCGGCGTGGCAGGATGTCTTATCGTCGCTTTCATCCCGATCAATTTCTTCAAGAGAAAACCGATCGTGCTGGGTGCTTATGTTCTCAGTGGCTTACTGGCGTTTGTTACGCTCGCGATGGGACAGGGCGGTCAGCAGCACGGTGCGAGCAGATGGATCACGATCGGCGGTATCCAGTTCCAGAGTTCCGAGCTTATCAAAGTCGCTTTGGTCATTGCGTTTGCAGGATACAGGGCGTTTATTGACGATCTTCACCGCAAGGGCAAGATCAAGGCGAAGAATCCCGGCAAACAGATGCTGCTCGATGCTACATTCGATTTTATCGTCCCCATAGCAGCTGTTATCCTTGTTGACCTCGTTATCCTTCTTGAACCGCACCTGTCGTGCTTCCTCATCATAGGAGCCGTCATATTCATGTGCGCATTGAGTTCCGAGATCCCGATCAAGTCCTGGATCACGGGCGGTCTCATAACGATCATATTCGGCGTTATAGCATTGATAGTACTCATGACAGTAATGCCGTCATTCCAGGAGAAGATAACAACGAACTTCGCACACGTTTTTAAGCGACTTGCGATCTTTACAGCTGACGAAGAGTCCGAAGGCGAAGAGACCAATCTTACTGCGGATGATACAAGGCAGATCGACAATGCTTTCAATGCCCTTGGTTCAGGCGGTATGTGGGGCACCGGCCTCGGCAATTCAAGATCAAAATACAACTATGTCTCAGAGGCCCAGAACGACTACATCTTCTCGATCTACATCGAGGAGACCGGCTTTGTCGGAGGCGTGATACTCATATCGCTGTACATGGTCATGTTCTTCATGTGCCTGAAAGTCATATGGAATGCAAAAGGCCTCTTTGCCAGGACTGTCGCCACGGGGTGTACTGCGCTCATTTTTATAGAAGTGCTGATGAACCTTGCGGTTGAGCTTCAGGTAATCCCTTCGACCGGCGTCACGCTTCCTTTTATCAGTTACGGCGGAACAGCCCAGATCTTCCTTATGACAGCATACGGATTCATCCTGTCAGTATCGCGCTATGCGACGGATCCGGCACCGAAAAAGAAAGCCGGTGCCTGACGGATGGAACGTCGTTTTATCGTTACAGGAGGGGGAACCTCGGGTCATATCAATCCCGCACTTGCCATAGCCGGTATGCTCGATAAGAGCGTTGCGGAGTCAGGTGATACCTGTAAGATCTTATTTACCGGAAGGACAGAAGGTCTTGAAGGCGAGCTCGTTCCCGCCGCAGGGTATGAGTTCGTCAACGTTCATGCAAAGGCGATCCCTACCAAACCGTCACCCAAGATAGTTCCTGCAGTAACGGCTCTTCTGAAGGGGAGGACCGAATGCAAGAAGCTCATAAAAGAGTTCAAGCCCGAAGCAGTCATCAGCACCGGAGGCTTTGTCAGCGCGCCGCTCCTCTATGCGGCCAGGAGCCTTAATGTCCCGATAATAATCCACGAGGCTAACGCTTTCCCGGGAAGGGCTAACAAGGAACTGTCCAAAGGGGCTGCTCTCGTCATGACCGGATTCCCGGGGCAGGAGAATATCTTCCCGAAAGCAAAGCGTGTGGTGTGCACGGGCAACCCCGTAAGGCCCATCTTTTTCGAGAACACGTATGAGAGTTCAAGGGAGAAGTTAGGGATTGCACCCGATGAGAAACTGGTCTTTGCCATGGGCGGTTCTCTCGGTTCCGCGACGATAACGAGATTTGTCCTTGACTGTGCACTTGACGAGGCTTTCAAGGACGTTAAGTTTGTCCTGAGCGTGGGCAAGCATAATTCCGTTGAGATCCCCGAGGCGGCGAAAGACAATCCGAACATCAGGATAGAGAATTATATCCCGAACCCGTCTTATTACATCTCGGGAAGCGACGTGTGCATACTGCGTGCGGGCGCCGTAACCTGTGCCGAGATAACGGCGGCAAAGGCCTGTGCGATAATGGTCCCGTATCCTTTTGCGGCTCATGACCATCAGACGTTTAATGCTGAGGCTATTGCTTCGAAGGGAGGCGGCATTGTAATATCTGATGACGATGTAAAGGCAGGCAAGCTTACTCCTGTCTTAAGGGAACTCTTATCAGACGGGCAAAGACGCGGGAATATCAGACAGGCAGCAGGCAAACTGGCTGTCAGCGACTGTGACGACAGAATAGTAAATGCCATTAACGAGGCTCTCGGAAAGAAATAATGGACGATAAGGAATTAGACAAGCTGTTCGGTTTTGATTCCGATGAGATCAAACCCGGTGATAAGGACAAGGAAGGTCCTGCCGGGAAGGAAGAGCCTGCAAAAAAGCAGGAACCGGAGAAAAAGCAGGAACCGGCGGCTGAAGATCGGACTGATCCGGAAGACAAGCCCGAAGAAAAGCCCGAAGAGCCTGCCATAACTGAAGAAGAGGCGGAAGAAGCCGAAGCCGAGGCAGAGAAAGCCCCCGGGAAAGAGGAGAGGCCTCATGCCGAAGAGAAGGAAGCGCCTTCAAATAAGCACGCTCCCAAACCAATAAAGAAAAAAGCCCCTGCGAAGCATCCGGCTGCTGAAAAGACGCAGGAAAGCGAGACTTCCATAAGGGATATGATCCCGCTTTCCAATGCCACCATAGCGGCACTGGTGCTGGCGGCGGCATTCATTGCAATGGTGCTGTGCATTATCTTCCTCCCGGCTTTCAGAGTAAGGAATGTCAATATTGAAGGTAATGTGGTCCTGTCTGACGAAGAGATCCTGAACATGACGGGACTTGAATACAATGCACATCTTATGAGCGGTGTGAGCGGGAACATCTTCGACATACTGTGTCTCAATTACGGGAAGACAGAGCAGATGATCATGGAGAAGAATCCCTATGTCGAGAGCATAACCATATCCGTGAAGATACCGTCAACGGTTACCATACAGGTCAAGGAGAGACAGAAGATAGCGTACATCAAGACTGCCGACGGCTATATCGCGATCGACAGGGACGGCATCGTGCTGGAACTCTCGTCTGCGGACAATGCGTCAGAAGTAAGACCGGTCATCTGCGGAATGGAGATCGACGGGGCAGTGCTCGGGGAGAAGCTTACGATCAAGAACATGAACGACTTTAAGAAGGCGATCATAATACTCGGTGCGATCCTCAATGCCGACAACGCTTCTGTCGGAGGCGATTACTGTATGTTCGAGAATACTTCGGAGGTCAGGATACTGCCGTCCGGTTACATATTCCTGACGATCTATTCCAAGAGCGGGAATATGGTCCAGATAAAGCTGAACGGCACGGATAAGATAGATGAGAATATGGCCTGGCTGCTCTATCTCTTTGATTCCAATGCTTTTGACCAGGTGACATCGAGCGGTGCTTTTGATATGACAGGAGACGAATTTATTTATCAAGAATATAAATAAATTTGTTATTTACCGCTGGAATTCCGCAATTTAATGATAAAATGACCGTGGGAGTATTTTACAATATTGGGTCAAACAGGCTTAAATATTGAATGAGACCGCTATTTGGGTTAAAATCCAAAAATGTATAACTTTGTTTATATGTTTTTATTAATAACGGTCAATTAGTGATAAACCGAGCAACGGAGGAAATGAAGGATGTCTGAAAGCAAGCACAGCTATTCAATGGATGAATCGAATGTCGCAAGCATCAAGGTAATTGGTGTAGGCGGCGGCGGAAGCAATGCAGTTAACCGAATGGTTGAAAGTGGTGTCCAGGGCGTCACTTTTATTGCTGTAAACACAGACAATCAGGCGCTTGCAAAGAACAAGGCGGAAGTTAAGATCCAGATCGGCGAGAAGGTTACCAGAGGCCTCGGCTGCGGTGCTGACCCCAGCGTAGGTGAGAAGTCCGCTGAAGAATCCAGAGATGAGATCGCTGAAGCAATTGCCAACACAGACATGCTCTTCATCACGGCAGGCATGGGCGGCGGTACAGGAACAGGAGCTGCTCCCGTTGTTGCACAGATCGCACGTGATCTCGGTATCCTCACAGTTGCAGTAGTTACAAGCCCCTTCACATTCGAGGGTGCTAAGAGAGCTGCCAATGCAGAGCGCGGTATCCGTGAACTTCAGAAAGCAGTTGATTCACTTATCGTTGTATCCAATGACAAGCTCCTTGATGTTGTTGATGACAACACATCATTCGAGGAAGCTTTCAATATGGCAGACCAGGTACTTAAGTTCGGTGTTGCAGGTATCTCTGACCTCGTAGCTATCCCCGGACTTATCAACCTCGACCTTGCTGACGTTACCAGAGTCATGAAGGACGCAGGTATCTGCCACATGGGTATCGGCCGCGCATCCGGAGAGGACCGCGCTCAGGTCGCTATCAGACAGGCTATCAATTCACCTCTCCTCGATACTACTATCGAAGGCGCTACAGGTGTTATCGTTAACTTCACGGGCGGACGCGGAATGCGCCTGTCCGAGATCGATGCCGCTTCTTCCGTTATCCGTACGGAAGCTGCTCCTGAAGCAGAGATCATCGTCGGTGCCGTTATTGACGACTCACTTGAGGATGAACTCATGATCACAGTCATCGCTTCCGGCTTTGACAACACGATTAATGCATCAGCAGGCCACAGGGCAAGCACATCTGTTCTTTCCAGAGAGAATCCCACGATCATCACATCGAGACAGCCTCAGGCACAGCCTCAGACTCCGAGGACAGAGTATACTCCGAGACCGGCTGCACAGCCCGCTGAGCCTGCACCTGCTCCCGTACAGAGAGCACAGCCCGGCTTCAGATTCGGTGACGATTCCACAAATAACCAGCCTACCGCAGCTCCCGCTGCACCTGCACCTGAACCGGTACCTGTTGCACCTGTTCAGCCGGCACCCGCACCTCAGGCACAGCCTCAGGTTGCTCCCCAGCAGCCTCAGATGGGCGGAAGACCTCAGGCTAACGTTACTCCTCAGGTCGAGGAGAGACCTCAGCAGAAGTCAGCTAAGCCTTGGTTCATGTTCGGTAAGGATGGCCAGTAATTAAATGATCTGTCCCAATTGCGGAGAGAATGACGACAAGGTCTTAGACTCCAGAGCTTCAAGCGAAGGATATGAGATCAGGCGCCGCCGGGAATGCCTCAAATGCGGCCACCGGTTCTCCACGATTGAGAGGATAGAAGGTCTTATTCCGATGGTCGTAAAGAAGAACGGAGTAAGGGAAGCCTATAACGAATCCAAGATCCTTCGAAGCCTTGCGGTTGCCTGTTCGAAGAGACCAGTATCATCTGAACAGATGAACGGTATCGCCACCGAGATAACGGATATGGTGAACAACAACTTCAAGCGCGAGATAAGCAGTACTGCTATCGGAGAGCATATAATGGAGCGGCTCAGGAAGCTCGATAAGGTGGCCTACGTGAGACAAAGACGAATCGGCAGAGTAAGGAATATATTAAACAGGGGTGATCAAATGGCAGCAAACAAGGTTTTGCTCGTAGACGACGATCCGAGCATCATTGAAGTTCTTAAGCTCTATTTTGAGAAAGAAGGATATCAGGTCGTTACCTGCATGCAGGGCGACAAGGCTTTTGCGGTCTTCAATACCAGCAAGCCCGATATCATCATCCTCGATCTCATGCTTCCCGGTACTGACGGCAACGATATCTGCCGTGAGATCAGGAAGACATCTGACGTTCCGATCATCATGCTTACGGCAAGGACCGATACACTCGATAAGATCATCGGTCTCGAGCTTGGCGCAGACGACTATATCCCGAAGCCTTTCGAGCCTAAGGAAGTACTTGCCCGTGTAAAGGCAGTCTTAAGACGTACGGAGAGAGCACGGATATCATCACATATCCCGGCTTCTCCGTTGATAAGATCCGCTATGTTGTAACCGTTGACGGCAACGAGATCTACATGCCGCCGAAGGAGCTCGAACTCCTGTTCTTCCTGGCTTCCAATCCGAACAGAGTATTTACCCGTGAACAGCTCCTCGAGAATGTCTGGGGTTACGATTTCTACGGAGAATCCAGAACGGTCGACGTTCACATCAAGAGGATCAGAGAGAAGATCGAGAATCCCGACAGGGAGCAGAACTGGTGCATCAAGACAGTTTGGAGTAAAGGTTACAAGTTCGAGACGAGGTAACCCATGGCTTCTAAGTCAGACAGCCGCAGGGTATCGGCCAATGTCGCCGTATTCATAATCTCATTCCTGATCTTCACCACGCTCATAGTATTTGCCGTGTTGTTATTCCTCTCATATGAGAATATGCTGAGGATGCTTTCCCTTGAAGTAACGCACGGAACCCGTACTGCTGCACAGGGTCTGGCGATAGATATCGAGACCGTAACGGGATCATACGATAATGAATTCGTTTATACCGTCGATAATGACGGCTCGGCGGCGTTCAAGAACTCCAGGATCGTAGACAGGTTCATCAATTCCAACCTCTATAACAACTTCGGTTCGGTATATCTGCTTGATTCGGAAGGCAGAGTGCTCAGCAGAGGCTCGAGCATAGACAATATCCAGGATTCGATAATCATTACCGAAGTATCAGGCGGAAAGTATTACATATCCGACGAGATCGTAATAGAACTCATCAGCACCGCCAGCAACGGAGAACTTGCAACATACGATACGCATAACTCCATGTCGGTAACATCCATCAGCTGCTGCAAGGTCTACGGCACTGATTATTACTGCGTTGTAAGCAATACGGAATCCACCAATGCCACAAGGGCAGAGTATATCAACGTAATCTTCCTTCCCGCCATGATAGCGATGGTCATCGCGATCGTGCTCTATGCCGTATTCGTTTACCTGAGCCTCATGCCGATGAAGGATATCTCATATGCGATCTCCAGGGTCTCCGAAGGCGACTTCAAGGTAAGGGTACAGCAGAAGTATTCAGAGCCCGAGAACTATTCGAGCTTCGCGGTATCGAGCGAGTTCACCGAGATGGGCCGCACGGTCAACAACATGATCGAATCACTCGAGAACCAGGAGCACGACAGAGAGATCTTCATCTCCTCGATCGCTCACGATATCAGGACTCCGCTCACTTCGATCAACGGCTTCGTAACTGCTATGCTCGACGGCACTATCCCGCCCGAGAAGCAGCCTCACTATCTCGAACTCATCAAGCAGCAGGCTGACCGTATCTGGACGCTCGTTACTTCAATGACTGAGGCATCTTCGCTGTCACACGTCGATCCTTCCATGATGGAAGCGTTCAACATCAACGAGATGATCACGGACATCGTGGATAACCTCGAAGCACAGCTGGCGGAGAAGAACATCAAGGTCATCAAGTCCCTTGATCCGGGCCCCGGCATCATTGCTTACGGTGAAGCGCAGCAGCTCTGCCGCGTCATCATCAACATCATCACCAATGCCATCAAGTTCACGCCTTCAGGCGGTTCGATCAAGGTGTCGACCGAGACTGACAGGCGCAACAACAAGATCTGGATATCCGTAGAGGACTCCGGAGCAGGCGTCGAAGAATCCAAGCGTAAGAGGATCTTCGAGAGCTTCTATAAGGGCGATCCGTCGCGTAAGGTCGAAGGATTCGGTCTCGGTCTTTATATCTGCAAACAGATCCTTGCCGGTCACGGTCAGACTATAGTCTGCGACGAAGGCACGGAGCTGGGCGGCGCGAAGTTCGTATTCTCATTCCCGACCGAGCCTGCAGATAAGCGCTGACATGTCCCGTATCAGCAGGAAACAGCTCGCGGCAATGGCATGGGATGCTCTGACGGCAGAGTTCCCCGATTCACAATGCTCCCTTGATACGGACAGGCCCGAGCGCCTGGCGATAAGAGGGATACTTTCCGCACAGTGTACCGATGTGAGAGTAAACCTGACGGCGAAGGAGCTTTTCGCGAAGTACCCGGAGCCGGCTGACATAGCAGCGGCGGATATCGAAGACATAGCCGGGATGATAAGGCCCGTCGGTCTGACAGGATCCAAGTCCAGGTCGGTGAAGGCTTTCGCGGAGAAGCTTACAGGTGAGTGGGGAGGAGTTATCCCCAACGATGTTCCCGCCCTCATGGAGATCCCCGGCATAGGCCGCAAGATCGCCAACCTCATCGTGGGCGAGATATACGGCACGCCCGCGATCGTCGTCGACACGCACTGCAAGCGCGTCATGTACAGGATAGGCATATCTGACAGCAAGGACCCTGCAGGAGTCGAGAAAGACATGATGAAGGTCTTTGACGAAGACAAGTGGATCGCGATAGGACATCTGTCCGTCGACCTCGGAAGAGAATACTGCACGGCGAAAAATCCGAGATGCGCAGATTGCCCGCTTGGTGCGTTCTGCAGGAGGAGGGTCTGATGGCGGCGATACATCTGTCCAGTCCCGTGGCAGCATTATACGGCATAGGTCCTTCTGCCGAGGAGAAGCTTGCAAAACTCGGCATAGAGACTATCTATGACCTGATCACATACATCCCCAGAAGGTATAACGACTGGAACAACGCGGGGGACTTCTACGATGCCCGGGACGGCATGGAGATAACCTTCCGCGCACATGTGGCGACCAAGCCGGAAGTGAACGTCAGGTCCAGGACAAGACCTGTCAGCTTCTACCTGTCGGACGGCTTCAAGCGCATCAAGGTGACCTTCTTCAACTCATCTTACATCGCCCGAAAGTTTGCAGTTGGCGACGAGTGCTTCGTACACGGCAAGGTCACGATGTTCGCAGGAAAGCCCCAGATGGTAAACCCCTACATCGAGAATGCTTCGAAGATCAACCCCGATGAGCTCGTAAAGCCCGTGTATCCGCTGACCGAAGGCGTGACTTCCAACAACCTGTCGAGGTGGGTAAGGACGGCACTGGATCTGTGCGGATCCGAGCTGCTGAATGTCATACCGCAGGAAGTCGTTAAGGCGGAGGGCTTCGTCGCGCCTTCCGAGTGCTACCGCATGATACATTTCCCGAAGGACATGGCTGAAGCCGACAGGGCAAGAAGACAGATAGCATACGAAGAGCTTATCCTGCTCGGGATAGGCATGAAGATAGCAGGCTCTGATACCACGGTGACGGAGAAGGCCGAGAGAGTCGTGCCGCCTCCGGGTTCGGCACTTAACGAAGACATCAAGACCAGGTGGAATAAGATAATATCCAACCTGGGCTTCAAGCTCACTGATGACCAGGCAAAGGCCGTCAGGGAGATACAGATGGATCTCATGAAGGATACCCCGATGAACCGCCTTGTACAGGGAGACGTAGGATCGGGCAAGACCGTCGTCGCGATACTTGCGATGGCGATGACTGCGCTCATGGGCAAGCAGTCTGTTCTTCTCGCACCGACTTCGGTCCTCGCGAGCCAGCATTACAACACCGCGGTAAAGCTCCTCGAGGGCAGCGGTATCAATGTCGTGCTGCTGCTCGGCAAGACCAAACAGTCGGTCAAGAAAGAGATCAAGGAGAAGATGAGGCAGGGTGAGGCCGCAGTGATCATCGGAACTCACGCACTGCTGTCCGATAATGTCGAATTCGACGATCTTGCTCTCGTAATAGCAGACGAGCAGCACAGGTTCGGCGTAAAGCAGAGGGAGAAGCTCCTCATCAAGCAGGGCGCTTCGGGCGAGGTCAACAGTGTGCACAACCTCGTCATGACGGCTACGCCCATCCCAAGGACACTCGCGATGGTGCTCTACGGTGACATGGCCACATCGATAATCAAGCAGAAGCCGGCAGGCCGTCAGACGATCAAGACCTGGTTTGTCGATTCAAGGACGAGCCCTGACATCACGGATGTGCTAAAGTCCAAGCTCGAAGCAGGTGAGCAGGCTTACATCGTCTGCGCCAAGATAGATGACGAACACATGGAGCCCGACGACGGCTACAGGATGACACCCGACGTCGACGAGTCAGAGATAATAAGCGTAGTCCAGATGAAGGAAATGATCGACAAGACGGGACTGTCGGGAAGATATACCACGGAGACTCTGTACGGCTCGATGAACGAGGCTGCAAAGCTCGATGTCATGGAGCGTTTTGTAAGGGGCGAGGTGAAGATACTGATATCCACGACCGTTGTCGAAGTCGGCGTAGACAACCCCAATGCCAATGTCATGGTCATCATGGATGCCGACAGGTTCGGCCTGTCCACTCTGCATCAGTTAAGAGGAAGAATCGAGGATCGGAAGGGGCTCGTCCAAGTCCTTCTGCCTCCTTGTATCGGAGTCCAGATCCGAACTCGCGCTCCAGAGGATCAAGATGATGTGCGAATCCTCGGACGGTTTCGAACTGGCCCAGAAAGACCTTGAATTAAGAGGCCCCGGCGATTTCTTCGGAACGAGACAGCACAGCATCCCGTCGCTAAGGGCGGCCAATCTCTATACGGATATAGCGATTGCTTCGGAAGCGTGCGAGGCGGTGAATAAGGTTTTCGAGGAGAAGACAGAGGAAGCGTCTGTGCTGTATAATGCGATCGCATCCATGTTCGAGCTGAGATTCGGAAGAAAGATGGGGTCATTGTGACATGCCGAGAGTGGTAACGGGAAGGTTCAGAGGAGCGGTGCTCCAGGCGCCAAAGGGGGACAAGACGAGGCCTACGACCGATAAGGTCAAGGAGGCTCTGTTCTCCATAATCCAGCGGGACGTGCCGGGATCCGAGTTCCTCGATCTGTGCGCAGGCTGCGGCCAGATAGGCATCGAAGCCGTGTCCAGGGGAGCAGTCAGGGCCACGGGAACCTGCAAGGATGATCTCGCAGAACCTCGAGAAGATCCGCATGAAGGATTCCGACGAGTTCCGTTTCTACCGCATGGGAGTGCTTCCGGCCCTCGAAATGCTTGCCTCAAAGGGAGAAAAATTTGATATTATATTCATGGATCCCCCGTACAGGATCGTGCCTGATCTGGCAAGGGATGCGGCCGAGCTGATCTGCCGCGGAAACCTGCTTGCCGATGACGGTATGCTTATCGTGGAACACGCGGAAGACAACCCTCCCGTGTATGACCAGATAGCGCTCGAGCATGTTCGTTCTTGTAGTTACGGGATTACAGTGTTAACATTTTTTAAGAAGAATAAAGAAAAGAGGGGAAATTCTTGAAGGTAATGCTTTTCCCGGGCACCTTCGACCCGTTCACAAGAGGTCACAGGGATATCGTAAGGCGTGCTTCGAAGCTTTGCGACAAGCTTGTTGTGGCCGTTATGGAGAACAGCGCCAAGTCTCCTCTCTTTACGCCCGATGAGAGAGTCGATCTTATCAAGAGATCGCTCGCCGGCGAGAACCTTAATAACATCGAGGTCATGGAGTGGGGAGGCCTGCTCGTAGACCTCTACAAGCAGCTCGACTGCTGCGCTTCGGTAAGGGGCATCAGGTCAGAGTCGGATTTCCGCTATGAGGCAGAGCTCGCGCTCGCGAACAGGCTTCTGTATCCGGAATACGATGCGATCCTCCTGCCGTGCAGAGACGATATGTCGCTCATAAGCTCGACCATCGTCAAGGAAGTAGGATATTACGGCGGCGACATCTCGAAGATGGTTCCTGCCGAGATTATTGATACAGTAAACGATAAATTCATGAAAGGAAGGAAACAATAATGGAGAACAGTAACTTCAATCAGGGAGGCCAGCGTTACGACGCCATAAAGCACATCGATTATCTTATCGATACCATCAAGGACGCTACGGGCGTACCGTTCTCTGACAAGTGTTCTATCGAGAGGAATGAGACCATCAACTCTCTCCAGATATTGAAGAATAATCTTCCGGGTGCAGTAGCTCAGGCAAACGACATCGTTGCAAGGGCTCAGGATATCATCAGCACCGCTCGTGACAAGAATAAGAAGATCATCGACGACGCTAACAGAATGTATGCGATCAAGGTCAATGACCACGAGATCACAAAGGGCGCCAGAGAAGAAGCTGCCCAGATCATTGCCAATGCTGAGGCTCAGGCAGAAGAGCTCAGAAAGAATGCTCACCTGTATGTTAAGCAGCTGCTCGAGGGCGTAAACGATGACCTCGCTGCATGCTCTGCAAAGCTTCAGACAAATCTTAAGGAGCTTGATTCTGCGATAGACGGCGAGTGAGCCTGCCTCCTCGCTTAGGTCCTCCGCACTCGCTCGGTATTACCTGCTCGCTTAGGTCCTCCGCGCTTCGCTTGTGCGGAAAACGCTCGCAGGCAATACTTCGCTCAGGAATGAGATTGGAATAATAAAGCCCCGCACGGGGCTTTATCTTTTTGAAAGTATTATAATGAAAGACAGGAAATCATTATGCTTCGGCTCGAGGAAAGAGGATAAGTATGATACTCGGTGTACAGATAATCAATTTCGATATATTCGATAACGATCAGGCGGGCATACTGATAGATGAGAGCGTAAGTCCCGCAGGAGAAGGCGGGCATCGCGCGAATCCGATGCGTAAGCTCAACGCCCTGATAGGACGCAACAATACCGGCAAGACCAGCTTTATGGGGTGCCTTGCCTACATGAAGGACTGCGTTACCGACGGCGTTACTGCAGCGTCGATCAGCTGCGGAAGACCGGGGTTCTCCAACATGACTCCCGATAAGTCCAAGCCTTCCAAGTTCAAGGTGTTCTTCAAGCTGGGTGACAGGGAGACCGGCAAGTCCGACTATATCCAGTACGAGCTGTCCATCCTGGCAAACAGGTTCGGAACGCCTGTCGTATCTTACGAGAAGGCCGTGAGGAGCACCCGCGAAGAAGGCGGGACATATAAGCTGACAACGCTGCTCGAAGTAACTGACGGAGAAGGCTTTGTGCTTTGTCCCGGAAGAGATGACGGCAAGACAGAAGAGATCTCGCTCGACGACGATCACCGCACGGCTCTCAGCCTGTTCGGCAAGCTCAGAAGATATACGCATCTCTGCGACCTCTTCCATGAGATATCAGGCTGGTTCTTCTGCAGTTTCTCTTCAGAAGAGCAGAGTTCGTACTTTACCGAGGGCGGCGCGCCCGGCGGCCACAAGCACCTGAACAGCACCGGCTCCAATGTCGGCAACGTGCTGGAATTCATCAAGCAGAACGACGAGGAAGAATATAACAGGATAGTATCCGAGATCCAGAGCAAGATCCCGACGATGAAGAAGAAAAAGAATCTTCCCAAGGCCCTCTCCGAGAGCCCTGATAAGCTCTTCCTGTATCTGCTCCTCCTTAGGGACGGATCTCCCAGGTCTACGATATTCATCGAGACACCGGACAAGGACCTCTACCACGATATGGTGGACGTGCTGGCCGACGAGATGCGTGAGTACTCCATCAGGAATCATTACTGCCAGATCGTGTTCTCCACGCACAATCCCTACATAATCGAGACCATGTCGCCTAAGGAGATATGGGTGTTCTCGAGATCTTTTGAGTTCGATTCGGGTGATGTGACGATAAGCTGTGCCGGCGACGATCCGCTCGTCAACGAGATGTTCTCGCAGGGTGTGGGCATGGGCGCAATATGGTACGGCGGATATCTTGATCCGGACCAGAAGGAAGAATGACATGAAGATCGAGATACTCGCTGAAGACAAATCCGGTTCTGTCGTAGTTCACCGCGAAGTGCAGAAGATCTGCGCCAAGGTCGGGATCAATACGGAGATAGACGTCAGGCCCCACAGAGGCTGCGGAAGCCTGCCCAAGGACCTTGATGCGAAGCCTGCAAAGTTCGCGAACTCACTGCTCGACCTTCTGCCCGCGGAATGCCGTGCTTATAATTCCGTATACGGCAATAAGGACCTGATACTCATTGTCGTGATGGATTCCGACGACAAGGATCCGCAGCAGCTCAGGAACGAATTATATGAGGTAGCAAGAACGTATGCTCCCGATGTAAGGAGCGTGGTAGGTCTTTGCACCGAAGAGATAGAGGCGTGGATGCTGGGCGACCGCAAAGCCCTTCTGAAGGCCTATCCCGATGCAAACACGGATGTTCTCGATTCCTATGAACAGGACAGCGTCTGCGGTACGTGGGAAGTGCTCTGCCGCGCGATAAGCGATGATTACGACGAACTCATCGATATCGGGTATCCTGCCATAGGTCACTACAAGGCTCAGTGGGCTTCGAGGATATCGAGATTCCTCGAGCCGGAGAACAATGTCTCGCCGAGCTTTACCACTTTCAAATATGCACTGGAGACGGCCCTTAAGAATCCGAAGCCGCTGGTAAGGAAGACGAGCTTCTGATGGGACGCCATATCTATGTCCACAATCCGTTCTGCGCCCGTAAGTGTCCGTACTGCGGATTCTATTCCGAAGAAGGAACTTCAAGGACAGCAGAGTATTACCGGTGTGCCGAAACAGAGGCAAGGCTCCTGGCAGCAAGTGATATCACTGATGCCGATGACGGACCGGATACAGTCTACTTCGGAGGAGGCACGCCGTCTTTCCCGGACAGCTCATTGGTGTGCGGTCTGCTCAAGACCATAACGGAGTCGTTCGGCATCAGGCCGGGTGCCGAGATAACCATAGAGATCAATCCGTCTTCTCTTACAAAGGAGAAGGCAGAAGAATACCGTAAGGCCGGATTCAACCGCGTGTCCGTCGGCGTTCAGTCGCTTTCTGACGATGTGCTCAGGACTCTCGGCAGGCTTCACGATTCGCAGGGTGCGACAGAAGCCATCAAGACGCTTAGCCGGGCAGGATTTACAAACATATCCGCGGACCTGATAACGGGCGTTCCCGGACAGACCATGGAAGGTGTCCTGCAGTACATCGACAGGTTCGTCTCTCTCGGCGTAAAACACGTCAGCACATATTCCCTTACATTGGAAGAGGGGACGGCCTTCTATGCGAGGTACAAGGACAGGCTTGAAGATATTGTTCCTCCCGAAGAAGAACGTGCCGTATATCACGCCGTAAGGCGCCGCCTCGAGCAAAACGGCATCATTCCTTACGAGATATCCAACAGCGCGTGTGAGGGCTTCAGGAGCGTTCACAACGGCTCATACTGGAACGGCAGCGAATACTTCGCGATAGGCGCGGGTTCGCACGGGTTTACGAACGGTGTCAGGTACGGTCATGCCGACAGCATCGATGAGTATATCAGGGTGATGAACGGCGCGCTCCCGGGCAGCGGTCTGCCCGAAGGCCTCACCTATGTCGAAGAGGAGATGACGCTTGAAGACAGGATGGCAGAGTACCCGTTCCTGAGGCTCCGTACGAGCGAGGGGATAGAGGCGGATGTTTTCGAGAGGAAGTTCGGAAGAGATGTACATGAAGTCTTCGGCGATGCCATTAAGGCCAACGTCTCCCGCGGACTGCTCGAAGATAAGGACGGGCACGTCAGGCTCACGGAGAAGGGCCTGGACTTTGCAGATGCAGTTATAAGGGATTTCCTTGGTTAATTGATCTTAGGCGGGAGCTTCTCGAATTCATCGATCGGGATAGGCTTGGAGAAGTAGTATCCCTGGAACAGTCGTCTCGACGCCCTCTGTGATCTGCGACAGGTTCAGCTTGTTTGCCATGTCGATGATGCTCTGCAGGATGATGGAGGACTTGTCGTAATTGGCAGACTCCTTAAGGAATACCATGTCTATCTTCAGGACATCGAGCGGGATCTCCTTGAGCATGTTGAGCGAGGAATATCCGCTTCCGAAATCATCCATCTCCACAATGAACCCTGCCTCACGCAGCTTCCTTAAGACCTCGATGTTGTCCTGCGCGTTGTCGATGACGGCAGACTCGGTGATCTCGAG
>CADAOK010000007.1:34982-35349 GCA_902789515.1 Oscillospiraceae bacterium
GAAGTCCTTTGGCGAGATGTTGACGGACAGAGCCCAGTCCCTGCCTTCATGTTTCCAGCGCGACAGGATCTTGCACGCGTTCTCCCACATGCAAAGGTCAAGCTTGTAGATCATGCCGTTCTTCTCGAAGGTCGGAATGAACTTGAAAGGTGCGAGGAACCCGTGCTCTGAATGTATCCATCTGGCAAGTATCTCGCCGCCTTCAAGGACGCCGTCGGCATTATACTGAGGCTGGATGTAAGGCACGATCTCGCCGTTCCTGATCGCCGCATCGAGCTCGGTGGTGATCCTCTGCTCCCAGAGCCTGTTCTCTCTTATCTTGTTGTCGTAGAAGACGAGCCTGTTGTTGAAGTCGCCCTTGATGGTC
>CADAOK010000008.1 GCA_902789515.1 Oscillospiraceae bacterium
CTTCCAGCTGTCCTGAGGGACCTCTTTTATGGCTACTGATACTGATGACAGATTGCATCCGAGAGTCTCGGCTATGTCTGAAGCGATCTTCTCAGCGCATCTCTGTTTTACTTCCTCTGTTCGTCCGGGGTAGCATTTGATCTCAACATGCGGCATATATAACCTCCAGATATTCTTACTTAACTCCAGCCGTACGAGAATTTGGACGGATCCATTCCAGGAACAAATTGACTTATCCTGTCCCAGAAATCCCTGTCGGCATCTTCCAAATACTCATATTTGATGTCATCAGAAGACCTGCCTTTCTCGTCGAAAGGTTTGGTGCAGAGTTCCAGCTGAGTGCAATCATATATGAGGTAATTGCCGTCAGACAGCGTAAGCTCGATACCGTATCTGCCTTTATAAAAATAATCGGAATGACCTATATGGCTTATAAGCGGAGTCTTATCGATCTCTTCGATCAAAGCATCGAGCTGATTTTCTGGTACTTCGATTATGATGATCTCACCTGTCTCAAAGTCCTTATACCAGACCCTGGCTGCAACAACTTCGGTGTCATCATCGAAATATGTCGTTATCTTACGGTTGGTCTTGCCATAGAGAAAGCAACCGCTCAAGGCAAGTGTTACTGATATCAGCAAAAGTAATGCGATGATCCGTCTCATATAGAACCCCCTCAGTTGAATTACTTAATTATAACAATAAATAACCCCCCGTCCTATCAAGAACAAGGGGTTAATAATTACTGGTGCAGATGGCGGGACTTGAACCCGCACGGGATTGCTCCCACTAGCACCTGAAGCTAGCGCGTCTGCCAATTCCACCACATCTGCGTGCCCGATAATGATAAACATTAATGTATCGGTTACTAATCTGGCAGAGTTCGTATCCCGTTCAGGAGACCTGGCGGGCGGTTCTTACGGATCAGTTTCCGGTATTGAGGGTACAAGGCTTCATAGAAAGATTTTTGACGATCTCCGCAAACAATACGGCGATGCTGTTGTAAGCGAAGACACGATGAAATGGGACTATATATCCCCTTCAGGTCTAATAATGTCTGTTACCGGCAGACTTGATGCCCTGCTTCTTGAGAAGAACAAACCACCGCACATATTTGAGATCAAGTCCTTCAATACGCCGAAGACCGGATATAAGAACCTTGAACGCCCCGAGCATCTTACTCAGCTCAAGCTCTACGGGGCGATGTATCTTTTCCTGAATACGGACGTAATGGATGTCACTCTTACTCTCCGCTATGTCTCTATTACTACGCTTGAGGCATTTGAAGAAAGCTTTACGATGTCCTGTGAGGATGCGGAATCCTATTTTGAGGAGATCTGTGCCGATTATGCTGAGTTTGCTCAGCTTATTCTTGACTACAGGTCATCAATGCTTGATTCAGTAAGCTCTTTTAAGTTTCCCTATTCTGCCACCAGGAGCGGACAGAAGGAGTTTATGCAGAAGGTGCTTGGTGCGCTGACTTCGATGGAAGCCCTTTTTGTTGAGGCACCTACTGGTATCGGAAAGACGATATCGACACTCTATCCTGCCGTAAAAGGCCTGAAGACTGGCAAATACGATAAGATCTTTTATCTTACAGCCAAATCTGCCACAAGAGATGTTGCCTGCAAGGCTTTGGACGATATGAGGGACAGCGGGCTTTTCGTGAGGTCGATACTGCTCAGGTCCAAAGAGCAGATGTGCCCTTTCGAGACCAAATGTGATGCGAAGTACTGCGAGCTTGCAAAAGGCTACTACAAACGCCTCAAGCCTGCCCTCAAAGAGATATTGCTTCATGACCGCATTACCCCGGAACTGATAACCAAGGTGGCTGCCGAGCATAAGATATGTCCGCACGAGTTTATGGTAAATACCATGGAATACTGCACGGTCGTTATCGGCGACTACAACCACATCTTCCATCCGCGTGTCAGCCTGATGTCCGATGAACTTGATGACGGCAGGACCGTGGCGCTCGTTGACGAGGCGCATAATATGGTCGAGCGCGGCCGGGATATGTTCTCGGCTTCGTTCTCGCTTGAGATGCTCGATCGGATGATTACAGACTTCAAGGGCAAGAACGAGAAGGTCATGGCTAGACTGTACGATATCCGGCACTACTTCAACACCATCTCGAAATGCTTCGACACCAACACTTCGTGCTTTGCTACACTCGAAGGCGCTAACGAGAACCGTGTGCTCAAGACGGACGGATGGGAAGGCACCAGGGAGAAACCGAAGAACCTCAGGGCAAAGATATGGTTTGCGCTGAACACTCTCCTGCCTGTTCTCGACTCGCTTCCCAAGGGACAGGCAAGGCAGACCGCAATGGAGTTCTATTTCGAGGCCAGGTATTTCCTTACCGTGTTGGAGTTGTACCTGGATGACTCATATATCATCTATGCCGAGAAGAACGGTGAGAATATAGTTATTACTCTGTATTGCCTCGACTGCTCTTCGAAGATGGACAAGATAGTAAAGGACAGACTGCCGGTAGTGTTCTTCTCTGCCACACTGTCTCCCTATGAGTATTACCGCAATACGATACTGGGGAAAAATACCGATTATGCGGAATATGTTAATCTTCCGTCGCCCTTCCCTCCTGAGAATCTGGAGATAATAATTGACGATTCGATCAGCACTTCGTATGTGAACCGCGCATCTTCTGTAGTCCCGATTGCCGAGAGGATCACTGATGTCCTTAAAGGCAGGACGGGCAACTATATGGTCTTCTTCCCCTCATTCGAATACATGGGACAGATCATGGCTGAGACTTCAAAACAGCTTAAGGCGGCTTCTGAAGAGAGCGGCACTGATTGCAGGATAATCACGCAGATTCCGGAGATGAATATTACAGAGAAAGAAGAGTTCCTTGGAAGTTTTAATGACAGATATGACGGCCTGCTTCTTGGGGCTGCCGTGCTGGGCGGTCATTTCGGGGAAGGAATAGACCTTGTGGGAGACAGACTGTCCGGAGTCATTATAGTCGGAGTAGGTCTGCCGAAGCTTAGTCCTATCAGGCAGATCCTGAGCAATTACTATGCAGAAAAATTCGGTGACGGCTTTGCTTTTGCGTACAGGTTCCCGGGTTGGCAGAAAGTGCTTCAGGCAGTCGGACGAGTCATCAGGACTGAGAATGATACCGGATTTGCACTGTTAATAGATGCCAGACTGGGCAAGCCGGAATATATTCAGCTATTCCCCGGGCATTGGCAGACCTGATTCAGGATATGCCGCCCTTCAGATCCTCCAAAGTAGCGAGTGCGTTGTATTCCTTGTCGAACTGCACCGACAGATAGTCAGTCGTAAAACGCTTAAGTTCATTTAAGACACTGTCATCAGCCTTTACGGCAAACAGGTCCTTGAGATCACAACTGGAAAAGTAATTAAGCGCCAGCACGCTTACTCCGCTGATTCCGTTTGGTGATTCATATATTCCTCCGCCTGAAGGGCTCAGAACATACCTGCCGTCATTTGTTACCGGAAGTCCGGTGGTGCTGCTCTTCTCGTATTCAACTGTAAGCCCAAGCAGTGACAGCAGTCTCCAGTTGAATGCTGAATACACCAATATAAACTTATCCGGATTCTGAGAAAGAACATAAAAAGCATATACCGCAAGTTCATAAGCTTTACGGGCGTCTCCTGCATCGTAGGATGAATCTGCAAGACATTCGGAAATATGAGATGCGACCGTCATGGCTTCAAGACTGTTCATGATACCGGAATTGTTCTCTACAACAGTACCGTCCTTCAGATAATAGTAACCATGAGAAACGGTAAGCACGATATCGACCAGCATGAAAGGTACAGAAGCAAATGCATTGCGGCTTCCGGGTTTTGCCGTGCCCTTTGCACAGACAGTAATAAGGCCGTGATCAGGTGTAAGAACTGTCACAAGACGGTCTTTATCCTTGTATTCACGTGAACGGAGTATTATTCCTCTGCAGTTAACGGGATCCATTATCTCTCATCGTCTTTATCAAGACCGTATTCGTGAAGGAATCCCTCATTATTCATCCAGTCGGATCTGACCTTAACATAAAGATCGAGATACACTTTGCATCCGAGCATCCTCTCAATGTTCTTGCGGGCTGCAGTTCCGATCCTCTTGATCATCTGTCCGCCCTTGCCGATGATTATTGCCTTATGGGATTCCTTCTCGCAGATGATGTCTGCTTCGATCCTTACCATCTCGCGGTCGTATTCGTCACCAGAATCTCCGGTCTTCTCAGCAAACTTATTTATGAGAACCGCCGTACCGTGCGGAACTTCCTGGTCAGTATAATGAAGCAGTTGTTCACGGATCAGCTCTGCAGCGATCTCCCTTTCCGTCTGGTCGGTCATATATTCGGAATCAAAGAGCCTGGGACCTTCAGGAAGATTCTTTCTTATCACATCGAGCAACACATCGACATTATGGCCGGTCCGTGCACTAATAGGCACGACATCCTCGAAATCATACAGATCCGCATATGAAGCAATAACCGGAAGCAGTCCATTGCCCTTAACGTCGTCATCTTTGTTGATGGCAAGGATAACCTTCTTCTTGTTCTCTCGGCAAAGCTCTATGAGTCTCTTCTCAACATTACCGGGTTTGTCGAATCTGCCGTCTGCCATAAGGAGAACAAGATCGCTGTTGATGGCGCTGCCGAATGACCTGTCCACCATGATCTCACCCATCTTCGTGTCAGGTTTATGCACACCGGGAGTATCAACAAAGATAATCTGCGAATCTTCGGTATTAACGATGCTCCTGATGTTTGTCCTTGTAGTCTGAGGTTTATGGGATACGATAGCTATCTTCATGCCAGTAATGTAGTTGACAAGTGTTGACTTGCCTACATTAGGTCTTCCGAGAAGCGCTACATATCCGCAGTGGCTGCAAGGATTTCCTGCAGGAAATGACAATTCTTTAATGTCTTCTTTGTGATCGTCCATTTCCTCTATATCCTTAAGTTCATCATCAAATGCAAGACCGGAAGCAGCCATTATCTTTTTCTGTTTGCTGATCATCAGTCTCTCATCACGTTCTTCAATGTGGTCATATCCGAGAAGATGAAGCAAAGAATGTGCAGCGAGGAATCCGGCTTCCCTTTCAAAACTGTGGCCGTAACTTGCTGCCTGATCCCTGGCGGCCGAAAGATTCAAAAGAATATCGCCCAGGTTGATAACCGTATTGCCGTCTGCGTCATATTCCATGTCAAAACCGGATTCCGGATCTGTTACCCTGCCGTCCTTGAGTTCTGTGAGCGGAAAAGACAGACAGTCAGTCACTTTATCAATGCCTCTTGCTTCCCTGTTGGTTTCCCTGATCGTATCGGAATCAACATAAGTTATTACCGCATAAGACATGGATAGTGCTCTGGTCAAAGCAGGATCAGTATATTCGCCTGAGCACAGTTCAAGCGCGATCTTCGGAATAATGCCTTCAAGTAAAGACTTGAGTTCTGCCGGAAATTCCGGATCCTGGTCAACTGTTCTTATTATCATCCGGATACTTGATCCTTTCGTGGAAGACGCCTGAATAGACTTGCTTGAAAGCAATGATTATCTTCTCGATATCGTCAAATGAAAGTCCTGAATTAATAAGCTGATCCTGCTCTATCTTATCCTTTATGAGCTTTCTGATAAGTTCTTCAGCTCCGTCAGGATCAGTCTTCCTTGTGGATCGGACAGCAGCTTCAACAGTATCTGCAAGCATTATGATCGCAGATTCCCTGCTAGACGGGATATGTCCGTGATATCTGAAATTATTCACATCAGGCTGCTCGAGTCCTTTTGCTTTTGCCTCCTCACAAGCCTTGTGATAGAAGTAGCCGGGATAGGTCGTGCCGTGGTGTTCGTCGATAATGTTGATGATCGGCTGAGGCAGATGCTCCTTTTTGGCAATCTTTACGCCGTCTTCTGGATGAGCAGTAATTATCGCAACGCTCTCCATTATCGGAAGCTTATCGTGAGGATTGGCGCCGCCGTGCTGATTCTCTGTGAAATACTGGGGATTCTCAAGCTTACCAATGTCATGGTAATAAGCAGCAACCTTACAAAGGAGCGAATCTGCTCCGATCGCCTCTGCTGCAGAATCTGCGAGATTGGATACCATAAGTGAATGCTGATACGTTCCTGAAGCTTCAAGGAACAATCTCTTCAGAAGGTGCTGTCCCGGCTGGCTCAGAGATATCAGTTTTATCGGAGAAGCATTGTTGGTCAGCAGTTCGTAGATCGGTGTCACACCTATAGCAGCGATAAGTGAAGCTGTGCTGCTGACCAATGCAAACGATAATGTGGAAATGAACTGATCCTGTGAGTAATTTGCAAGGAAGCCGAAAGCCAGCGCCGATACTACTGTTGCGATCGACGGGAACAGAATGATCGTAGCTGAAGACGACACCTTGTCAGTTCTTCCGGCTATTGAAGCGCATACGATGATACCGATAATGTTGATGAACAATATATCGATGTCAAATGAGAAAACAGGCCACATCAACAGAAGATTGGCAATTGAAAGCACAATGCTGTCAAATGTTCCGATATAAGATGCGCATATTGCCGTAAAGAAGAGGACCGTACAGAAATTGAAATCAAAACTTGATGCATACAGAGATATTCCCTGAGGTATGAGGAATGTAAGGAGCATCATGTAGAAGATCCGCTGTCCGAAACGATCGTTCTTGTGAGTAACCTTGAAATAGATGAACAGACACATCGTGATGACCGCAACATAGCATATATCTCTTATAAGAATGACCAGGTTGAATGTACGGTCATGGATCAATTCAAGATCGATAAGGTTCTGATACTGATGCTGAGTGATGACATCCCCGGATGTAACGATCCTGGTGCCCTTCTCAACAGTTACCGGATTGTTGATAACAGCAAGATAAGCATTCTCAGCCTGATCGTTTGTTGCTTTCTCGTCAAAAACGGAATTCGGCTGAAGTATCGCTTTGAATACGATCAAGAGCGAGTCGGCATATGATGAATATGACGGATTGGTATCTTTGAAAGACTCGATCTGTACTTCAATGGCAGCATCCAGTGAAGCTTCATCGACATCGTCGACCATGATAAGCTCTGTCATTGAGACTGCCTTGTCTTTGATATAACTGAAAGAAGAATCAGACATAGACATAAAGACAAGAAGATCCTCGGCAGAAACGGATGCACCAAATGTCTGGCTAATGTTTGTTGACAGCTGATCGGCAGCAGCATCTGCAGACAGCGGAGGCGGAGAACTCGGAGAAGTTACGACAAGCATGGAACGTTCCTGCTCGGCTAGGTTAAAGAAATCAATAACCTTGTTCACATTGTCATCCGACAGTTCTTCAGAACGGATAAAGATAGCGGTAACGGAATTTCTGGCAATAATTGCCTTCTGTTCCGTCTCATAAGTATCAATAAAGGTTCTGGGAGCGAAAATATCATTCTGTGCAACAGAACCGGGAACATAGTCATAATTCTCAGGCAAAGAACCTGTAAAGACAATTAATACAACGATTACGGCTGAAAGGATAAGAGTTAATATCCTGAGTACAGCAGAACCCTTGTTGCCGGGATTGCTCATGTTCTATCCTCACCTCCGTTTTCCATATCACGCTTGTTATAAGCATTTACGATTCTCTGAACGAGGCTGTTACGGACTATGTCTGTATCGGAAAGGTTGACTATACTTATACCCTCTACATCCTCTAAGACAGATACACAATCAGCAAGACCGCTCTTAACTCCTCTCGGAAGGTCGATCTGCGTATAATCGCCGCAAACACAAGCCTTGCAATTAAGGCCGATTCTCGTGAGGAACATCTTCATTTGTTCTGTCGTGGTATTCTGCGCCTCATCAAGAAGCACAAAACAATCATCAAGATTACGTCCCCTCATAAAAGCCAAAGGAGATACCTCGATGAGTCCCTTCTCATAGTATCTGTCAAACAGCTCCTGACCGAGAAGTACCTCGAGAGCATCATATATCGGTCTCATGTAGGGATTGACCTTCTCTTCGATATCTCCGGGAAGGAATCCAAGCCTCTCTCCTGCTTCTATAGCAGGTCTGGTAAGTATTATCCTTGATACTTCCCTGTTTCTGAAAGCTTTAACCGCCATAGCCACGCCAAGGAAAGTCTTGCCCGTACCTGCAGGTCCAGAACATATAACCAGTTCGGAACGCTTCAGAGCATCAATATAGAAGCGCTGACCAAGAGTCTTTGCTTTTACGGGGCGTCCGGTCGGAGTCATATAGAAGACATCGTCTTCCAGGCTCATGAACTCCTCAAGTTTTCCGCAGGAAGCCAGATAAATGACATAGTCGACCATTCTGCCGTCAATATCTTCTTTACCGGAGAACATGACCAGAGCTTCAATGCATTCACGGGCACGGAGCCTGTTAAGTCCGTTATCGCCGTCGATAACGATACTGCTGCCGTCAACTTCCAAAGTGACATCAAGTTTGCGTGATATCCTGTCGAAGTAATGTACAACTGACAGGTCGGCACTGCTTAGATTATCAATCCTCTCGCTCATTAAAGCCCCTTAAATAATAATAATAAAATTATCAGATACTTGGCGCGAATCGTCAATCTCAAATCTCATGCAGAGTTGACAGCACATTCTTATAATAATCGGGCACATCAGATTCAAAATGCATCAGCTCGCCTGTTGACGGATGTGTAAAAGTGATGGAACAGCTGTGAAGAGCCTGACCTTCAAGTCCGAACTTCTTGCGTTTGCCGGCATATACAGGGTCTCCGCATACAGGATGGCCGATATAAGACATATGAACTCTTATCTGGTGTGTCCTTCCCGTCTCGAGCTTCAGCTTAAGATCTGTTGCTTCGGCATACCTCTGTATAACCTCGAAATGTGTTACGGAAGGTTTTCCTCCGGCAACAACTGCCATCTTTCGCCTGTCTTTATCGGATCTCCCTATAGGTGCATCCACTGTGCCTTTGTCCGGGGAAACAACACCGTAGACAATTGCTCTGTATTCACGGACAATCTCATGCCTTGAGAGCATATCGGCAAGTTTTAAGTGGGTGTCATTGTTCTTGCAGGCAATCATAAGGCCTGAAGTGTCTTTATCTATCCTGTGGACGATACCTGGTCTTATGACACCGTTAATATCAGATAATTCATCTCCGCAGTGGTTAAGAAGTGCATTTACAAGAGTGCCGTCGTGATGTCCGGCTGCAGGATGCACAACCAATCCCTGTGGTTTATTGATAATAATCAGATCCGAATCTTCGTAGACAATATCCAGCGGGATATCCTGTGCAACATTCTCAGTTGATACCGGTTCCGGAATATCCGCTCTTATGACATCGCCGGCTTCGAGCTTGATCCCGGCCTTCTTGGCAGCTTTTCCGTTAACTTCGACCTTACCGTCTTTGATCAGCTGGTTAAAGAAGGATCTTGAATAATCCTGACAGTTACCGGATATAAATACATCCAGTCTCTCACCATCTTCATTGCATGTAAGTATGAGTTCAGGCATTCTTTTTAAATAAACCTTTGACAGAATTCCAGTAATTATCAAATTCGTCTTTCCCGAAGAGTATTACCAATACAAACAGGATCGTTCCCACAACAGCGCATATATCCGCGAAATTGAATATCGGGAATGTATATGTGCCGAAATCAAACCTGAGAAAATCGATTACATACTTAAGAGAGAACCTGTCGATAAGGTTACCGTAAGCTCCGGCAGCAATAAGGCAGAAAGACACGGAAAGCATCTTCATCCTGTTATGAGCTGCAAGGAACATTAAGAGCATTATCACAGTGCCGATGACAAGCGAGACAATAGAAAGAACTGTGATACCCCAAGATTTGTCAGCAAGAAAACTGAATGCGCTTCCGGTATTTACTACATAATACAGTGAGAAGAACCCGGGTATAATGTCCTTCTTGTCAAAGAGCTGCATATTGAAAACTACAGCTTTCTTTATGAACTGATCCGCAATTACCAGAAACAATGTAAGAAAGGCAAAGAAAGACTTCAATGCCAGTGTATTCGTTTTTTTGTCATTCATATTCACAAAAACGCCTGATGCTCAGGCATCTCCCCGTATTATTCGTCTCAAAGATAATACCACATATTATTGCAGGACCGTCTGCCGGTTCATATCTGCACGGGATCTTTTTGACAAGTCTCAGATATGAGGCATGGATGCTCATTCCCAGTACTGAATCATAAGCTCCGGTCATTCCTACATCAGTAATATAGCCTGTTCCCTCCGGAAGTATCCTCTCATCCGCAGTCTGTATATGTGTATGAGTACCGGCTACACAGGTTACCTTACCGTCAAGATAGAATCCCATCAATTGTTTCTCAGAAGTGGCTTCAGCATGGAAATCCAGGAATATTGAAGTACAGCCGATATCCTTAAGCTTACCGATGAGTTCATCAGCTTTAGTAAAAGGACTGTCCGGAGATGGCAGCATCTCGACCTGACCAAGCAGATTGATCACACCTAGTCTCTCATTCCCCTTCTCGAAAACGGTATAATCAAGACCTTTCCACGGCGGTGTCATATTCGCAGGACGGACTACATTCTTATGCCCATCGATCTCATTGATGAAAGACTTATTAGAGAAGGCATGGTTGCCGAGAGTAATGATATCGGCACCACTTGCCTCAAGTTCTTTGATTATCTTGGAAGAGACGCCCAGACCGTGCGCGCTGTTCTCCGCATTGATAATGCAGCAATCAATACTATTAGAACTTAAGATACCGGGCAGAACCGATTTAACGGCTCTCCTGCCGGCATTTCCGACGATATCGCCTACAAAACAGATCTTCAATTATAATCCGCCAATCTAAGCAGCTCAGCTGCATATGAAGATTAACATATTCCGTGATCAATTCCAATATAGTAATACCGGTACAAAATGCACCGGTACCACTATATCCAAAGGAAATACAGATTATTTATGTTCGGATAGCCAGAGAGCATATGCTTTGTTGCCGCTCTCGAGCGAATAACCGCGAAGCTTGGCAAGCTTCAGGAATTCTTCTTTGTCAGTGCCTTCCGTCTTAAAACTGGCATCAAACAACAATTTGCAGGTTGTAACATCGTCTTCAAGTGAACATGATATCTCATCAGCAATTGCTTCTTTGATTCCTGCCTGAAGAAGCCTGTTATAGATATAATTCCTGCTTTCCTGCTTCTTTCCCGTCCGTGAATTAGTCACTTTACGGGCGGCACGTCGGTCATCAATATATCCGCGTTCTTCGAGTTCAGCCACAGCGGCATAAGATATATCATCCGGATAATCCTTGGTCAGCAGATAGGAAACAATCCTCCCGGATGAATATATCCCGGTGCCAATGTGGTTAATAGCGCAGTTTACTGCAGATGCAATATCCTTATCAGACATCGATGCCGAGGATATCGTCATCTGTCTCTTCAGCAGCGACAGGTTCGGAAGAAGCATCTGAAGCAATTACTTCATCATCTGAGTCATCAGGCATATATGATTCTCTTACCTTAGTCTCGATCTCTTCCATTACATCAGGGTGCTCAATAAGGAACTGCTTTGCCGCATCCCTGCCCTGAGCGATCTTGCTTCCGTTATATGAGAACCATGAACCGCTCTTATCAACGATATTGTTAGTAACGGCAAGATCAAGGATACAGCCTTCGTTAGAGATGCCGTGACCGTAGAGAATATCGAATTCAGCTTCCTTAAGCGGAGGAGCTACCTTATTCTTAACAACTCTGACTCTGGTATGGTTACCGATAACATCAGTACCGTTCCTCAAAGTCTCAACTCTTCTTACATCAAGTCTAACAGAAGCATAGAACTTAAGCGCACGGCCGCCCGGAGTGGTCTCAGGATTGCCGAACATGACGCCGACCTTCTCACGGAGCTGGTTGATAAAGATACAAATACAGTTGGACTTGGAAACAACAGGTGCAAGTTTCCTCAATGCCTGGCTCATGAGTCTTGCCTGAAGACCGACATGGGAATCGCCCATCTCACCGTCGATCTCAGCCTTAGGAACGAGTGCGGCAACAGAGTCGATTACGACAACATCGATGCAGCCGGATCTTACGAGAGTCTCGCAGATCTCAAGTGCCTGCTCACCGGTATCAGGCTGAGAGAGGAGCAGATTATCCACATCTACGCCTATATTGCCTGCATATACAGCGTCAAGTGCATGTTCAGCATCGATAAAAGCACATGTGCCGCCTATCTTCTGTGCCTCTGCAATGCAATGAAGTGCAACAGTGGTCTTACCTGAAGACTCAGGTCCGTATATCTCGATGATCCTTCCTCTGGGAAGTCCGCCGATTCCGAGTGCAATATCAAGTGTAAGTGCTCCGGTGGGAACGGTATCGATTTCAACCTGTGTACGGTCTCCCATTCTCATGACCGCACCCTGACCGAACTGCTTCTCGATCTGTGCCATAGCAGCTTCAAGAGCTTTCTTACGTTCGCTCTGATCCTGTACCTGGGCTACGGAACCCTTACCGGCATTCTTTGTCTTTGCCATAATTACCTCCAAATACGCATGTGAACATTTGTTCGAATATTTATGAATTCATTGTATTGATATGATACATCTTTGTCAACAGAAAATAGCCGACAAAAACCGACAAAAACGACATTTTCAAATATCAGTACCATTAAAGGTACAGTATCATGCTTCGATCCCGTTATCAGCCTTCTTGCTTCCGCGTGTTTTGAGCTTGGATGTCATTTTATTGATCCAGAATGTAGCCTCATCCATCTTCAGGGCAAGAGCCATTCCAAAGTAAACAACAACACATGCGATGCCTTTGGCCGAGATAATGGCAAGCTGAAGTATCTTGCCTCCCTGCGCGGGGATTATAAAATCAAATGCAAATACGATTACCAGAGCAACCAAAGCACAAACTGTGCTCTTTATAAGCATCGGAAACATCTTCCTGGGTGCCAGCTTTTTATTCATACAATACAGAGTAATAAGCAAAGCCATCTGAAGCAGATTGGTAAGAGAATAAGCTACTGAAAGAGAAAGGGGTCCTACTCCCATTTTTATCAGTATGAAGCAGAACACCGGATTCATGAATAATCCGAATATACCGGATACCAGAGGGATCCTGGTATTGCCAGTCGCATAGAAAGCGTGATTAACGATGTGGACGACAGAAGCAGTTACAATGGCGGTTACAAAGCCCTTGAGGAATATAGAAGCCGTCTCTGCATTAGTATCAGTGTAATGAGAGGACCACTGATATATGGCTTTGACCACATCCTTACTCTCAAGCCATATGAACAGAGCGGAAGGGATCATAATAAACATAGAAGTCTTAAGGCTTCTTGAAAGAAGAGAAGAAGCATCTTCATATTTCTTGGATTCATACAGTCCTGCAAGTTCAGGTGTCATGACCGTACTGATCGCTACCGTGAATATACCGTAAGGAATCTGCCAGATTGTTGAAGCGTTGCGGAAACCATATATGCTGCCCGCATCAAATTGACCGGCAAAATAATTAAGGACAACAACATTGATCTGAACTATCGAAGAAGAGATAAGAATAGGTATTGCCCTGCGGAACAGTCTTAAGAACTCGGGATCGTTTGGCTTGAATATGAATCTTATCTGTTTCAGCTTGTCAAAGCCCATAAAATACTGGAACAGGAAATAGATGATGGCGGATACGAGGATGCCGCCGGTAGTCATGATCAGGCTCTCGGGTGTGCTTCCTGCAAAGATAAAGATGGAAGCCAGAACACAGATGTTATAGATAGTAGGTCCGAATGATGTGGCCGTAAACCTCTTATAAGAATTCATTATGCCGATGCAAAGCGCCGCAAGCATTATGAAGAATATCTGCGGGAAGAGCATTTTCGAAGCGTTAGATGCAAGTTCAAGTGTCTGGGGATTGATACCGTCTTCCCCGCTCCTGTTCAAGGCATACAGAGAGTACAGCGGACCTGAAAAGATCGTTCCGACAGTGCATGCGATTGCCATGACAACGGAAATAACAGAGATGAAGATACTGACGGTCCTTATGCCGCGTTTTTCCTCGCCTACTGCGATCGCACCGGACATATAAGGTGCTACTGTCGAGAATATAGCTCCGCCGACAAGAAGGTTATAGAAAAGATCAGGTATGGTAAAAGCGAGCGTAAATGCATCCCTGTACATATTCTGATCGAACTTGATACCTACCAGGATATCACGCATAAAGCCGGAGCCTTTTGTAAAGAACAGGCCCAACATTACTATGATGGTGGAAAACACCATATTTCTGGTTTTTTTTGTCTTATTACCCATTAACTGTCTGTACCGGCCATTTCGATTATTTTGATATATGCGCAAGCTGCGGTGCTTCGTCTGATCTCATCGCGCGTACCGCTCAGATCAAGTCTTACAGAAGATACTTCTCCCCTGTTGTACAATCCCATGAATACAGTTCCGACAGGCTTTCCGGGAAGATCGCCTCCGGGGCCTGCAATGCCGGTAACAGATACGGCTATATCAGCAGAAAGAAGCTTCGCTGCACCGGAAGCCATCTGCTCAGCGCATTCGGAAGAGACTTCCGTTACTTCCGAGATAACAGCAGGATCAACACCAAGAACGGAAGTCTTTACTTCATTTACATAAGATACTACAGCTCCGTTAAAGACGGCTGAAGCCCCGGGTATATCGACGATACCTGAAGAGATCATCCCTCCGGTAAGGCTCTCGGCAAATCCGAGCTTGAGTCCTTTCTGACTGAGCACATAAACAGCTTGAGAAGCAAGTTCAGGAGTATTCTTATCCATTCTCCTCCCCTTTTGCCTTGATCTCCAGCCATTCAGTCTGAGTAATGAGGATCTTTCTGGGTTTGCTTCCCTCATTCGGACCGATTATCTTATGCTTCTCAAGTTCATCGATAAGTCTGGCCGCACGCGGATAACCGACACCGAGACGTCTCTGAAGCATTGATACACTGGCACTACCGTTCTCAAGAACAGTTTCAACTGCATCCTCGAAAAGGTTGTCACCTGAAATGCTGCCGGCATCGGAAGAAGCACTGCTGCCGGAAGAACTGCCCTTCTCCTGATCCTGAGAAGCGAGTTCGATATCCTTGATGATCTGTTCGTCATACATTGGACCATAGTTCTTCTTTAGGTGATCAACGATGGATTCAACCTCACTGTCTTCAAGGAAAGCACCCTGACCTCTGACAGGCTGCGGAGCAGTCATCGGTTTATAGAACATATCGCCTTTTCCGAGAAGTTCTTCGGCACCGTACTGATCAAGTATTGTTCTGGAATCAACGCCTGATGTAACGGCAAATGCTATCCTTGAACCGATATTGGCCTTAATTACACCGGTAATGACATCAACAGACGGACGCTGTGTAGCGATCAGCAGGTGTATACCCGCAGCTCTTGCCAATGCGGCAAGTCTGGAGATATAAGTCTCTACTTCTTTTGAAGCAACCATCATGAGTTCAGCAAGCTCGTCTATTACGATAAGAATCAGCGGGATCTTATTATAGGGTTCTCCTGCTTCAACGCATTTTGAGTTGTAACTCTTAATATCTCTTACCTGAGCATATTCAAAGAGCTTATAACGTCTCTGCATTTCCGCAACAGCCCAGTTAAGGGCGCCGGCAGCCTTCTTACAGTCCGTGATAACAGGGCTGATAAGATGAGGGATTCCGTTATAGATGGAAAGCTCAACGACCTTAGGATCGATGAGTATCATCCTTACATCATTTGGAGATGCGTGTACTAGAATACTCGTAAGGATAGAGTTGATACATACGGATTTACCTGAACCAGTCGAACCCGCGATCATAAGATGAGGCATCTTGGAAAGATCACAGTAAATAGGTTTGCCCGGAATGTCTCTTCCTAATGCAACAAGCAAAGGTTCTTTGGCTGACTTGAAATCCCTATTCTCGACCAGGCCTCTGAGCTGTACGGCTGAAGCCTTCTTATTAGGCAACTCAATACCAATGGCACTCTTTCCCGGGATCGGAGCTTCGATCCTGATGGAGATCGCTGCCATTGCAAGCATAATATCATCCTTAAGCTGTGTAACTCTCGAGACTTTAGTTCCTGAAGGTATCTTAAGTTCAAACCTTGTGATCGAAGGTCCGTGGATAATGTTATCAACTTTTGTATCATTGATACCGAAACTTGCGAGAGTATCAACAAGCTTCTTGGCATTGGCCTGAAGCTCCTTCTTAATATTCGGATCAGATCTTTCCTGAACATCTTCAGCCAGAAGAAATGTCGGAGCCGGATGGTATCCTTTGATCTGATAAGCTCTTCCGGTAATGTCTTTCTTCCTGTCATAAGCGGTCGAATTGCCGTAATCAACAGAACCGGTCTTGACTTCAGTTTTCCTGCGGCTCTGGGATTTGAGTTTTCTGCCTTCAAGTTCACTGTATCCTTCCACTTCACTGGAAGCATTGATGGCAATGTCCTCAGGTTCAGGTTCTCCGCCAAATAGCGAAGGATTAACATGAGGTTTTCTGATCCTTCTTGGCGAATAATCATAATCAGAACCGTATGATGCATCGTCAATGATCTCTGAAGGCATATCATCAAGTGGTTCTTCCTGAGCCTGAACAGGAGCTTTATCTTCAACAGGTGTCAGATCAAAGAAATCATCCTGTGTGTTGGATTTCAGGAAAGACAATTCCTTCTTTTGCTTAGGAAGCCTTACTGGTGCGTTCTTGGGCTCAGCATTGTAATTGAAATCAGCAGTCGGATATTCACCGGTTGTGCTGTATTCCCTGCCGTTGAAGCTGATCTTATCGGGATCGTTATCAACGTGGGAAGTAAGGCCCATCTTCTCCACATCGGTAAAACCTGTAGCGGAATCGATCGGGAATGACGAACCGAAAGGATCACCGCCGACAGTAGGTGCGGGATATCTTCTCGGATTACTTGGAGTGATTGGTCTTCCTGTATTCACAAACCTTGAGGGACCGGTGCGCTGCGGTGACTGCTGAGGATACGGATTGCTGCTCTGAGGATAAGTCATGACAGTTGTTCCGGACACAGGTCTTGCATAGTTCCCTGAAGGTTTAACCGGTGCTGTTACCTTTGTATAAGCCTTCTTGGCGGTATTGTTAACGATCCTGACGGTATCCTTCGCGACTTTCTTAATGGATATATGGAAAACAGTAACTATCTGGGCAATAAGGAAAACAACTATCAGAAGTATGCCTGTGATCTTGCCTGTAAGAGTGTTAAGCGCAACAGCTATGGATCCGCCGATGATCCCTCCGGGAATGACTTTCGATGTTACGGCGACATTCTGGACGACGGCCGGATCAGAACCGGATCTCCACAGAAGTCCGAGTGCCTTGATGGCAGAAACATTCTGTCCTTCGGAGGAGATGGCGGCAAGATAATCCATGTCCATGGATATCAATGCAAGCAATGAAGACATTGATATCAGAAACAAGACTACTGATACAACGCGGATCTTTGATACTCCGTCTCTCTTCTCAAAGAAGAAGTCAATAGCCGCATAGAGTATATAGATTGGAATTGCATAAGCCGTGAATCCCAAAAGACCCATAAGGAATTCTTTTGAGAATTGACCGAGATTACCCGTCAGAGTAACGGGAAGATAGAAGAACAGCATAACGATGACTGCAAGGAAAAACAGCACTATGCCGGTTAATTCTCTATGTTCCTCTGCCCTGCTCAAAGACCGAACCTCCTGGCAGTCCTGTATATGGCAATAACAGTCTTGGCATCTTCAATCTCACCGCTGTCAGCCATTCTGAGAGCTTCTTTGAGTGAAAGCTTAACAGTTGACAGATACTCGCTGGGATCGGGCTCGCCGCCAACATATTCAAGTGCCGTGGCAAGATAAATATAGATGATCTCAGAACAATATCCGGGTGTTGATATCATCGTACCCAATGATTCAATTGATGAAGCGGAAAGCCCAGTCTCCTCAGTTATCTCACGGCCAGCGCACACGAGCGGGTCTTCATCTTTCTCGAGTTTTCCGGCAGGGGCTTCAAGCAGCACTCTCTCAAAAGGAGCTCTGAATTGCTTAACAAGATAAACATTCTGCTCATCGTCAACAGGCAAAACGCAAGCCCCGCCGTTATGATATACGAGTTCACGCGAAGAAGTCGTTCCTTCGGGTGTCTCAATCTGTCTTACGGCAATCTTAAAGACGCGGCCGTTGAATATCTCCTCCTCGGAGATCTTCTTCTCAAACAACATATCGTCACTGCAATTAATCTGTCCCATAATCTTCCTCTATTGAAATTTTTTAGATTCAATAACCGCAAGTTCATCGCACCTGTTATTGAATTCATTATCAGCATGCCCTTTCACTTTAACGAATGTAACCGAGTGTATCTTGGTCAGTTCGAGAAGTTCTTTCCAAAGATCACTGTTGGCTACATCAGCCTTGGCGCTGTTCTTCCAGCCGTTGGATGCCCATTTGCCGATCCAATTCTGGCTGAACGCATTTACGACATAAGCGCTGTCACTGTGGACCTCTACATTGCACGGTCTGGTCAGAGCCTTAAGTCCGGATATCACTCCCATAAGCTCCATACGGTTGTTGGTCGTATCAGGTTCTCCGCCGGAAAGCTCCTTCTTAGCACCTCCTGCCATAAGGATACAAGCCCATCCGCCCGGACCGGGATTACCGGAACATGCGCCGTCAGTATAGATCACAACATCTGAGATATCCGTCATCAGCTCTTTTTCTGCATCTCGAGAGTCTTATCGTATGCTGCAAGAACAGACTTGATAGCAGCATTCCTGAATCCGTTCTCCTCAAGAGCCATTACACCGGCGATAGTCGTTCCTCCGGGAGAACATACCATATCCTTAAGAACAGCAGGATTCTTACCTGTATCAAGACAAAGCTTGCCGGAACCCATTACGGTGCCTGCAGCAATCTTGAGCGCATCATCGCGCTTGATACCGAGACTTACTGCGGCATCAGCCAATGCTTCGATGAACAGCATAACGTAAGCCGGACCAGTGCCGGAGACACATCCGATCGCATCAAGAGTCTTCTCGTCACACATAACCACTTCACCGCATGTAGCAAGAAGATTCTTAACATAATCTGTCTCTTCATCATTAAGACCTACAGGACAAACAGCTGAAACGCCGGCTCCGACCTGTGCAGGGGTATTAGGCATGATCCTTACGAACTTACGGTCGCCAAGGATTCCTTTGATCCTGTCGCATGTAACTGCTGCAGCAATAGAAAGTACTATCGCATTATCGCTTAAGCTATCCTTAATTCCGGAAAGGGCATCATCGAAATGCACGGGCTTGACTGCCATGAGCACATAATCGCATCCCGCAACAGCCTCAGAAGCAGATGCACACTTATTTATCCCAAGCATCTCAGAAGCCTGTAAAGCAGCCTGCTCATAAACATCAAAACAATTGATCTCATCAGGCTTAAAGATGCCGCCGGAAATGAATCCGCCGACCAAAGCCTTACCCATATTGCCTGTACCGATAACTGCTAATCTCATATTATTTACCCCTTAATTAATAAAAAGAGTCAATTAGAAAATTATCTTAACATTACACTTGACATAGTGCAAACCAATGAATAAAATGCTTCTGTTGCTTAGGGGAGTGGCTCAACGGTAGAGCAGCGGTCTCCAAAACCGCCGGTTGCGCGTTCAAATCGTGTCTCCCCTGCCATAAAGAAAACCGCCTTGGAAAAGGCGGTTTTTTATTTGTCTTCAGATTGAAACGGAATTGTAATCAAACTGCGGGTGTTTCTTCCGTTCCAGATGCGATTACAACATCTTCAAGCAGCAGAGTATTTGATATCTCATCAGCTTTTACGGAAGCTGAAGGCACAACATCAAATGCGAAATAGTTTCCGCCGTTTGCAGGAATATACATAATCCGGAAAGCATAATCTCCCATAACGGTATAACCGCCCTGAGTGTTAATATCATAAACCTTCAGCATATCTGCCAGAACGGCTATAGCGGAAGAAGGATCAAGTTCAGGATACAAAGCCTCAAGGATGCATGCATAGTAATAACTCATGTAAGTGGGATCTTGATCGTATTTAGTAATAAATCTCAATGACGTAAGCTTGCCGTCAACTTTCCTGGAACTGCCCTGCATAAGAGTAATGATATCGCGGTTAAGTGCAACCTGGAAATAATCACAGTTGGGATCGTTCTCAGTCATTGACAGTTCACCGAAGTTATCATCAGACGAATAGTTGTTGAAATCCTCAGTAGGAACAGTCGAAGTATCAACATAAGTAACCGGACTAATTTCCAAAGAAAAAGGCGCAAAGAGATTTGTGTAGAGTTCTGTGGATTCATATTTTTCCTTGAACTCATCAAGCGTGATCCCCATCGCAGGTGTGCGGAAAGGAAGCATAAAATATATAACAGCTCCAATAACGGAAACAAACGCAAGTATAAGACATACCGGGATTACCGGATCCTTTTTACATTTCTCGACAAAACCGAGATTCTTGAATTCCTTAGATTCTATATTCTCAGACATGATCAGCCTCTCTTTCAATTTTGCTATTATAACTCATGAATCTTGAAATGATACCAATTATCTGAATAATCTGATAATAGATGATAGAATATTCTAAACCGCTGTAAGGAAGTGATACTATGCCCCACATGTTGATATCCGGAGGTTCGAGAGGCATCGGCAAAGCATGCGCTGAAGTCTTTGCTTCAAACGGTTACAAAGTCTCATATCTGTATCACACCAGTACAGACTTTATTACTGATTCGATCTATCCGTACAAATGCGATGTGGCAGATCCCGAGCAGGTTAAGGATGCGGTACAGGCTGCCTGCTGCAGTTTCGGCAATATCGATGTGCTCATTTCAAATGCGGGTGTATCACTCACTTCCCTTTCTCAGGATACCGATCATTCAGACTACCGCGAGATAATGGATGTAAATTTCGGCGGTTTCTATAACCTTGTTCATTATGTAGCCCCTTCGATGATCGATGCAAAGAAAGGCGTCATCCTTGCCGTCTCATCAATGTGGGGACAGGCCGGAGCATCCTGTGAAGCACTGTATTCCGCCAGCAAGGGAGCTGTCGATTCCTATGTGAAATCACTGGCAAAAGAACTGGGGCCTTCCGGTATCCGTGTAAATGCCGTCTCTCCCGGTACTATCGATACCGATATGATGGCCGGCTATTCAGCTGAAGACAAAAAGGCTCTGGCTTTTGACACACCTCTCGGAAGATTGGGATCTCCCGAGGAAGTAGCAGAGGTACTGTATTTCCTAGCTTCAGAAAAAGCATCTTATATTACAGGTCAGATAATCGGCGTCAACGGCGGATTCCTGATTTGATTTAATCATTTTTGTAAATTACAATATTAATTGCGTTCAGATATAGGGATAATATCGAATTTTCACGACACGGAGGTAAATTATGCCCGCAAACAGCAGTTACTCCAACAGCTATTCTAAGATTACGCCTGAGATAGACAAACTTGCAGAGATCTGTCTGTCCAATAATATCGAATCAGAATTATATACCAAATATGATGTTAAGCGCGGTCTCAGAGACCTTAAAGGCAAAGGCGTTCTTACCGGTCTCACACGCATTTCCGAGATCAATGCCACAAAGACGGTCGACGGCGTTACTGAGCCTGCTGACGGCGAACTCTTCTACAGGGGCATTAATGTTAAAGATCTGATTGCAGGACAACCTTATGATATGCACTGCGGTTTCGAGGAGGCTACTTATCTCATTCTTTTCGGAAAGCTGCCTACTGCAGAGGAACTCGAAGATTTCAGAGCGTTGCTGGTCAATTCAAGATCGCGTATGCCCAAGAATTTCTTCAGGGATGTCATCATGCAGAAGCCTTCTTCTGACCTGATGAATAACATTGCAAGAGCAGTCCTCAATCTCTATGCTTATGACTCACAGCCCATGGATCTGTCTATTCCGAATGTTCTGAGACAATCTCTTGAGCTTATTGCCGTGTTCCCCCAGATAGCAGTTCACAGCTATGATGCGATGCAGTACTACATCGACAAGGATTCTCTCGTTGTTCACCGCCCAAGACCGGAACTCTCGATTGCAGAGAATATCCTTTATATGCTCAGACCTGACAATAAATACACTCCGCTCGAAGCCAAGATACTTGATGTCGCTCTTATTCTCCATGCCGAGCACGGCGGCGGTAATAACTCGACATTTACAACTCATGTTGTTACAAGTTCCGGTACAGATACATATTCAGCAATAGCCGCTGCTCTGTGCTCACTCAAAGGTCCAAAGCACGGCGGAGCCAATATTGCAGTCGTGAAGATGTTCAAGGAACTCGAGAAGAACATAACTGACTGGGAAGATGACGATATGATCCTCAGCTATCTTGAGAAGATCCTCAATAAAGAGGCGTTCGACAAGACCGGCGTTATATATGGTATGGGTCACGCTGTCTATTCGATCTCAGATCCAAGAGCTATGATCTTCAAGAATTACGTTAAGCAGCTCTCAGCTGAGAAGGGACGCTCCAAAGAATTCCAGTTCTATGAGAGAGTCGAGAGACTTGCAGCAGAACTTATCGCGGCAGAAAGACACATCTATAAGGGGGTTTCCGCCAATATCGATTTCTACAGCGGATTTGTATATTCAATGCTCGGTCTTCCTACTGAGCTCTATACTCCCCTGTTTGCCATCGCAAGGATCTCAGGTTGGTCAGCACACAGGATCGAGGAGCTCACTGCTCACGGAAAGATCATCCGTCCCGCATACAAGTGTGTACAGGACAGAGTCGAATACGTTCCTATCGATAAGAGATAATTAGGATTATTTTCCGATTATTCCCATTGCTCCGAGTATGAGTACAAGGATTCCGAGTCCGATCCTGTACCAGCCGAAGCATGTAAAGCTGTGCTTCTTGATGAAAGCCATCAAGCCCTTTATTATCAGCATGCTGACAACGAAAGCCGTAACCATTCCGATTGCAAGAAGTGCGATCTCGTGACCGGCAACACTTCCATCATACTTAAGGACTTTAAGAAGGCTGGCACCGAACATAACAGGAATGGCGAGGAAAAACGTAAACTTAGCTGCAGTCTCTCTTGATATACCGATGGCAATTGAACCAACGATCGTAGAACCTGATCTAGAGGTTCCCGGGAAGATGGCAGCAAGGAGCTGGAACAATCCGATTGCGAAAGCATGACCGTAATTGAGCTGTCCAACCCTGTTTATCTTGGGCTCGCTGTCTTTGATCTTATGTTCGACCACGATAAAGGCAACACCGAAGACGATCAGCGCAAGAGCAACACAAACATAATTATAGAGATATTTATCAAGTATATCGTCGAAAAGGATACCAACGATCGCTGCGGGAATGCAGGCGATCAGTATCTTGAACCACATAATGAATTTATCTTTCATAATGTATCGGCCTATTCCCTCTTTGGAGAGCGGATGTTCATTACGCTTAATACCGAACGGCCAGATATCCCACCAGAACAATATGACAACCGCAATGATCGCTCCAAGCTGGATAACGACCAGATACAGATCATAGAATTCTTCAGATACATTAAGCTTAAAGAACTCATTAAGGAGGATCATATGGCCCGTTGATGATACGGGAAGCCATTCGGTCACACCTTCAACCAATCCAAAAAGGAAAGCAACAAAATAATCCCACATAAAATGAATAACCCCTTTAAAACAATAGCGTTATTTTATCACATTGATCATACGGTTATATGCCGATACGATTGCTCTTACTGACGATTTGGTTACAGATGAAGAAACGCCGGCACCGACATATACTTTGCCGTCAGCCTTATTGCGTATCTCAATGAATGTAATAGCCGCTGAATCCGAACCGCTCTTCATGGCATGCTCTGAATAGTCCTTGATCTCAAAGTCGATCCCGGTATATTCCTTAAAAGCCGTAACAAATGCATCAAGCAGACCATTACCGGTTCCGTTGATAGTAACCGGTTTGCCGTTATCCGTGATAACCGCACTGACCGTGGATATCTGCTCGCTGTCCTGCGTCTCAGAGAAATTCTTGAGTCCATAGGGCTCGAGCACATTGATATACTTGTCATCAAAAAGGTCAAATATCTGTTTGGGTGAAAGTTCGCTCTCATTGCCGTTTTCTTCAGTAGCAGCCTTAACTACCGGCAGGAAACTCCTAAGGAAGCTCTTAGGCAGCGTTATGCCGAAGAAAGTCTCCATGACATATGCGATGCCGCCTCTGCCCGACTGCGAATTGATCCT
>CADAOK010000009.1:0-3400 GCA_902789515.1 Oscillospiraceae bacterium
TGTCTGCATGATCTTCACATGGGTCAGATACGGTAAGCCCGATGTATCGATGTGCCTCAATGCTTCACTTGCAGGTCTTGTTGCCATCACGGCTCCCTGCGACGTAACAGACGCACTCGGCGCAACCATCATCGGTGCCGTCTCCGGCGTCCTCGTAGTATTCGGCGTATGGTTCCTTGATAACGTAATAAGAGTCGATGACCCTGTCGGTGCTGTTGCAGTACACATGTTCAACGGTATCTGGGGAACGATCGCAGTAGGTCTCTTTGCTACAAACACAGCTCCCGCTTACGGCATTGCTGATGCTGCAGGCAACGAGATGGTAGGTCTGTTCTACGGCGGCGGCGCGAAGCTCCTCGGCATCCAGATGATCGGTATGCTCGCTACGGCAGCTTGGACTGCAGTAACTATCACAATTACATTCTTCATCATCAAGGCCATCTTCGGTCTCAGAGCTTCCGAGGAAGAAGAGCTCACAGGTCTTGACGTTACAGAGCACATCTTCGGTCTCAGAGCTTCCGAGGAAGAAGAGCTCACAGGTCTTGACGTTACAGAGCACGGTCTTGCAAGTGCTTACTCAGGTTTCTCCCTCATGGACGTATCCGGTTCTATGATGGAAGAAAACGAGAACACAGATCTCGGTACTCCCGAGTATGCTGAGGCTTCCGAGGCTCAGAAGAATGCGGCAATCAAGGTTGCTGTTGCACCTGAGATCGACACAGGTATGCATAAGGTCGTTATCATCGCCAAGCTGTCACGCTACGACAAGCTCAGGAAGGCAATGAACGAACTCGGTGTAACCGGTATGACGGTAACCCAGGTTATGGGCTGCGGCATCCAGAAGGGTGCGGGCGAGAAGTATCGTGGTGTTGAAGTAGACGCTACACTCCTGCCCAAGATCAAAGTAGAAGTAGTCGTATCGAAGATCCCGGTTGAAACGGTTATCGAGAAGGCTAAGGAAGTCCTCTATACGGGACACATCGGTGACGGTAAGATCTTCGTCTACAATGTCGGCAAGGTCGTTAAGATCCGTACCGGAGAAGAGAACTACGCTGCTCTGCAGGACGTAGAATAAGTACCAATACAGTTCTCATTCCCAGAGAACGGAGTAATCCCCGGGGCATACGGCTCCGGGGATTACTTTTGATATAATGCATTAAAAATCATCAGGGAGAACCAGGATGGAACTGAGACCTTACAAGAAAGAAGATGCGGATATCATCTGCACATGGATAAGAAACGAAGAAGAACTGTACAAGTGGTCTGCTGACAGGATGGGTGTGTTCCCGCTGACGGCTGAAGTAATAGATTCCAACTACGCATCTTCACTTGCCGGCGGCAGGTTCTATCCGCTCACGGCTGTAGATGAAGAGGGAAGAGTTGTCGGGAATTTTATCATCAGATATCCCGCCCCGGATAACGATAAGTCAGTGCGTTTCGGGTTCGTTATAGTGGACCCTGATATCCGCGGGAAGGGCAACGGCAGGAAGATGCTTGAGCTCGGTATACAGTACGCAAAAGAAGTGCTCAAGGCAGAGCGGATAGACCTCGGTGTGTTCGCAAACAACGTCAGCGCCAAGCGCTGCTATGAGTCAGTCGGATTTACCAAATTCGGGGAACACATATGGGAGATGCCGCTCGGCACCTGGGTGTGTGAAGATCTAGAATTGTTTATCTGAATCAGCGCTCTGAAAGCTTATTCTCGAATCTGTCCTTGCGCAGGTTTTCCGGGATCTCGGTTGGGTAGCTTCCGTCGAAACATGCGGAGCAATAACCGCTGGATCCGATCATCTTATCCAGCTCTTCAAGAGGAAGGAATCCGAGTGAATCAACACCGATCATCTCAGCCATCTCTTCGACGGAGTGATGGTTCGCGATAAGGTATTCTTCAGAGTCGATATCAACGCCATAGAAACACGGGTGCCTGAACGGGGGAGAAGATATCCTGAGGTGTATCTCTTTTGCTCCCGCATTCCTGAGCATATCCGCGATCTTGCGGCTGGTCGTACCTCTTACGATGGAGTCGTCGATCAGGACGATCCTCTTGCCTTCTATGACGCTCCTGATCGGGCTGAGCTTGATCCTTACCGTGTCCGCACGCAGCTCCTGACTCGGCGCAATAAAGCTCCTTCCGACATACTTATTCTTAACGAGTCCCATGTCATAGGGAATGCCGCTCTGCTTCGAATAACCTATGGCGGCATCGATGCCCGAATCCGGCACACCGACAACAACATCCGCATCGGCAGGGAATTCCTGCGCGAGGATCTTTCCCGCTTCCACTCTGGAAGCATGAACACTGATGCCGTCGATCTCGGAATCCGGACGCGCGAAATAAATATACTCGAAGATACATGTCTTCTTCGGGGCCTCTGCCGTCTTCACGGAAGACATCTCGACAGATCCGCTCTCTGTGGAAAATACTATGAGTTCACCCGGCTCGATATCACGAACGAACTTCGCACTGACTGCCTCGAGTGCGCATGTCTCTGATGCGACGACATAACTGCCGTCTTCTCTGATGCCGTAGCAGAGGGGGCGGAATCCGTGGGGATCCCTGACCGCGATGAGCTTCGCGGCAGACATGATGACGAGGCTGTATGCGCCCTCGAGATGAGCTGTCGCACGGCGCACTGCTTCTTCAATGCTGTCGCACTGAAGACGTTCTCTTGTTATCGAGTAGCAGATAGTCTCCGTATCGCTTGTTGTATGGAAGATGGCACCCGTAAGCTCAAGTTCGTCCCTGAGCTTAAGTGCATTTGTAAGGTTGCCGTTGTGTGCGACGGCAAGCTTGCCCTTCTGGTGATTTACCGTCAGAGGCTGGCAGTTGCTCTTGGTATTGCCGCCGGTCGTTCCGTATCTGACATGGCCTATTGCCATGTTGCCTTCGGGAAGGTTCTTTAAGACTTCATCGGTAAAGACTTCACCTACGAGGCCGAGGTCCTTGTGGCAAGTGAAAACGCCGTCGTCGTTAATGACAATACCGCAGCTCTCCTGGCCGCGGTGCTGAAGACTATACAGTCCGTAGTAGGATATACCGGCAACGTTCTGTGTCTTGGTGCCGATTATTCCGAATACGCCGCACTCCTCATGAATTGCCATTACGTATTACCGCCTCTCTTATGAACCTGGCAAAGATAGGATGAGCTCGGTCAGGCCTTGATTTGAATTCCGGGTGATATTGTACACCAAGATAGAAATTGTTGTCAGGTAATTCCATCTCTTCGACCAGGGAATTATCAGGTGCAGTTCCTGCGAATCTGGCACCGGCCTGCTCGAATCTCTCGCGGTAGTCATTATTGACCTCATATCTGTGTCTGTGCCTCTCGTAGATCTCATCTTCTCCGTAGCACTCCTGAAGGAGACTTCCTTCTGCGATCTTGCAGGGATATGCGCCGAG
>CADAOK010000009.1:3416-32031 GCA_902789515.1 Oscillospiraceae bacterium
TGCTCGTCGAACTCGCCCGAGTTGGCATCTGTAATGCCGAGGACATTGCGTGCGTATTCGATGACCGCAATCTGCATTCCGAGACAGATGCCGAAATAGGGCACATTGTTCTCCCTTGCATATTGAGCAGCGAGGATCATGCCGTTAATTCCCCTGTCTCCGAATCCGCCCGGAACGATGATGCCGTCAAGACCTGAGAGCATGTCTTTTACGGTCTGTTCCGTGATCAGTTCGGAGTCTACCCATTCGATTACGACTTTCGCATCGTTGGCATATCCGGCACTCCTGAGCGCCTCAGCGACAGAGAGGTACGCATCGTGCAGATGCACATATTTGCCGACGAGACCGATCTTTACCTCTTTATCGATATGATGGATCTTATCGACCATCTCTTTCCAATGCGTGAGATCGGGCTCTTTTGTCTCGAGTCCGAGCTCTCTGCATACGATCTCAGAGAACTTGGCTTCTTCGAGCATAAGAGGTGCCTCATACAGAACAGGAAGAGTGATGTTCTCGATTACGCAGTCTTCCTTTACGTTGCAGAAGTGTGCGATCTTCTTCATGATCTCGTCTTCCAGCGGCTCGTCGCAGCGGAGGATGAGAACGCCCGGGTTGACGCCCATACCTTGAAGCTCTTTAACCGAGTGCTGGGTGGGCTTTGACTTATGTTCATCCGAACCTCTCAGGAACGGAACGAGAGTAACATGTATGAAGAGACTGTTCTCTCTTCCGACCTCGAGTGATATCTGTCTTACCGCTTCGATGAAGGGTTGTGATTCGATATCGCCGACCGTTCCGCCGATCTCAGTGATGACCACGTCAGCGTTCGTCTGTTTGCCTACGCGGTATACGAATTCCTTTATCTCATTCGTGATGTGAGGGATGACCTGCACGGTGGATCCGAGGTATTCTCCGCGCCTCTCTCTATTCAGCACGTTCCAGTACACACGACCGGAGGTGAGGTTGGAATACTTGTTGAGATCTTCATCGATGAACCTCTCATAGTGTCCGAGGTCAAGATCCGTCTCCGCACCGTCTTCGGTAACATATACCTCACCATGCTGATATGGGCTCATGGTTCCCGGATCGACATTAATATAGGGATCGAGCTTTTGGGCTGCGACCTTAAGACCTCTCGCCTTAAGCAGTCTTCCCAAAGAAGCAGCTGTGATCCCTTTACCTAAACCTGATACAACTCCACCTGTAACGAAAATATACTTTGCCATAGTCATCATCTCTTTTCTAAGTCTTTATAAAAACTCAAGTAATCCCCGGAGTTTTCACTCCGGAGATTACCTGGTTGGGGGTATGAGTGTCTGTTACTTAACGCTGAAGAGCAGGTCTCCGTAGGAAGGAAGCGGCCAGCATTCCTTTGAGACATACGTTTCAGCTTCGTCTGCAGCGCTGCGGATCGCATTCATCTCGGGGATGACCGTGTCTTTGATGGCAAGGCTCTCCTTGATGATGTCGCTCTCGCTGCTTACGGAAGCAACAGCTTTCTCAAGCTCGTTTGAACCGGCATATACCTTGTCTGCAAGGTCTGAGAGCTTGGAGATGATTTCACCCTCATATGCACATGCTGCGGAAGGGGCTACAGCCTTCTTTGCAGCTACGCTGCCGGCAAGTTTATTCTCATAGCACTCGATCGAAGGAAGGATCATCCTTCTGCTCATCTCGAGCATTGTATTTGCTTCAATAAGTACCTGCTTGCAGTAGTTGTCGAGCATGATCTCAACTCTCGACTTAAGCTCTGCTTCGGTGAAGACCTTGTGTGATGTGAGCATCGTAATATTCTTCTCGTCTAACAGGTGAGGCATACAATCAGGTGTTGTAGGATAGTTGGACAGTCCTCTTACCTCTGTAGCTTCCTTGACCCAAGCCTCGTCGTATCCGTTGCCGTTGAAGAGGATCCTCTTGTGATCCTTGATGGTCTTCTTGATCATCTCGTGCAGTGCTGTCTCGAAATCCTCAGCGCCTTCAAGTCTGTCGGCATAGATCTTCAGTGACTCTGCAACAGCTGAGTTGAGCATCATGTTAGCGCAAGCGATGCTGTTCGAAGAACCGAGGCTTCTGAACTCGAACTTGTTGCCTGTGAAGGCGAACGGGGAAGTACGGTTACGGTCTGTGGTATCACGAGCGAAACGGGGCAGTACATCAACGCCGAGCTTCATGATCTTCTTCTCTGAACCCTCATACGGCTTATCGTTCTCGATGGCATCGAGGATAGCTGAGAGCTCGTCGCCGAGGAAGATCGAGATGATTGCCGGCGGAGCCTCGTTGGCACCGAGTCTGTGGTCGTTGCCTGCAGTAGCTACTGCGAGACGGAGCAGATCCTGGTAATCGTCAACTGCCTTGATAACGGCGCAGAGGAAGAGCAGGAACTGTGCATTCTCATAAGGTGTAGCACCGGGTGAGAGGAGGTTTATGCCTGTATCTGTAGCCATTGACCAGTTGTTGTGCTTGCCTGATCCGTTAACACCTGCAAAAGGCTTCTCGTGCAGGAGGCAGACAAGACCGTGGCGTGCTGCGACCTTCTGCATGATTTCCATCATGAGCTGGTTCTGGTCTGTAGCGATATTAGTTGAAGAATAGATCGGAGCAAGCTCGTGCTGTGCGGGAGCAACTTCGTTGTGCTCTGTCTTGGCAAGGATCCCGAGCTTCCAGAGTTCCTGGTTGAGGTCATTCATGAACTCCTGAACCTTGGGCTTGATAACGCCGAAGTAATGGTCGTCCATCTCCTGTCCCTTGGGAGCCTTAGCGCCGAAGAGTGTTCTTCCTGTGTACTTGATGTCAGGACGCTTGTCATACATTTCCTTTGTGATGAGGAAGTACTCCTGCTCAGGACCTACTGAAGTATGAACATACTTTGCGTCTTCGTTTCCGAAGAGTCTCAGGATACGGAGTGCCTGCTTATTCAGAGCTTCCATTGATCTCAAGAGCGGAGTCTTCTTGTCGAGAGCTTCACCTGTGTAAGAACAGAAAGCTGTCGGAATGCAGAGTGTCTTATCCTTGATGAAAGCATAAGAAGTAGGATCCCATGCCGTATATCCTCTTGCCTCGAAAGTAGCTCTGATGCCGCCTGTCGGGAAGGACGAAGCGTCAGGCTCGCCCTGGATGAGGTTCTTGCCGGAGAACGCCATGATGACGCCGCCGTCAGGTGAAGGTTCGATGAACGAATCGTGCTTCTCGGCTGTTACACCCGTAAGAGGCTGGAACCAATGTGTGAAGTGTGTAGCGCCCTTGGACAGTGCCCAGTCACGCATTGCTGCCGCTACTTGATCGGCTACGCCCGAATCGAGCTTTGCGCCCTCATCGATAGTCTTGCGGAGTGACTCATATACGTCATCCTTTAAGACGGCCCTCATTACTCTGTCGTCAAAGACGTTCTCACCGAAGATTTCCGGTACTGCTTTCGTTTCCATAGTTTTATTCCTCCTAAATTTAATAACTTAAGTTGTCCGGACTAGATAAGCGGTGTGTAACCCATCAGGTATCTGTCCATTTCCGCTGCGCAGTGTCTGCCTTCTGCTATTGCCCACACCACGAGCGATTGTCCTCTGTGCATGTCTCCCGCCGTAAATACCTTGGGGACTGATGTCTGGTATTGTTCAGGCTCTGTCTTGACTGTTCCTCTTTGCGTGAGATCCACTTTGCTCTCCTTTGCAATGTAGTCTTCACATCCGACAAAGCCTGCGGCGATTATGAGAAGATCGCACTTTATAAGTTGTTCGGTTCCTTCGATCTCGACCAGTTGTCTGTTCTCAAACTTGACCTTTACTGTCCTGATCTGATTCAGCTTGCCCTTTTGCATAATGAGTTCTTTTACCGTTGTCTCGTATATACGCGGGTCATGACCGAACACCTTGATCGCTTCCTGTTGTCCGTAGTCGGTCTTCTCGACTTTCGGCCACTCCGGCCAGGGATTGCTTTGCTGCCGTTCCTTCGGAGGCTGTGCCATCATCTCAAGTTGTGTGATGGACTTGCATCCTTGTCTGATACATGTTCCGACACAGTCGTTACCCGTATCGCCTCCGCCTACGACCACCACGTGCTTGTCCTTGGCGCTTATGGTCCACTTGCCTTGCTTTCCGGAAAGCAGATCCTTCGTTGCCTGCTTCAGGAAATCCACGGCAAAATGCACTTCCCTGCAGTCGGCTGCACCGGGCACATTGATCGCTCTTGCTTTCTTTGCACCGCAGCAGAGTGCGACCGCATCGAATTCATCCAGTATCTTCTTGAAGGCTGCGCCGTTCCCGACATCCGTTCCGGTCTTGAAAACAACACCCTCGGCCTCCATGAGTTCTCTTCTTCTTACGATGACGCTCTTGTCCAGTTTCATGTTCGGGATGCCGTACATCAGAAGTCCGCCGATCTGATCTTCACGCTCGAAGACGGTTACCTCGTGACCTCTGTGGTTCAGCTGATCTGCGACCGCCAGACCTGAAGGACCTGCTCCGATGACAGCGACCTTCTTGCCGGATCTCGTCTTCGGGATGCGGGGCTTCATGTAACCCATCTCATAACCTTTCTCGATAAGGAAGAGTTCGTTATCGTGAATGGTTACCGCACCGGAATTGATACCGTTGATGCATGCCTTCTCGCAAAGTGCGGGGCAGACTCTTCCGGTGAATTCCGGGAAGTTCGATGTCTTCAGAAGTCTTGCCAGTGCATGCTCGTAATGACCTTTGTAGATCTCGTCATTCCACTCGGGGATAACGTTATGCAGGGGGCATCCCGTTACCATGCCCTTAAGGCATATAGCCGACTGGCACATAGGCACTCCGCAGTCCATGCATCTTGCAGCCTGGCAGCGTCTCTCTTCTTCGTTTAAATGGTTGTGGAATTCGGAGAAGTTCGTGATCCTGGACTCTTCAGATACCCAGGAGTCCTCGTGCCTCTCATATTCCATAAATCCTGTTGCTTTGCCCATAACTATCCCTCCAAATCAAGCACCGGTCTTGCAGCTTTCTTTGAAAGCCTCGTATACCGCTTGTTCCTTCCCGATGCCCTGCTCTTCGTACTTGGCGATCAGCATCAGCATGTGACGGTAATCTGTCGGGATGATCTTCTTGAAGCTTGATACCTTGTTATCAAAATCATCAAGGATAGCTTTTGCTTTGGAAGATCCTGTAGCCTGCTCATAATCTGAGAGGATCTGTCTCAGCTCATTCTTATCTGCGTCTTCTGTGATCTCACTCATCTCCACAAGAGCTTTGTTGATCTTTGTATAGAGAGTATGATGTTCATCTAATATATATGCGATTCCGCCGCTCATACCTGCCGCGAAGTTCTTTCCTACTTCGCCGAGGATGACAGCCTTGCCGCCTGTCATGTACTCGAGACCGTGGTCGCCGGTTCCTTCGCATACGCCTGTCGCGCCGGAGTTCCTGATCATGAATCTCTCGCCCGCCTTGCCGCAGATATATGCCTTGCCTGCGGTTGCTCCGTAAAGGGCAACGTTGCCGACGATAATGTTCTCGGATGCCTCGAATCCGGAATCCGCGAAAGGTGTGAGGATGAGCTTCCCGCCGGACAGGCCTTTGCCGAAACCGTCGTTCGCGTCGCCTGTGAGCTTTAACGTCAGACCCTTCGGAATGAACGCACCGAAACTCTGTCCGCCGCCGCCCGTAAGCTCTACGGTCACACTGTCGTCAGCAAGGTCTGTGCCGAGCGTGGAAGTGATCTCAGAACCTAAGATAGTTCCTACTGCTCTGTCGGTACTCGATACCTTAACATCGTCGATAGTGATCGAACCCTTCTTAAGGCCTTTCGCGAGTTCAGGGAGGAATACTCTCTCGTCGACAGTCTTCTCGAGCTCGAAATCAAACACCTGCTCCGGCTCGAAATGACGCACCTCGGAATCTCTGCATACGACGGATCGATTATCGTCTCGAGAGAGACCATCTCGGCTCTCTTGGTTATCTGATTATCTTTAACTTTGAGCAGATCAGATCTTCCGACCATCTCGTTCAAAGTCCTGAATCCTAATTCTGCCATGATCTCACGCAGCTCTTCTGCGATGAAGGTCATGAAGTTCATTACATGCTCGGGCTTGCCCTTGAATCTCTTTCTGAGTTCCTCGTTCTGGCATGCGATGCCGAACGGGCAGGTATCCTTGTTGCAGACTCTCATCATCATGCATCCCATGGATACCAGGGGTGCGGTTGCAAAACCGAATTCCTCAGCACCTAAGAGTGCTGCGATCGCGACATCCCTTCCGCTCATGAGCTTACCGTCAGTCTCGACGGATACTCTTCCTCTGAGTCCGCTCTCGATGAGTGCGTGGTGTGTCTCTGCAAGACCTAACTCCCAAGGCAGACCTGCGTTGTGGATCGAGCTTGCCGGAGCAGCGCCCGTACCGCCGTCATAACCTGAGATGAGGATTACCTGTGCGCCTGCTTTCGCGACACCGCATGCGATGGTTCCAACGCCTGCTTCGGATACGAGCTTGACGGAGATCCTTGCCTTGCGGTTAGCGTTCTTAAGATCGTAGATCAGTTGTGCCAGATCCTCGATCGAATAGATATCGTGATGGGGCGGGGGAGAGATAAGTGCGACACCAGGAGTGGAGTATCTTCTCTCTGCGATCCAGGGGTAGACTTTCTTGCCGGGGAGGTGTCCGCCTTCGCCGGGCTTTGCACCCTGTGCCATCTTGATCTGGATCTCTTCCGCGCTGTTCAGGTATTCGCTTGTGACACCGAATCTTCCTGATGCGACCTGCTTAATCTTGCTGTTCTTCTCCGTGCCGAATCTCTCGGGTGACTCGCCGCCTTCACCCGTGTTGGACTTGCCGCCCAGACGGTTCATTGCGATAGCCATGCACTCGTGTGCTTCCTTGGAGATGGAACCGTAAGACATTGCTCCGGTCTTGAATCTCTTGACGATCTCGGATACCGGCTCGACCTCGTCGAGAGGAATTGAATTGCCGGTCTTCTTGAATTCCAGGAGACCTCTCAATGTATGAGGCTTGTCGTTGTCAACGATTGCGGAATATTCCTTGAAGAGTTCATAAGAACCTTCTCTTACTGCCTTCTGCAGCGCAACGATCGTCTTGGGATTATACAGATGATCCTCTTTGTCGTTGCCGCTCCTAAGAGCGTGGAAACCGGTGCTCTCCAGAGTCGTGTCATTCTCAAGACCCATCGGGTCGAATGCTCTGTCGTGTCTGTAGAGGACACCCTCGGAGATCTCTTTGAGACCGATACCGCCGACGCGGCTTACGATGCCTGTGAAATATTTATCAACTACCTCAGGGCAGATACCGACTGCTTCGAAGATCTTTGCTGACTGGTATGACTGCAGGGTGGAGATGCCCATTTTCGCGCTGGTCTTGACGATACCGTGTAAGATCGCGTAGTTGTAGTCGTCAATTGCCGTGTGGTAATCCTTGTCGAGGATTCCCTTGTCTATCATCTCCGCGATGCACTCGTGTGCAAGGTAGGGGTTGATCGCACGCGCGCCGAAGCCGAGGAGCGTTGCCATCTGATGGACATCGCGGGGCTCGCCGCTCTCGATTATGAGTGATACGGCCGTCCTCTTTCTTGTCTGTACCAGATGCTGCTCGACAGCAGATACAGCGAGGAGCGAAGGGATCGCAACGTGGTTCTCATCGATGCCTCTGTCTGAGAGGATGATGATGTTCGCGCCCTTTGCGCATGTCCTGTCGACTGTGATCAGGAGCTGATCAAGAGCCTTCTCGAGCGAAGTGTTCTTATAGTAAAGGATAGATACCGTTGCTGCTTTGAAGCCGGGCTGATCCAGTGACTTGATCTTGATGAGATCGACGCCGGTGAGGATCGGGTTATTGACTTCCAAAACTCTGCAGTTGCCGCTGCCCTCTTCCAGCAGGTTGCCGTCGGAACCGATGTAAACTGTAGTGTCGGTAACGATCTCTTCTCTGATGGAATCGATAGGCGGATTTGTAACCTGTGCGAAGAGCTGCTTGAAGAACGAGAACAGGAGCTGGTGTTTCTCGGAAAGAACTGCCAGCGGGATATCCGTACCCATCGAAGCGGTTGCCTCGACCTTGTTCGTAGCCATGGGCAGGATCTCGTTCTTGACGTCTTCAAATGTATAACCGAATACCTTATAGAGCTTGTCTCTCATCTCCTGTGTATGTACCGGGATCTTCTTGTTGGGGATCTTAAGTTCAGACAGATGCAGAAGGTTAAGTGCGAGCCACTCTCCGTAGGGATTCTTCTCTGAATAGTATTTCTTGCATTCCTCGTCGGAGATCAGTCTTCCGTTCTCCGTATCGATAAGGAGGATACGGCCGGGCTGCAGTCTCGACTTCTTTACGATGTGCTCGGGCTCGACATCGAGAACGCCGACTTCGGATGACAGGATGAGCCTGTTGTCATCGGTAATGTAATATCTCGAAGGACGGAGTCCGTTACGGTCGAGTGTGGCACCTGCGATAACGCCGTCCGTGAACAGGATGGCGGCAGGACCATCCCACGGCTCCATCATGGTCGCATAGTAATGATAGAAATCCTTCTTCTCCTGCTCCATGTAAGAGTCGTTCTTCCAGGGCTCGGGAATCATCATCATTACTGCAAGGGGAAGCGGGATGCCGTTCATCATAAAGAACTCTAATGTGTTGTCGAGCATAGCCGAATCGGAACCCGTCTTATGGATGATCGGGAAGATCTTGTCGACATCATTCTCGAGCTTCTCACTATAGAGTGTCTCCTCACGAGCGAGCATCCTGTCGTAGTTACCCCTGATCGTGTTGATCTCGCCGTTGTGCGCAATCATGCGGTAGGGATGAGCCCTCTCCCATGAAGGTGTCGTGTTCGTGGAGAATCTGGAGTGGACCATCGCGATTGCCGTCTCATACTCCTTGCTCTGAAGATCCTTATAGAACTTGCGGAGCTGACCGACCAGGAACATTCCCTTATATACGATAGTTCTTGAAGATAAAGAAGTAATATATGTATCATCCGTGCTCTGCTCGAACTCTCTTCTTGCGACATAGAGCATACGCTCGAAAGGCAGACCCTTCTCGCAGTCAACCGGACGCTCGACGAAACACTGGGAGATAACGGGCATTGCATCTCTGGCAACTTTGCCGAGGATATCCGGATCAGTCGGGACATCTCTCCAGCCGATCGTCTTAAGACCATTCTTCTCGCAGATAATCTTGAACATACGCATAGCGAGCGTACGCTTCTTTGCATCCTGGGGAAGGAAGAACATGCCTACCGCATAGTCGCCTTCATCCTTTACTTCGATGTCTGCTTCTTTTGCAGCTTTCGCGAAAAACTTGTGTGATACCTGAACGAGGATGCCTACGCCGTCACCTACTTCACCGGTAGCGTCCTTGCCTGCTCTGTGCTCGAGTTTCTCCACGATGGAAAGGGCATCATCGAGGGTGCGGTACTCCTTCTTGCCGTCGATGTTTACGACGAGACCGATACCGCAGGCATCATGTTCTTCTGTCATAGCCGCATATTGGGCTTTCAAATAATCATTGCTATAGGTTTTCATTTGCTGGCCGCTCTCTTTCTTCGATAACGTCGTTATCTTAAACGATAGACAGCAACAAATAAAATACTTATAATATTCGTATAATGATACTCTGACGGTATGATACAAAAACGAGGGCTTATTATATGGATCTAAGACAGATAAAATACTTCCTTACAGTAGCGGAAGAGAACAACATTACCCGTGCCGCTGAGAAGCTCCATCTCTCACAGCCGCCTTTGAGCAGAGCCCTGATGGATCTCGAGGAGGAGCTCGGATGCACGCTGATGATAAGGGGCAAGAGACATATAACGCTCACCCCCGAAGGCATGGCTCTTAAGAGAAGGGGAGAGCAGCTCCTCATGCTTTCCGATATAACCAAGTCGGAGATCACGGAGATGAAGAACGGAATGAGCGGAACGCTCTACTTAGGACATGTCGACAGTAACGGTCCTAACCTTGCTGCCGAATGGATCGAGAGCTTCAAGAAGGATTATCCGGCTGTTACTTATAATCTGTGGTGCGGTACGGTTGACGATCTTACCGACAGGATGAGATCGGGCCTTCTGGACCTGGCAATCACGATGTCACCGCTTAACAGTGAACTCCTTGACGGCATCCCGCTCTTTGAGGAGAGCTGGACGGCTATTATCCCGTCTTCAAATCCGCTTGCCAAATCGAGAAAGAAGACAATTGCCATAGAAGAACTTGTCGATAATGATCTCATCATATCTTCCAGAAGATCGAGAGAAGAGGAGATCCGCGGATGGTTCTCAGACACAGACAAAGAACCGAGGTTCATCGTAAAGACGGCACACTCGTCGAACGCGGCCAAGCTCGTCGCAAGAGGGATCGGAATAGCGATATTCCCCGGGTCGGTCATAAAGAATATTCCCGAGAGCACCGAAGTCGTATTCAAAAAGATCATACCGGAGGTCACGGTCGGATACTACCTGTCCTGGGACAAGGAGAGGACTCCGAACAACCTTACCGCCAGGTTCATAGATCATGTAAAACAATTGATATGATTTGCAACATCGTAGTATAATCACGGCAATTATTATGTGAGGGTAGATTAATGAGAGTATGTACTTTTTGCGGTTGTAAGACTGACGAGAAAGTGAATTCCTGTCCCAATTGCGGATCTACAGGATTCCTGAATGTCTGTCCGAATTGTGCGAATGAGTTCGAAGGCGCATTCTGTCCTGACTGCGGCACCAGGTATAATGCCATTGCCAAGGTGTGTCCGGACTGCAGGACCAAGTATTTTTCCAATGCTTGCCCCAACTGCGGTTATAACGGATCAAGCAGTGCTAAGACTTCAAACAGCCAGACGGAATACAGGCCTTCTACTCCGAGACAGGATACAAGGGCTAAGGCAAATGCAATGACTCCGCTTATCCTGATCATACTCGGAACCTTTACATGTATGTTCCCTTTAACGATAGTCGGACTGGTACTGGCGATCAGAGCGAAGAATGCCGGTGATAACAGCCAGCAGAACAGGATTACCATCGTTGTCGGACTGATCAGCCTTGCGGTCTCGGTTATTTGGACCATCGTATCGATGCTGACCGGTGTGTTGAACAGCGTCAGCAGTTCATAAACTATCCGGAATACTAATAATGTTGTTTTATTTTTTGCTGCCTGGAGGACTACAGCTATGCCTAAGATGAACGGAAATTTCACAAAACTTGAGAAGAATTATCTCTTTATCAATATTGCCCAGAAGGTCAACGCATTCAAGGAAGCACATCCGGATGCCGACATAATAAGGATGGGAATAGGTGATGTCACACTTCCCATTGCCAAGCCGGTAATCGAAGCCATGAAGAAGGGTGCGGATGAGATGGCTGTCAAGGAGACATTCAGAGGGTATGAAGACAGCGGCACGGGTTATGACTTCCTCAAAGAGCAGATCGCTGCTTATTACAAGAGCTTCGGTGCCGACGTAAAGCCGTCAGAGATCAGGATCAATGACGGTGCCAAGAGTGACTGCGGCAACATCCAGGATATCTTCGCAGAAGATAATACTGTACTCGTTACCGATCCGGTCTATCCCGTATATGTTGATTCAAATGTCATGAGCGGAAGAAAGATCGTCTGTGCGGATTCGAATGAAGACAACGGTTTTGCCGCCATGCCTGATGAGAGTGTTCATGCGGATATCATCTATCTGTGCTCGCCCAACAATCCGACAGGTTCGGCTTACACCAAAGAACAGCTTGAAGTATGGGTAAAGTATGCGATCGATAATGGTGCGGTCATAATCTATGACGCGGCTTATGAGGCATTCATTACCGATCCTGATATACCGAGGAGCATCTTCTGTATCGAGGGCGCAAGGAAGTGTGCAATCGAGCTCTGCTCGTTGTCCAAGACCGCGGGCTTTACCGGCATGAGAGCAGGTTATACGGTAATCCCGGACGAACTGGAATTCCCGGCACCTGACGGAACGCTGATCTCCGTATCACAGATCTGGGGCAGACGCCAGGGCAGCAAGTTCAACGGTGTATCATATCCGGTCCAGTGCGCAGCGGCAGCAGTCTTCTCTGAAGAAGGCATGCGTGCGACAAGGAAGAATATCGAATACTATCAGCAGAATGCAAAGATAATGACAGAAACTCTGACACGCCTCGGCATCAAGTTCACGGGCGGAGTCAATTCACCCTATGTCTGGTTCAAGTGCCCTAACGGCATGGACAGCTGGGAGTTTTTCGATTACCTGCTGGTAAACGCATGCGTGGTCGGAACCCCCGGTGCGGGCTTCGGAAAGAACGGTGAAGGCTGGTTCAGGCTTACCGCTTTCGGAGACAGGGACAGGACCATCGAGGCAATGCAGCGCCTCGAGAAGCTGATCGGATCAGCTTCCTGAAAGTGAGGATACAGCTTCTGACATCAGAAGCTGTAGTATGATCCTCCTGCTTCCATTCCGCCGTTCTTAAGCAGTGCCATCTCTTCAACGGTAACAAGCTGATATCCCTGCGCGACGAGCGTGGGGATTATTGTTTGGCATGCAACCGCGGTGCACTGCAGTCTGTCGTGCATGAGGACGATGGAACCGTCTTTAACATTGTTAAGAACAGTCTCGATTATCTTCTGGGAGTTGTGGTTTTCCCAGTCACGGGTATCGATCGACCAGAGGATCATCGGTTTGCCAGTCTGAGCGACAGCGCTGGCAACCGCGGCATTCTTTGCGCCTCCCGGAGGTCTCATGATGCTTGTCGGACAGCCGATGATGGACTGGACCGCATTATCCGTGCTGGTAAGCTCGCTTATTATCTTCTCGGTGCTGCAGCTTGTCAGTGTAGGATGATCCCAGGTATGGCTTCCGATCTGGCAGCCCATGTTGTAAGCCCTTCTGAGTGTATCGGGATAACCGCCTACGAGGCATCCCATGACAAAGAATGTAGCCTTGCCGCCGTTTGCCTCGAGAAGGTCGAGGATCTGGCTCGTGTACTGTGTCGGACCGTCATCGAAGGTCAGGGCCACCATGGGCTGATCGCCGTATACGACCCTGCAAACATTTCCGTTGGCATCTGTATAGTAGATCCTGTTGTTTGCAACTATACGCATGTTCGGAGCAAGCTTTCCGTTCTCGAAAACGAAGTCCGTTCCGTCGATGTTGACAACGCCGTTGGCCAGGCTTCCGCTGCCGTCAGCATTCTTGATGATGTAATATGTGGAACCGCCGGCGGTTACCCAACCGGTGAGTATGCCTTCGCTGACAAGTTTGTCGAACTCCGCATCGCTGAAAGAGCACTCGGGTCTCACACTGGAGATGCCGGCTACTGAGCCGGGCTCGGCAGAACCCTTGGCGGCCAGGATGACCTGGATAGCCTCGAGTCTCAGGGAGAGGCCGGAAGTTCCGGATGATTCTCCGTTCTTTGCCCATCCGAGCCAGCCGATCCCTTCGACATGAACACGGTAATAAACGTCGTAGCTTGATGCCAGATCACCTGTGAGTTCGATCTGTATCGCTTCAAGACGTTTGCTCATTCCGGACGTTCCGGACAGGTCGCCGTCATACTTCCATTCCTGCCAGCCGATATCCTGTACGTGAGTCCTGTACTTAATGCCTCCGGAAAGAGCGGGGTCGGATACGGACAGTGTTATAGCCTCAAGGCGCTTTGACTGACCGGTGGTTCCGGAGACTGCTCCGTTGGCTTTCCAGTCGGATTCCCAACCGTAGTCCTGTCTGTGTACGTGATATATAACGCTGGTGGAAAAAGACGGCGAGGACTTGGGTTCAAGTTTGACCGTTATCTCCTCGACTCTCTTGGATTCACCAGTCGTGCCTGCGAGAGCGCCGTTCGCAACCCATCCCTGGGCATCTCCGTAATCCTGGATGTGGGCTCTGTAGACTACATTGTAATAAGCAGCAAGGTCACCTGTAAGGCGGATCTCTATGCCCTCGAGTCTCTTGCTCTGTCCTGCCGTGCCCGCGTCAGTTCCTGCGGGAAGCCACTCCGTCCAGCCGTAATCCTGGATATGCACGCGGTACTCCAGCGATCCGCCGTAACCGGTGTTGTTGGTAAACGAAATGTTGATCTTCTCGAGACGTCTCGCAAGGCCCCTGCTTCCCAGAGTCAGTTCACCGGTCTCGCCGTTCCATACGGCCCCGGTGTCACCCTGGTCCTGGACATGTGCAACACCTCCGAGAGTATATCCGGCATCAGCCTGGGCTTTTGCGGAGAATCCCGCGAAAGACATTACTATTACCGCAGAGAGTACGGCGGATATGATCTTCTTGATACTCATCGAACTATATCTCCTCATATTTAATTACCCGGATATTATAACGCGCATCATACTTGATAGTAAAACTGTTAACATTTTGTTTTGCCACTCTTTGCCGATTACCTGTTATATTATTAGTTATATAATCATAAAACCAACTGACAGGAGGTCTGTATTTATGGGAAAAATGCGTCTTGTTACCAGAAGTGATTTTGACGGTCTCGTCTGCGCCATGCTCCTCAGGGAACTCGACATGATCGAAGACATCAAGTTTGTACATCCTAAGGATGTCCAGGACGGGAAGATCGAGATCACCGAGAATGATATTACGACAAACCTTCCGTTCGATCCGAGAGTAGGACTCGCATTCGACCATCACGAGACCGAGCTCATCAGGACTGATGAGGACGAATTCCAGGGTAAGTTCATCTGCATCGGCGGTGCCAAGTCCGCTGCACGCGTAGTGTATGAATACTACGGCGGCAAGGAGAAGTTCAAGACCGTAACAGAGGAGATCTTAGAAGCGGTCGACAAGGGCGACAGCGCTGACTTCACGAAGGAAGAGATCCTCGATCCGAAGGGATGGGTCCTCATGGACTTCCTTATGGATGCGAGAACAGGTCTCGGACGTTTCCATGACTTCAGGATCTCCAACTATGATCTCATGATGGAGCTCATCGAATACTGTGTTAACCATACTGTAGACGAAGTCCTCGCACTGCCTGACGTTAAGGAGCGTGTGGATCTGTATTTCGAGCAGCAGGAGCTGTTCAAGAAGCAGCTTGAAGAAGTTGTCAAGATCGAAGGCAAGGTCGCTGTCATTGACCTCCGCCCCCTCGAGACCATCTATGCCGGCAACCGTTTCATGGTATACGCTATGTGGCCTGAGGTTGAGATAAGCGTTCATGTCGCATGGGGCTTCAAGAAGCAGAACACTGCAGTCATGATCGGCAAGTCCATCATCAACAAGGCAAGCAATGTTGACATCGGCGAGCTCTGCTTCTGCTACGGCGGCGGCGGACATGCAAACGCAGGTACCTGCCAGCTCGACAATGATGTTGTCGACAGTGAGCTTCCGAACATCATCGCTCAGCTTAACGGAGAGTCAGCAGTCTGATATCCGTGTAACTGAGTCATTATCTGATGAGATCTGAGAGCAGCATAAAGACTAAGAGATCAGGACTCGGGGAACTGGTAATGACAGCAAGGACATACTATTGTCTCTGCATGTCATTCCTCATCATCCCGGTCCTGATATTTTGTGCCGGATATCTGAAGCCGTATATCGGCATTCCGCTGGCGCTTGTTTTCGCAGGGCTTGTTGTGTTTGCCGTCAAAGGATACGGGGACAAAGATAAAGATGCGAAGGAACTGGTAAGGCTGCCGTGGAAATACGTAGTCATCTGTGCGGTCATCGCTGTGGCAATATCATTTATTACCGGTGTCGGAGAGTTTGTATACACGCTTCAGGATCACGCATTCCGACGGGCGATGTTAAGAGATCTCATCAATTACGACTGGCCGGTCATCTTTGATTCTTCTACACAGACCAATCCTGCCGTCATCGAGTTCTTCGCAGGCCGCGGAGACAAATGGGCATTCTGCTATTACTTTACCTATCTTCTGCCCGCCGCACTTGTCGGCAAGCTCGGCGGAATGACGGCCGGCTGCGTAACGCTTCTCATCTGGAATTCCATAGGAATACTCCTGATATTCATCGGCATGACTGTGTTTGCCGGCAGGCCTTCTTATGCAGGTCCGTTTATTTTCATCTTCTTTGCGGGACTCGATGTCATACCATTTGTCGTCAATGCGTTCAACCACTATGACTGGTGGTTCTGGATGGAAGGCTATGTTCCGTATCTGAGTTATGTCGCGAACTTTACCGAGCTCTGCAATGTGTTCAATCAGGTGGTGCCGTGCTTCCTTATAGTGCTGCTTCTGATGATACAGCCCGGCACGAGATCCGAGGGACTTACGGCAGGCATACTCTTTGCTTATTCGCCGTGGGCAACGATCGGAATTCTGCCTCTGGCTGTCGGCGCATTCTTCCGTAAAGAGGGAGGTGCCGGCAAGGGCATTCAGGCCGTGAAGAATATCTTTACACCCGTTAATATCCTTTCTGCCGGACTGATACTGTTCCTGTTCGGAAGCCTGTACACGAGCAATTCCGGTTCGGTGTCTTTCCAGGGTCTGTCGTGGACTTTCTATGAGAACCCGCTGCTCTTCGCTGTTGCGTATATCATCTTTATTGCTCTTGAGGTGCTGCCGTTCTTCCTTATACTGCGCAGGAGAAACGGTAAGGATCCCATGTTCATCGCGGCGATGATAACGCTGATGCTGCTCCCGGTATATGTGGTGTCGGAGATGAACGATTTTACGATGAGAGGATCGATGCCCGCGCTCTTTGTTATCCAGCTGTATCTCACATCCATGGTATCTGAATATGCGTTAAAGAATGAAGTGCCGAAGGACAAAGGCGGACGCATCAAGGCGGCGCTCGTGGCGCTTGTCCTCATCCTCATGATGTTCCCCGCACTTGAGAATCTCTTTGTCATCGGAGGCAACGAGATACAGCATTCCCCGCGCAATTCGGAGGCGGTGGGATCATTCGGAAACATCAGGGATGAAGAACATCTTATCAACTGCACGAACAATTATATGTCAGAGAATTACGAAGATTCTTTCTTCTTCAAATATCTCGCAAGGTAGGCTTTATGTCGGAAGAGTATCCGTATCTGTATGAGACGCATCTGCACACATGTAACGCCAGCGCCTGCGGAAAGAATACCGGCAGGGAGATGGCGGAGGCAGCAAAGGCAGCCGGTTATACCGGAATAATCGTTACCGATCACAACTGGGGCGGGAACACTTCGATCGATCGGGAACTTCCGTGGGATGAGTGGATAGACGGTTTTGCCGAAGGCTACCGTCAGGCAAAGGAGACCGGCGATCAGATCGGGCTTGATGTCTGGTTCGGAATGGAAGCCGGTTTCAACGGAACGGAATTCCTTATCTATGGTGTTACGCCCGGATGGATGATACAGCATCCGGAACTGATGAGCGCATCACCTTCGGAGATGAGCAGGATCGTACACGAAGGCGGCGGGATATTTGTTCAGGCCCATCCTTTCCGCGAGGAATCGTACATACCTGAGGTAAGGCTTTTCCCGGATATTGTCGACGGAGCCGAGATGATAAACGCATCCAACAGAATGCCCGAATTCAATGAGCGTGCCATTGCGTATGCAAATGAGAACGGTCTGCCTGGCACTGCCGGTTCCGATATACACCGCAAAGAACTTCTCGGCGCAGGAATAGCATTCAGGAACCGCCTGTCATCCGTGCAGGAATTCTGCGATGCTATCAGGAACAGAGGAGACTACGTCATGACTGACGGCAGGGTATGGTATGACAACAGGGGGAACAGACTATGAGCAGCGGCGGCAAACTCGGATTCGGCCTTATGCGTCTACCGCGCAAAGGATCGATGATAGATGTTGAACAGACATCCGAGATGGTGGACATCTTCCTCGATGCGGGCTTCACTTACTTTGATACAGCATTCCTTTATCCGGGTTCGGAGAAGGCCATACGCAAGGCGCTGGTCGAGAGACACCCCCGTGAGAGCTATACGCTTGCGACGAAGCTTTTCGCGGCTGCGGTGCCGACAGAAGGCCTTGCCAAAAAAGAGTTCGAGACCAGCCTCAAGAGGACAGGCCTCGAGTATATCGATTACTATCTTCTTCATTCCCTTATGGAGAACAACTATAAGATCTATGAAAGATACCACCTCTGGGACTTTGTCAAAGAAGAGAAGGAGAAGGGAAGGATCAAGCATTACGGCTTCTCGTTCCACGGCGGTCCGGAACTGCTGGACAAACTCCTGACAGAGCACCCGGATGTCGATTTCGTGCAGCTGCAGATCAACTACAGGGACTGGGAAGATCCGAAGATAAAGTCGCGCGCCAACTACGAAGTCGCGAGAGTACACGGCAAGCAGATCGTTGTTATGGAACCCGTAAAGGGCGGCAAGCTCGCAGATCCCCCGCAGGAGGTAAAGGACATTTTCGACAAGGTGTGTCCGGGCGCTTCATACGCATCGTGGGCGATAAGATTTGTCGCATCACTGGACGGTATCCTTGCGGTGCTTTCAGGAATGAGCAATGTTGCCCAGATGAAGGACAACACGGAATTCATGAAGAGCTTCACGCCGCTTAATGACGAAGAGAAGGAAGCGATCAGAAAGGCGCAGGAGATCCTGTGCTCGCAGTTCGAGATACCCTGTACCGCATGCCGTTACTGCACGGAAGGATGCCCGAAGCAGATCCCTATCCCCGATATCTTCAAGATCATGAACGATGCGGGAAGAAAGGGCAGGGAGAAGAAGGCCGCTGCGGATTATCAGGCATTGGCATTAAAGGGAAGCAGCGCATCCGACTGCATCAAATGCAGGCGCTGCGAGAATGTTTGCCCGCAGCACATAAAGATAACCGACATGCTCGACAAGTGCAGGGAAACTTTCTGATCAGTTCTCCGGATAGAACACCAGTGTTATCTCGTCTGCGCCGAACAGCATGACTGCGTCGGGATCAGTTATCGGAGCCGTTAATGTGACCGCTCCGTAGGTGTCTATCGTTCCAACAATGTCATCAGTTGAAGTCGTATCATCGCTTCCGTAGAAAGTGATGGTTCCGTTGCTTACCATATAATTACCTTCACGGTCGAGACCGCTCGTGCTCAGACCGTCTAGCATCGAAGTGACTTCGTCGAGGAGTTCGTTCCTGAGTTCGGCATAATCTTTGTAGCCTGCGAGCTTGACCAGCAGTTCGATCTGATCTGTTGATGTTGCCCCGAGCATGTTCAGCACCAGTGTGTCGATGTTGGTGTCGGCGTAATCATACAGAGTGTCTGCAAATGTATCGCGGTCTATTCCGAACGAATAAGTTCCGTCTTTGTTCAGCTCGAGCTCGACGGTCGCGATGATGGAACCTGTCATGTTCTTGGCCGCACCCGCTCCGACGTATTCCTCGATCTTTGTGTTGAACTTATCCGTAACATCGACCTTGGCTGCATAAGGACCCGAGAAATCGCTTATGCTGAGCACGAGATATCTGTACTTGAAGATATCCTCAAATTCGGTCGAACCCAGGTTGGTGATCAGCCATGTATCGTCTGTTCTCAGGAACTCTGCGGTAAATGTGTACTCGATGGTACCGCTCTTTGCAACTGCAGAAAGCAGATCGCTGAGGCTGCCGTAGTTCTCCTGGCTGATGGTCTCGTAATCCGCCATGGTGATAACAAGATCGCATGTGCCGTATAATCCGTCGACCATTACAGAATCGGTCTGGACGGAGACATCAAACGTATTCCTTACGGCATCCGCGAAATCGATCTCATCGCCGGTCATGTCTTCGGCCAGAAGGAATTCAAGTGTGCCTTCCTCCACAGGATCATAGGACAGGGAGATGAGATCGTCTGCCGTGCCTTCCGAGATGTATCCTGCCAGGACTTCCGCAGTCGCGATGAGAGACGCCTTGCCGATCGTGAATTCGGCATTCCTGTATTCGAATATCTTAAGGAATTCCTCGCTGTTCAGATTGTCGACGCGCCATTCATCATCCTTCTTCGAGAACTCGGCTGTAAATGTCACTTCATAAGTGTCGCATGTACCGACTGCTGCCGTGAGGTCACTGATAGTGTCGAAATCGCCGTCTGTCAGCTTGGAATAATCCGCCAGGGTAATGACTATGTCGCAGCTTGCTTTCTCGCCGTCGACTATTACGGATGATTCATCAACCTCGTATCTCATAGTTGATCTGACGGCATCAGCATACAGGTTCTCCTCTTCGGTATATCCTCCGCCTGCAATGAGCATGTCCAGATCCTCTTTGAACTGCTTATGCTTCTTGGCGGACAGGGCGGTAATATCTTCCGCACTTCCCTTTGTTATGGCCACGCCCAGTTTGTCTGCGGCTTCTATGACATCCTTGCGCGCGAAAATGCTGCACGAGGCAAGCGGCAGCGCTACGGCCGCGGCGATCATGATAACGGTAAATCTGTTCAGGATATGTCGATACTTCATCATGTTAATTCCCTCATTCTCAAATCCGCATATACCAATTGTATTATAGCCTAATTCTGTCAATGCATTATAATTGAGTTTATGAAGGAACTTACCCTGGAATACAGAAAGATTAAGGCTATAGCCCTTGCCGTCCTGATACTGCCGACGGTGTTTTTCTTTTTGGGATGGATCAGACCGCTGATCAGCATCCCGCTTACGGTATTGCTCCTGGCGGCGCTGGTCTTCGCCGTGATAAAAGATGACGGCAAGCGTAAGGTAAAGATCGGGATCAACGAGATCCTGCTTATAGTACTCGCTGTGGCCGCATGGTGTATCCTGACCGGTATCGGAGGATTCACGGCATCCAAGATAGATATGTACTGGCGCAACCCGGTGTATGCGGACCTGATCTTCAAGGACTGGCCGGTGCGCTATGAAGGAACACTGTCCGGATACGGTCTCTCGTACTACATCGGCTACTGGCTCGTGCCGGGAGGCTTTGCGAAGATATTTGTCTTCCTGGGCGAAGAAGCCGCATGGAATATCGGAAGGGTTGCTTTGGTCTTATGGACTACCGTTCTGCTGACGCTGTGCGCCCTGCTGCTTAAGAGTTACACCGGTGCGAAGGGGATCAAGTCCACGGCGGTAATGCTGGCACTGTTCATCTTTTTCAGTGATATGGATCTGATATCGATGTGCATTCAGACGGCTTTGAATAATCTGCCGGAAGTGTTCTTCGATGAATTCAGACAATTCGAATGCACGACATGCTGCTGGCAGTTCAGTTCGATGTCGACACAGCTCGGATGGGTGGTCAACCAGTCTGTGCCGGCATGGCTCGCGACGCTCCTGTTCATCAATGAGAAATCTGCAAAATGCTATGCCCTTATTGGTCTGGCGATACTGATAACATCCCCTATGCCGCTGGTCGGACTGGCAGTATTCATGTTTGCGTTTGCGGCAAGAGATATCTATACGGGCGTGAAGGCAGGAAGAATCAAAGAGGTTATATTCAGCATAGTTACGCCCGCCAATATACTTGCTTCCATATCCATCTTCCCGCCGGTCGCGATGTTCATTACTTCGAACAAGGGAAGCCAGCTGACGACTCTCGGGCTGTCTTATGCGGCGGTACACTGGAAATCCTATCTTGCGTTCCTGTTGGGATGCCACATTATAACCGTGCTCCTGATCATCAAGAAGAAGAGATTATTTGAGTGTATCCTTCTGATAGGTTCTTTCCTGATAATACCTCTGATCTTCATGGGACAGTCTGCGTTCGACATAACGAATTATCCGTTGGACCGCGCTTCAAACTCCGACTTCTGCATGAGAGTCTCGATCCCTGCGATAGTTATCCTTCTGGCAATGGTCGGGAAATACATCTTCAATGAGTTCAAGATGAGAGAGGGCATAAGATCACGCCTGCTCATTCTCGTACTTGCATTAAGCCTGATGTCGCCCGTGGTGGAGATTGCAAGCTCTATATCGGGGACCATCGACCATTCGAAGGCTTTCTTCTATCCGTATTCCAAATCCATGATGTCTCTTGAGGAGATGGAACCATATGATCTGTTTGTCGTCGACCTGGACGGCAGCCTGCGTATGGAGGAGAGCAACTTTGTCTGCATAGCGGAAGACAGTTCTTTCTATAAATATCTGGCAAGATAATTACCGGAATTCAAAATACCTGTTGACATAGTAGCAAACATGTACTATCATACCCACAGTAAGTATCGTGCCGAAACTAACTGACGCGGGATGAATCTGCCACAGTATTGGCTCTTCATTTCAATTGTCAAAAAATATATACTTATCAATGTTGATTATAAAAAGGGGAGCTGACTATGGAAAACACTGCACAGATCACTATGGCGGTCACACCTGAAGAGACCGCACGTGCGAATCAGATCATCGCAAAGATCAGGAACTACTACGCATCCAAGATCGTAGGTCAGGAACAGCTTGGAGTATCACTTCTTGTCTCCATGATCGCGAACGGACATATCCTTCTCGAATCTGTTCCGGGTCTCGCCAAAACGACAGCGGCAAGAGTCGTAACCGAATCCGTGAACGGATCGTTCTCAAGGATCCAGTGTACGCCCGACCTTCTGCCGAGCGATATTATCGGTACGCAGACATTCAATATGACCAATAATACATTTGAGACCAAGATCGGTCCGGTCTATGCGAATTTCGTCCTGCTCGATGAGATCAACCGTTCCAGTGCGAAGACACAGAGTGCGATGCTCGAAGCAATGCAGGAGAGATCCGTAAGTATCGGAGGACAGACATATAAGCTTCCTCCTGTCTTCATAGTTGTTGCAACACAGAACCCGATCGAGCAGGAAGGTACATATGAGCTTTCCGAGGCACAGCTCGACAGATTCCTTCTCAAGGAAGTCATCACATATCCGGATCAGGATCAGGAGATCGAGATCCTCAACAGGATCGAATCAGATATCTATACCGCCGGCAGCGCGGTAGCTTCCATGGAGGATGTCGTCTTCCTTCAGGAGCTCTGCAAGAAGGTTTACATCGCTCCTACCATCAAGAAATACATCGTTGATATCGTTCAGGCTTCCCGTCAGCCCAAGACGTTCCTTAAGCCTGAGCTCGCATCTTATGTTGCGATGGGCGCATCAACACGTGCGGCTATCGCATTCATGGAGACAGCCAAGGCAATGGCGCTTCTCGGCGGCAGAGGTTACTGCACACCCGATGACGTCAAGGCGCTCCGCTATGAAGTCCTGCGTCACAGAATCATGCTGAACTTCGCCGCTGTTGCAGACGGCATAAGCGAAGAGACAATAATCGATGCAATTGTCGGAGCAATCAACACTCCATGAAGCTCGAATACATTTCCAGGATAAAGGACGGCCTCAAGAGATATAAGACCATCTCGACCGACAAGGCCACGAGCAGAGTGCTTGACGGTTCATACAACTCTATCTACAAAGGCCGCAGCATGAATTTCGATGAGCTTAGGGAATATGTCCCGGGCGATGACGTAAAGGACATCGACTGGAAAGCAACTTCCCGCAGCCAGAAGGTGCTCATAAGGCAGTATATTGCCGAGAAGAAGCACAACATCATGCTGGTCATGGATACCAACCGCAGGATGCTCGCCGATTCATCGGAGGGCGAGGAGAAGAGGGAGGTCGCACTCATAGGAGGCGGTTCTCTCGCTTATATGGTCACAAGTAACGGAGACTATGTAAGTGCGATCTTTTCTGACGGAAAGAAGATGCAGCGTTTCCCGTTCAGGATGGGATTCCTCAATCTCGAGACCATCCTGTCCGGTTACAACAAAGCCGTAACGATGGAGAACAATTCGAGCATCGACCAGTCGCTCGAATACATCATCCGCAATATCAGAAGAAGGATGATCATCGTCATCGTTACCGACATGGAAGGTATCAGCAAAGTATCGGAATCGCTTTTGAGGCAGCTGGTGCTCGTGCATGATGTCCTCCTGATAAACATCAGCGATGCGGATGTTTTCGGAAAGAACGTATACGGAATAGAGCAGAGGAATTATCTGCCGGCTTATATCACGAGGAGCAGGAAGCTCAAGAAACTCCAGATGGAGGAGAAGAGCAGAGTCCTTGCCGAGTGTGACAACAAGCTAAAGAAAAACGGCATAGCCATGACGACGATAAAGTCTTCGAGCCATGTCGAGAGAGGAATAATCGAGCTTCTTGAGAAGCACAAGATGAGGAAATAACGATGCCGACAAGTGTCAAGTTAAGAAATATGCTTGATTATTCAACACTGCCGATAATCATCGTCGGCGGTCTGCTGGTGCTGATCACGCTGCTTGCGGTAATCTACATACTTGTCCGTGTTTATAAGAGCAGGAAGAGCAAGCGCAAGATAACGGCCAAGGAACTTCTCTGGACCAAGCCTGACATGGCGAAGCTCAAGAAAGAGTATCTGGCAAAGCTTGCCAGGATAGAGAGTGCGTTTGAGACAGACCCGACACTTATCAGACCTACATATGAGAAGATGAGCAAACTCATCAGGAGTTTCGCTTACCGTGCCACAGGCATAGAAGTACAGAAGTATACCCTTTACGAGATCCGCTCTGCCAAGATGAACGATCTTGCGGATCTGGTCGAGGAATACTATGAACCGGAATTCGACAGGATCTCGGAAGGCGATGCAAGGGAATCACTTAAGAAGACGAAGAGGATGATCGCAGAATGGAACTGAAGTATGAGATAGCTTTATACATCTGCGGTGCAGTGGCGGTGATCTACATCGTCCTTGCCTTCATCAACTTCCGCCGCAAGAAGAAGTACAAGGGCGGATCCAAGGTCGTTGTACCGGATTACCTTAAGAACATGCCTTACTATAAATTTAAGGTGCGCTCATACAAGGTGCTCAGATTCCTTCTGTCACTGACGATAATCTCAAACATCCTGCTGTCCGGTTTCCTTATGGCGCGTCCGTATAAGACCGAGACCACAACCATAGAGCATTACAACAGGGACATAATCCTCTGCCTTGACATCTCGACTACGGTGGATGAGCTCAATGCGGTGCTTATAGATAAACTGAAAGACGTCGTAAAAGACCTCGACGGACAGAAGTTCGGCATTGTTATCTTCAATACCACGCCCGTACTGGTATGCCCTCTTACGACTGACTATGACTATGTTCTTGAAGTGCTCGACAAGATCGAACTGGCACTTGAAATGCGCACGGATTATTATGCCGGAAAGAACGTCGATTGGGACGAATATGTTGAACTCGATGCCTTCATCAGCAACGGAACACTTATCGGCAACGAGGACCGCGGATCCTCCATCATAGGTGACGGTCTTGCCGCGGCGTCGATGGATTTCGGCGACATAGAGGCGGATCCGGACAGAACGAGGATAATCATATTCTCGACGGACAACGACCTTGCGGGAGACGAGATAATTACTCTTCCCGAAGCCGGCGAGATGTGTAAAGAGAAAGGCATCATCGTATACGGCATCGGAACCGAGTATATGTATACAGCGGACCGCAACGAAATGCAGGCGGCGGTCGAGTGTACCGGCGGAGAGTTCTTCTACGGCGAGAGTAAGACTGCAGTAAGAGATATCGTGTCAGAGATCGAGGATCAGGTGGAATCACTTGATGATGTTGAGTATGAGATAACCGAGACGGATCAGCCGGAGATTCCCTTCTTACTGCTTCTGCTCTCTATATCGGCAATGATGTTGCTGGCATTTATAACGAAGGTGTAGCCCATGAATGATCTGATCTTCAATCCAATCATCCCGATATGGGTTATGGCGGTTATATGTGTGGCGCTTCTGTGCTTCAAAAGAAGAGGTGTCATACCGTATATCAGGCAGATACTGATCGTACTGCTCCTGTTTGTTATCAACCTCAGACCGATGATCCCTGATAATAACGTCAAGGTCGAGCAGGAAGTGCTTCACTGCAGAGTTATTTTCGTGGTTGATGATACGATAAGCATGCTCGCCGAAGACTATGACGGAAAGAATCCGAGATTCGACGGTGCCAAGGCGGACATGGAATATATCATCGATGAGTTCGACGGTGCCGAGTTCTGCGTTATAGATTTCCATAACGAGGCGCAGGTTCTGGCCCCGTTCACGGATGATCCGAAATTCGCCAAAGACGTAATCAACAGCATCTACCCGATAGAATACATGTATGCTTTCGGAACGAACCTGAGCGTGGTCAAGGATGTTCTTGAGGATGTACTCGAGAATGCGAAGGACAGCAGCGATGATCCGGTGTATGTCTTCTTTATCAGTGACGGTGAGATCACGGATGATTATGCTCTCAAGTCGTTTGATGACCTTGCCGAGTATATCGACGGCGGTGCGGTCATGGGATACGGCACCGGCAAGGGCGGTGTCATGCATGTCACGGATCCCTATACAGGTGAGATTGAGTCGATCATGGATGAGAGAGACTATCCGTATCAGCCGGCGGTCTCTTGCATTAACGAAGATAACCTCAAGCAGATCGCCAGGGATCTCGGGGTGTCATATATTCACATGGACAGGACGGCAAGGATAGATTCCACGCTGAACAAGATTAAGAATTCAGTTGATACGGATACGGAAGAGATGACAAAGGAAGGGTATGAGGATATCTACTATTACTTCATGATCCCGCTTGCGGTCCTTGTAGCGTACGAGTTTATTAGCGTTAAGCGCAGAGGTTGATATGAGGATTACCAGAAGAGTTGTAGTTGGAATATGGGTATTGCTCCTGATCTTCATGAGCGTACTGCTGCTGGCCTATTACAGCAACAAGAAGATGATCAAGGACTTCAAGAAGGAGAAGTACGAATTCAATCAGCTCGGATTCCTCGGCTTCACAGAGCCGTACGTCAATCCCTACAACAGGGGAAACATATTCTATTCACTGGGAGATTACAACAGGGCGATCGCAGAGTATGATCTGGCGCTCTCGTATGATCCGCCGGAACCGGCTGACTGTATGATCAGGGTTAACTATGCGCTCTCACTGATCGAGCCGATCGATGCCGACAACGTTACGGCGGACAATATCGACGATGTCATAGAGATACTTGATGAAGCGCGCGACATCCTGTGTGAGAACGGATGTGCCAACGATGACGGGGACGGCCACTATGAGCCTGCCCAGAAACTGAAGGATGAGATCGATGAGTTCGAACAGGAACTCCTTGAACAGGTGGCTTCTCCGGAAGAGACACCTACACCCACTCCGACTTCGGATCCTTCAGGCGGCACGACCGATACTCCGACTCCGACGCCTGACAGCGGTGATCCGTCCGGCGGTGCCGGCGGAGAGATGACTCCGGAAGAACAGATAGCTGCCCTTCAGCAGATGGGACTCGAAGAGAGAGTCGGCGGTACCGAGGAAGACTTCTGGACCTCAGACTGGAACTGGGGAGATATGGCTTACTGGTAAGGCTTAATCTGCCGGATGACGCTTGTACATCGTCTTGAGCAGGATCGGTACAGCAATCGAACTTACCAGGATGAGCAGGATGACTGCCGTAAAGAATTCCTCAGTTATGAGGCCTGCGGACAATCCCTTTGATGCGGTTATCAGTGCGACCTCACCTCTGGTCATCATTCCGACGCCGATCTTGAGCGAATCATTGAGGTTGAACCTGCACAGCTTTGCAACTCCGCCGCAACCTATTATCTTACTGAGGCATGCTACTATAACGAAGCATACCGAGAACAGCAAGAGCTTTATGTTCATGGTCTCGAATGACACCTTGAGACCGATGCTCGCGAAGAAGACCGGAGCAAATACCATATAAGCCGAGATATCGATCCTTCTCTCGACATAGGATGCGTCCCGGAGATTGCACAGGACGATACCTGCTACATATGCACCTGTAATATCCGCGATCCCGAAATACCTCTCCGCGACAAACGCCATTATGAGGCAGTAAACAAGGGATGCTATCGGGATCCTTCTCGTGTGCTCATAACGCTTGTCGAACCAGGAGAATACCTTGTAGACAACAAAGCCTGACGCTATTGCTATCGCAAAGAACAGGATCGCTTTCAGTATGATGTTCCACACATTGGTCTCTGTTCCCTTGGTTGAGAGGACGAAAGTGAGGACGATGATGCCTATAACATCATCGATTATGGCCGAACTCATGATCGTGGTCCCGATCATTCCGTTAAGCTTGCCCATCTCCTTGAGTGCGGCTGCGGTAATGCTCACTGAAGTAGCCGCCATTATCGTACCGATGAAGATGCCTTTGATCATCTGCTCGGATCCGAGATCTCCCCATCCATAGAAAGACAGGAACAGGATCGCGCCGAGTATGATAGGGACAAAAACGCCCGCGCATGCGATGGCGGTTGCTTTGAGACCGGTCTGCTTGAGTTTCTGCATGTCGGTGGAAAGACCTGCTTCGAACATGAGCATGATAACTCCGATCTTTGCCATCTGTGAGATGAAGTCGCTCTCGTCGACAAGGACAGGAAGAGGCGCAGCCGACAAAGCCGGGACCACATTATTCAGGATCCCGATCACAGCCGGTCCGATCAGGACTCCGGCAAGTATCTCGCCGACGACTTCAGGCGCATGTATCTTACGTGCCCCGATGCCGAACAGCTTCGCTACACAGAGTATTATCGCCAGGTCTCTTAAAAACGACAGATCTTCCAAATTCCACCTCCGGCTTCAATAGCCGATACTAGTTATATCACGCGGCAAGCGCCCGAGCGGGATTAAAACTACACAAAAAAGCCCCGGAATTGCTTCCGGGGCTTAAGGTTTCTGTCAAGTAGAACTGAAACAGTATAAGATCAGCTTACGCAAAGATCAGATCTTGAACCAAGCCTCTGTATC
>CADAOK010000010.1 GCA_902789515.1 Oscillospiraceae bacterium
GACTCTCATGCGCTCTGACAAGATCCTTCCCTTGGTATATCCTTCGCAAAGCCTGGAGAGCACTTCGCGCTGTTCTTTCATTGTCCTGATTACTTTGGCAGTATCTTCCAGTTCCTGCTCCGTATCGTCTTCATCGTGGTCAAATTCAACGAGCATCTCGATAAGCGCCATCGCACCGTAGAGTTCATCCTCGATGCTCTTGATTGTCTTTGCAAGCCTTCCCGTCATGAGGCTGTCCGCAGCCTTGAGCTGGCGCTCGGACTCAGCGTTGATGACATCCATGACGGCCTCTGCCGAAGCCAGGCTCATCTTGCCGTTGATGAAAGCTCTTCTCGAGAATTCACCCGGGTATGCGAGCCTTATACCGCAGATGCCCAGGCAGCGCATGATCTCCTGCTTAACGGCAGACGAGCCGTGGCACGAGATCTCGATCATCTCTTCGCCTGTATAAGAATGGGGATTATACTTCGCCGTAAGCGCACGAATAACCGGGAAGTTCGGACAGGCTCCTGCAATCAGAGCCGGACCTGATGATACGGGCTGCCTTGTCGGCAAGCTTGCCGCATCCGTCGCCGGACACTCTTATTACTGCGATACCTGAGATACCCGCGGGTGTCGAGCAGGCGCAGATCGGTTCGTCGTCATACGCATACATCGGATTATGGACCGGGGTCTTGTGATCAAGCCTGCTCAGGCTCTACGACAACGCTTCTGTTAGGCTCTTCGCCTTCACTGTGAGTCGTAACACCCTTAACATCCTGAAGATAGGAGTGAACGATCCTTCTCTCGGAAGGGCTCATAGCCTCCATAACATATCTCTTGCCGGACTTCTTTACCTTGTAGACAGCCTTGTCGGCAAGACCCTTGATGATCTGCTCTCTGTGCTTTCTGTATCCGCCCACATCGAGGTGAACATGAACTCTGCCCTCGCTGTGCTTGTTGGCGATAAGGTTTGTCATATAAGAGATGGCTTCGAGTGTCTCACCGTGGCGGCCGATGGCAGCGCCGCAGTCAGAACCTGATACGGAGATATAGATGGTGTCTTCTTCTCTGTAGGAATCCATGTTGCCGTGGATACCGATACCGGAAAGGACTTCTGCAACAAAATTGACAGCTGCGTCTTCAGCTTCGGATACAGCGTCGCCCTCGAAACTCTCGTCGTCGCCGTAGTATGTATCATCCTCTTCCTCTGCGGGAGCAGCTTCTGCTTCATCGGGAGCATCGAAAGTAACCTTTACTTCTGCGTCCTTCTTACCTACACCGAGGAAACCGCCTGCAGCGCCTTCGCTGATGACTTCGATCTGAGCTTCTTCCTTGCTGCAGCCTAACTCAGCGATTGCAGCTGCTACTGCTTCATCTACTGTTGCTGCTGTCTTTGTTACTGTCTTTTCCATATTGAGATCCTCCGTAAAAAGGTTGATTACTTTTTCTTGTTCTTCTTTTTGCCCTTGTTCGCATCTGCCGTGCCTTCTCCTGCTTCAGCCAGAGCCGCCTTGTTCTTCTTGAACACTGCATCCTTCTTGGCCTCAAGCTCTGCCTTCTTCTTCTCGTAAGGCTTTGTGAAGAGAACAAATACGATGAGCTGGGATACGATACCCATAAGTCCGCCGACGAACCAGTAAAGTCCCATTGCGGAAGGAAGTGTGAACGTGGTCCATACCATCAGCAACGGCATCATCCAGTTCATCATCTTCATTGTTGTTTCTGTAGTAGAATCGGCACCTGTCTGGTCCTTGCGTGCGGGGTTGAGCTTAGCGCGCTTCTTTGCTTCCTGCTCTTCCTTGTAGCCGGGCTTGAGCATCTTTGTAAACTGCATCGAAGCCAGGTTCAGAAGGAGAACCAGGACGGGAAGGATCATGTAGGGCAGCCACGTCAGAGGTGACAGAAAGTTGCCCGACAGGATGTTCCAGGGTGTGATCGTGAGATCAAGGCCGAGGAAATGAAGATCGATCATCTGTCCCATGGCAATCAGGCCCTTGTCGATACACTCCTGCATGAAGGGTGCATTGTTGTTAAGGACCTGGATGAGACCGATGTGGTTGGTTGATGTAACTGTCTTGGCGATGAGTTCCTGCTTAAGCGCAAGATCGATCATGGACTGGATATTGTCAGCTGATACCTCTGAGAGGTAGATGAGCGGTCCGGATACGATACGCCAGATCGGCCAGATGAAGAGAATCTGAATAAAAGGAAGAAGGCAGCCTGCCATACCGCCGGCACCGTTCTCCTTCTGCATCTCCATCAGAGCTTCCTGATACTTCTCTTTGTCGTCGCCGTATTTCCTCTGGAGCTCTGCCTGCTTGCCGGAGAGTGCCTGCATCTTGAGCATGGACTTCTGGCTCTTTACGTTCAGGGGGATGAGCAGCGCTCTGATGATGATCGTCAGCATGATGATCGCCACACCGTAGTTGCCGAAGAATCCGTAAAGGATCCTGGTCAACCAGCCGAACAGCGTGCTCAGCGGGGCGAGCGGATCAAATGCCAACTGCATGATAAATAATTCCATTTAAGTGTTTCTCCGAAAATTATCTTACGGGATCGTACCCGCCTTTAGAGAACGGATTGCATCTCAGTATTCTCCAGATCCCCATCAGCGTGCCCTTAACGGGACCGTACTTCGTGATGGCGTCGATCATGTACTGAGAACATGTGGGCTGATACTTGCAATGAGGACCGATAGCAGGCGAGATATACTTCTGATACCATCTGACCATTCCTATCAGGATCTTTGAGATCATTGTTTGTCTCCAGTCAAATGAAGCCTGTTAAGACAGGAACCTAAATCGGAGAGTAACACCTGATACGGCGGGATATCCTTGCCGCCCCTGTAAGTAAATACTATATCTATCCCTTGGGGAAGGCTGCTCTCGTATGTCCTGTAGGCTTCTCGCAAAAGCCTTCTGACCCTGTTTCTTCCTACTGCCCCGAGCTCCCGTTTGTTCGCACAGAAACCCGGTCTTATGACTTCCGGGTCTACTGTCCGGCAGCTCTGTCTCACACCCTTGAAGCGCCGCATTACGTGAACCGTAGTGTAACGCCCGGTAGCAAACTTTCCGCACCGGTACACCCTTGAGAATTCAAAATTGAATCGGAGTGTCTCGGGCTTCAAGTCGTTACGCCTCCGTATCAGACTGCAATCTGGTGTCTGCCCTTTGCTCTTCTTGCAGCGAGAACCTTACGGCCGTTAGCTGTCTGCATTCTTGCACGGAAACCGTGAACTGTTGCTCTGTGTCTCTTCTTAGGCTGATATGTCATCTTGCTCATATCAATATTCCTCCAAATCTTTAAAGCACACCCGCTCGTGCCGCGGCAGTGCATAGTTATACAAAATAAGCCTGTAGATTATATTACGGGTAACTTACATTTGTCAAGGAAAGGAACTTTATGCCTTCGCTGATGCTTTATCGGCCTTTTCCCCGCCCTTTTCCTTTATCCTTGATACCAGATCCATGCCCGAATCGATCAGGCCCCATACGGCCATTACCAGGATACCTAAGCCGACAACCTGGAGATTGACATTGATCTGGGCGGTGTTTGTGATCTCCTCCGCCTTGAGCGGGATGGGAGCAAGGACCGCGATAAAGCCCAGGAGATAGATGATATCCGTCCACTTAAGATCCTTCTCGCTTCCCGCGATAAACCAGAGGAACGGTATGAGTACGAACACGCCGGTATAGTAGAACGAGAATGCGGGCGCTCCGATCATGACAAGCGTAAGGAACAGGACGGACTTCCATCTCTTTTTCGTCAGGAAAGCAGCTGCGATCAGCAGAACCGACAGGATGTATGCTGCAGTCTGTCCCCATGGAAAAGCTTCAGTCCTGCCGAGCCACTTTACTCCGATTATGTTGAACACAGCCGAGAAATTGATCTTGCAGTTGAAGTCCGTATCACCGAATCCGCCAGAATTGCCAAGCAGGGCCTTTACCATGACCAGAAGGTTGGAAAGCCCGCCGAACACAAAGAACGGAGCTATGAAGAAGAATATTCCGTAAAAAACGCACCTTATGGTCTCTTTCCAGCGCTTGTCCCTGACAAGAAGGATCCCGAGGACCGCAGGATAGAGCTTGATGCCGGCACTTACGGCAAGAGCGATCAACGCCACTTCGCGCTGCCACTTCTTGTCGCTGTCGTAATAGCATATGAAGACGACCGCAGCGGCAAAAGCATATATGAGGACATTGCCGCGCTCGACCAGATAGATGAACGGGGAAGACACCAGGAATGCAAGTATCACGAATCTCTTGGCAGCCGTACCGTTCTTGAGGTAATCGTAAAGAGAGCACACCGTAACCGCTATGGGGATCGCCAGGTAGAAAAGGAGCGACAGCACCGGTATCTGGTGAGTCCTCATGGCATGAGGATCCCAGGTAAGAAGCATGTCGTTGGGTATTATCTTCGAGAAGAAATAGAATACCACCTCCGACAGCGGCGGATACATACTCTGTGTATCGTAAGGACGCCTCATCGCAACGCCGGGAAGGCAGTTGAAATAGTCCATGAACGTGTCTGTAACGTCTCTGAAGAAGAGCTGACCGAGAAGTGCGCCCCTGTTAAACACCGACACAAGAACGAATGCCGTAAATGACAGCAGTATTGCCGCCACCGCGATCCGTCTCGCGCCTGTCTGCTTGTCTTCACCTAACAGGAGTTTTACATTCATTCTTCCCTCTTCTCCTCCGGCTTGCCCTTCATCTTAACGGTACAGATCAACATACCTGCAGTTATTATAACAGTCAATACAAGCATCGAATAAAAATAGATCATGCAGCCTCCGAAGATGCCGTCCTTTGCTATGAACTGTCCGGCAAGGCAGAACTCGAAAACGCTTCCCAAGGCATAGGCAGAGATCACCCACCACTGCTTTCTCATGAGGGTCAGCACCGTCCTCGCGAAATTGCTGTACGCAAGCAGGCTTCCTCCCGCCATAAGAACCAGCAGACCGGTCTTGTACATGGAAAGATCTTTCTTGAAGAACAGTGAGAGCAGCGGGATTCCGAGTAGGTATGTTCCCGCCATAATCAGTATCGTAAGAACCACAAGATAGACCGTCTGCTTGATGATCTCCTTAACAACAGCCTTCTTGTCGCCCTTTGTATAGTTATCTGCCATTCCCTTGATGATGGGCATGTATATGAACTGGCCGACGAGTCCTATCAGGAAGACCGGCATAGAGATATAACCGTAATCCGCCTGGGCCTCGGAACTCATGAGCGCATCAATTGAGAACTTGGGAGCATTGATCATGTAGAAGGCCAGGAATGTCGCAAGGAACAGTCTGAAGCAGTCAACAAAAAGAGCCGTGACTCCCTTATCCTTTGCTTTTCCGTCTTTGCCCTTTGCAACAGGCGCAGTCAGGAACAGGAGATATGCTGCCGCGACGCAGGATATTCCAAGTGATATTGCCGTGGCAATGAGAAGATCCTTGCATACGAACAGTGTGATCACATAAGCAAGGATGGTAACGGTAAGCCTGACCGAATAGCACTTGCCTGCGACATCGAGCCTGCCGTTAAGCTGCTGCTGACCCTGATAGACGTCCTCGATCGAGTCGACTGCCTTGAGGAAGCAGATGAGGATGATGATGATCGTTTTCGAGGTCTCGTAGCCTATGGTTACCGCCGAGTAGAGAACGTACCCTATTGAGACCGCCATCATCACAGCCGTCGATATGATCCTGGAATTCAGATATGTCTTGAAGGAATACTTGTGCGTGACGTCAGTTGCCTGCATCTCACGCATTCCGTATTTGCCGATGTTGAGGTAGAGGTTGCCGACTGCCCATGCGATCGTGAACACGCCCGCATCATAGTCGCCCAGCACTCTCGAGATGATCATGAGGATGAGCACTGACTGGGCAGCATTGAGGAGGCCGCTTGCAGTATTGTAGATAAAACTGTTGCGCCCTATCTTTGTCTCGTTGCCGTAAAGGTATTTCTTCAGCATTTTCCCCACTCGTTCCTGTGTTCGTTGGAATAACCGTCTCTTACGCCGCGCCTCCAGGCTGCCAGTGCCTCTTTCTTAGAATCTTCGAAGATAAGGGCTCTGATAAAAGACTTGATCACATATCTGCCGAACAGTCTTACTCTTCTTCCCGCAGGAGCATAACCCGAGCGCATGAGCCAGATATGATTCCTGACAGAATAATAATACCTTAACGGCACATAATTGTGAGTTACTATCTTAAGACCTAATATCCTGTGCTCGATCCTCTTTCCGAATCTGTGCACCAGCATCGAGTCGCCTATCACGGCGTGCCTGAACCCGTGCCGGGTTGCCCTGAGGCAGAACTCCTCGTCAGCCGCATCGATGAAATACAGATCCGAGAACCCGCCCGTCACTTCGAACATCGACACATCGTAGAGCGCTCCGGAGAAGATGACATAAGACATGTACATTACTCCGCCCGGAGCGGTCTTGGCCTCCTCGTCAGTCTCAACCGCATAGGGCCCCGTGATGGTCACCTTCGGATCATTCGCACGGAGTGTTATCGCTTTCTCGAGATAAGACGCAAAATCGTCCCAGGTGCTGTCCTGATCCATGGTAAGAAGATACTCATATCCGCCTTCAGAAGCTCTTTTTACCGCTTCGTTGACGGCCTTCGCAACGCCGGCATTCTCTCCGCACTGAACAAATTCGACCTTCTCCGGTTCGGAAATCAAGGTAAGGAATGAAGCTCTGTCTTCTATCTTTGAATTCGCCCACACAAGAAGACGGTCTATAAGACCGAGATAGCGGTTGATATTTCTCGCCGCTTCTTCAATGTCAGGGTTATAAAGGGTAACTACGCCGTAGATGATGTTCATTACAGATCGAAATAATGGAACTTGGATACGATCTTATAACCGATGAGCGCAGGCTGGATCAGATGGAGCTTCTCTAAGATCACCGTCATCCTTACGATCTTGGTCGCATAGTCTCTCATCGGAGAATCGGTGCCGAGCTTGAGGAACTTGTTCTTCCTGTAGTCGGGATCGTATTTGAGCATGGTGTCTCTGATGCTCCTGTACTCTTTAAGGAAATCCGCAAAAGGCCTGCCATAAGCGCAGTAGAAAGAAAGCGTATAGAGCTTGATCAGCATGAGCTCAAGGATCGCCGCATCCTCGTCCTTGTTCTCCTTGAGCGTGTTAAGGACAGGCACCACGAATGAGCATGATGACTCAAAGAGCCTGAGGCCCTGCCAGGGTGAATTCTTCTTCTGCGTCCTCGACTGGGAATCGGTATGAACAAACCAGTTGTAGATGGTCTTGTGTACAAACTCGACCTTCTTGCAGTACTGGTTATACAAGACATTGATATATACATCGTCCGGATAAACTTCCTTGAACCTTATGCCGTGGTCGATGAAGATGCTCCTTCTGTACATGGTGCCGTGGTGGACTCCGCAGATCCATTTCGAGGGGTTGTCGGGAAGATCCTGATACTGAATCGTCTTGCCCTCTTCGTTTACGTCCCTGAACTGGGCGATGACCCTGTCCGCATCGGACTTGAGTGCGGCGCCTGCCAGGACCTCGAGGCAGTCATCATCCATCCAGTCATCGGAATCGCACAGCATGATGTATCTGCCCTTTGCCGCTTCGAGCAATCTGTTGCGGGTCTCGAAAACTCCCATGTTCTTCTCGTTCACCAGGAGCTTTATATCCATCTCCGGGTGTTCTTCCATATATGCGCGGATGACCGCGACTGTATCGTCAGAAGAGCAGTCGTCGCACATGACGACCTCATAGTCCTTGAAGCGCTGCCTTCTTATTGCATCCAGAGATCTTCTGGCATATCTGGCGTAGTTATAGCATGTGAAAGTAACACTGATGAAAGGCTCGCCCTCGACGGGAGTGCGGCTGAGCGCGGCTTCAATATTCAAGTCTTCCTTTACTTCTTCGTTCTTTGTCTTGTCTGAATTGTCATCCTTGCTCCTGAATGCCCAGAGCTTGTTGAGCAGGAAGTTTACCGGGATGCTGATCACAAGATTAAGGAGCGGTGCGATCAGCTTGTGGACATGAAGAACGTCGACCCACAGCCACGAGAGCACTGCCGCCAGGATTATTCCGGTAAAGGCATAGGCGCAGTATGTCTTGATGAGAGCCGCGAACCAGTTTCGCTTCTGCCCGTCTTTCAGCGTGAACACGAGCCTGTTGTTCCAGTAGAAGGACCAGAGAACGCTGAGCGTAAAAGATACGGCGATACCGATCATTACATCGGGTGAGAACACAAAGGTGCCGATGGAAGCCTGCTGCGACAATACTGTCGGTGCGAGCAGAAGGATCGTCAGGGCATTGAGACAGTATGAGATGGCCGTATTGGTCACGCCCACCATGCAGAACTTTATGAACTGGAGCAGTGATTCCCACTGCTTCTCAGTAAGCTCTTTGTGAAACAGTTTCAGAAAAGGAGTAAAAACCGCTCTGATAAGTCTGTCAATAATATTCATTACGCCCGATCCTTTATAGATAAACCGAGATATTATAACCGTGCATGTCAGTTTCGGTCAATTGTACAGATAGAATTATAATAATAAGTATGTTAAACTCGCAACGGTTGAAAATAACAAAAGATATATAAGAGGTTATCCCATGCTTATCAAAGTATCAGATTACGTTATCAAGAGACTGGAAGAGACAGGCGTTAAGCACATGTTCATGCTCCCGGGCGGCGGTGCGATGCACCTCAACGATTCCCTCGGCAAGAGCGAGAAGATACAGTTTGTCTGCTCCCAGATGGAGATGGGCGCTGCGATCGCTGCAGAAGCCTATGCAAGAGTCAACAACTGCCTCGGCCTTCTGATGGTCACGACCGGCCCCGGCGGAACAAATGCCATCACCGGCATCGCAGGCGCATATCAGGAATCGACTCCTATGTTCGTCGTATCCGGCCAGGTCAAGAGACTGGATATGATCAGGGATCAGCACTTAAGACAGCAGGGCATGCAGGAGCTCGATATCGTATCGGTCGTAAAGCCGATCACAAAGTATGCCGCTCTCGTCGATCAGCCTAATCTCATCAGATACCATGTCGAGCGCGCACTTTATGAGGCAACCCACGGCAGGAAAGGACCTGTTTGGATCGACATCCCGCTCGATGTCCAGGCATCCATGGTTGAAGAAGACGAGCTAGTAGGATATGAGCCTTTCGAGGTTCCCGCCAAGTCCCTGGACAAGCTCTGCCTGCAGATCATAGAGAAGATCAATAATTCCGAGCGTCCCGTTATCCTCGCAGGAAGCGGTATCCGCCATGCAGGCGCGATCGAGGATTTCGCTGAGCTCGAGAAGGCCCTCGGCATCCCCGTGCTCACCACATGGAACGGCCTCGACCTCGTACCCGAGAACGACCCGTTCTACTTCGGAAGACCGGGCGGACTGGGTCACAGATATGCAAACTTCATCCAGCAGAATTCAGACCTGTTCATGGCAATAGGTGCAGGCATGAACCTGCTGCAGACGGGTTATAATTTCGACGGATTTGCAAGAGAGGCCTTCAAGGTCATCGTCGATATCGACCCGAACGAACTCATGAAGATCAACGTCCGCCCCGATATCCCGGTGTGCGGCGATGCAGGCGAGTTCATCAGGACTCTCCTCAAGTATCAGGACCGTATCGAGAAGAAGGACAGATCCTCCTGGCTCGGTTACTGCAACAGACTTAAAGAGAAGTATCCGATGGTAACTGAGGACTGCTGGCAGGAGAAGGACTTCGTCAACACATACTGCCTCGTGGATACCATATCCGACCTGATGCAGCCTGACGATGTATATGTATCCGGTTCTTCCGGTTCTTCCATTGATATCTCGATGCAGGCATTCAAGGTCAAGAAGGGACAGAGGGTGTTCTGCACGAAGCGTCTTGCTTCAATGGGTTACGGTCTGCCTTCAACAGTAGGCGCATGCCTTGCGGCAGACGGCAGGAGAACATGCTGCGTTACGGGCGACGGCGGAGTCGTAATGAACATCCAGGAACTCGAGACCATCCACAGACTGAACCTGCCCATCAAGCTGTTCATTATCCGCAATAAGGGATACGGCGCGATCAAGGCAACCCAGACGAACATATTCAACAAGCACTTCGTCGCATGCGACCCTGATTCAGGTCTTACCATCCCCGACATCGGAGCGATCGCAAGAGCTTACGGACTTAAGACGGTTGCGATCAATAACAACTCCGAGCTTAAGGACAAGGTCTCCGAAGTGCTCGAGTCCGAAGGCCCGGTAGTATGCGAAGTATTCACACCTATAGGACTTACCGCAAGACCGAAGCAGGTATCCTACAAGAACAGCAAGGGCCAGATGGAGTCCCTGCCGCTCGAGTACATGAACCCGCCGCTTCCGGAAGAAGAGTTCAACGAGAATATGATCATCCCTCTCTTCGAGAAGAACTGACGGGAAGGCCGGTTAGGCTATAATAGATACGGGAAATAACAGTACAAGGAGTTACATATGTCCAAACAAATAGAACTTTTAGACTGCACGCTGCGTGACGGCGCATACATCACAGGATCGGATTTCGGCGCTGCTGCCATCAAGGGCATCATCAAGAAGATGCAGGATGCTCACACCGAGATCATCGAGTGCGGATGGCTCAAGGATAAGGAATACACGGAAGGCACGACTTACTTCCACGTTCCTTCAGACCTCGAGCAGTACCTGATCGACAAGCAGAAAGACATCACATATGTTGCGATGATCGACTGGGACAGATATGACACATCTGCGCTGCCTCAGTATGACGGCAAGTCGATCGACGCGATCCGTGTTGTCTTCCCTCACGGAAAGCACAGAGAGGGAATGGAAGTCGGAAAGAAGATCCGCGAGAAGGGTTATCAGGTATATCTGCAGGCTGCAAACACTCTGTCTTACAGCAACGAGGATCTCTATGACCTCGCACAGAGCATCAACGAGTTCAAGCCTGTCGCAGTATCCATCGTAGATACTTTCGGTGCTATGTACCCCGAAGACCTTGAGAGGATCTCGACAGTCCTCGATGCTTTCGTTGACAAGGATGTTAAGATCGGATTCCACTCACACAACAACCAGCAGCTCTCATTCGCACTTAGCATAAAGTTCGTAGAGCTCATGAAGAAGTTCGGCAGAGTCGGTGTCGTTGATGCGAGCCTCTGCGGTATGGGCCGCGGTGCAGGCAATACAACAACTGAGCTCATCACGAGCTATCTGAACAAAAAAGAGCACGGCAACTATGATATGAACGCCGTACTTGATGCGATCGACATGTATATGGAAGAGTTCAAGGAGAAGTTCGAATGGGGTTACTCCACTCCTTACTTCATCGCAGGCATGTATCAGACACACGTAAACAATGTCGCTTACCTGCTCAAGAATCACAGAACGAATTCACGCGACATGAGGAACATCTTCGCTTCTCTCAGCACTGAAGAGAGAAGACACTACGATTATGATCTGCTCGAGAACAAGTATCTTGAGAATCAGGGCAGGATCGTTGACGATTCCGCTGCGATCGAAGAACTCAAGTCGGCACTTTCCGGACGCAAGGTTCTCCTTCTCGCTCCCGGCAAGTCGATCATCGAGGAAGAAGGCAAGATCAAGCAGTTCATCTCCGAGAACTCACCTGTTGTGATCGGTGTAAACGCATACTGCGACAAGTATGATTATGACTACATCTTCTTCACCAATTCAGTGCGTTATGAGTATGCGAAGGAAGTCTACGGTGACAAGCTCGCAGGCATAAAGCTCATACTCCTTTCCAACATCACTCCCGAATCTTCAGACGGAGAGATCGTTATCAACTTCAACAGTGTTATCAAGAGAGGCTGGGAGCATTTCGACAATGCCATGATCCTCGCTTTGAGATTCATAGACAGGCTCAAGCTCGCTGAAGTTAACATCGCAGGTTTCGACGGCTTCAAGAATGCATACAACGAGAGCTATGCAGACCTCTCACTTCCGACACTTAACCCTGACGGAAAGTGGGATGAACTGAACGAAGAGATCAAGGATATGTATCAGGACTTCAAGGCTTCCGTTGACGGAAAGCTCAAGATCAACTTCCTTACTGAGAGCTACTTCAATGAGTGATAAGAAGATCTATTCCTGCCTCCTCTTTGACATGGATGGCACCATAGCCGATACATCAGAAGGCATCTACAACGGCCTGAGATATATGGCTCTGAAGATCGGCATACCCGCGCTCTCCGAAGATGTCATGCACACCTTCTTGGGACCTCCGCTCGTCGGCTCTCTCATGAAGGCTTACGGCATGACTGAAGAAGAGGCTGTTGTGGCCGTTAAGATCTACCGCGAATATTATTCAAAGACCGGCGTCATGGAGTGCAGCCCCTACCCCGGTTTCTGCGAGACGGTAAAGAAGCTCGCTGACAGCGGCGTAAAGCTCTATGTCGCGACTTCCAAGCCGACACCTTTTGCCGAGCAGATAGTTGAGAAGTTCGGTCTCGGTGATTGCTTTACTGCCGTTATCGGAAGCAATATAGACAACACCAGATCCAAGAAGGCCGAGGTCATCCAGTATATCCTGGACACATACGGACTTGATAAGAGTGACTGCCTGATGATCGGTGACAAGAGCAATGACATCGACGGCGCGAAGACGTGCGGGATCGATTCGCTCGGAGTCACATACGGCTTTGGCTCTATAGAGGAGATCGAAGGCGCAGGTCCGAATTTTATTGTTGCAGCCCCGGAAGATATCCTTTCTTACGCAGGAGTTTAATCATGGAAAGAGCAATTCTTACAGGCGCGACGGGCGCCATCGGACTGGCACTTATCAAAGAACTCATTAATAACGGAGTCGAGGTGCTCGTTCTCTGCCACAAAGGCTCGAAGAGAATAGACAGGATTCCGGTAAGTCCACTGGTCGAGCTGAAGGATTGCTCTCTTGATGATCTTGCATCACTTGCTAACGATACCGGCAAGGAATATGACGTGTTCTACCATTTCGCATGGGCGGGCACGACAGGCGATGCCAGGAACGATATGCCACTGCAGAATCAGAATGTAAGGTATGCGTTGGATGCCGTTGACTGTGCGGCAAGGTTCGGATGCAAGAAGTTCGTCGGAGCAGGCTCGCAGGCTGAATACGGCAGGGTTGAAGGCACGCTTAAGCCCGATACACCCGCATTTCCCGAGAACGGCTACGGCATGGCAAAGCTTTGCGCGGGACAGATGACGAGAGTTCGTGCACACCAGCTCGGGATGGAGCATGTGTGGCCCAGGATCTTAAGTGTATACGGTCCCTATGACGGCGAGGCTTCTATGGTTACATCCACGATCAGAAAGCTCATCGAAGGAGTGAAACCCTCCTTCACGAAGGGCGAGCAGAAATGGGATTATCTTTACAGCGAAGATGCCGGCAGGGCATTCAAGCTTATCGGCGAGAAAGGCAAAGACGGTGCGGTGTACTGCCTCGGCAGCGGCAGCGCGAGACCTCTTGCCGATTATATCCTGATGATGAGAGATGCCGTAAACCCGGATGCCGAGCTTGGTCTTGGCGATATTCCCTACGGCGACAAGCAGGTCATGTATCTGTGTGCGGACATCGAAGCCCTGACCCGCGATACGGGCTGGGTCCCGGAGATGCCTTTCGAGCAGGGGATCAGAAATACCGTGGCCTGGTTAAGAGGCTGATACTTCCTGTTTTACTTCCTTTTTATGATTCCTTACAAATTCCGTAAGGACATCTGCCAGCAGCAATACTGACATTATTATCGCAGACCAGCAGATGATCATCGTATTCCTGTCATAGTACACCCTGACATCGTTGAAGATGCCGGCCGGGAACGGCGCGAGCATAACAGTCATCAAAATGGCGTAAACATAATCTATGATCTTAAGTCTTCTCTCGGTAAAGAAGAAATACAACCACGGAATGATCATGAATGCTATCATATACTTTCCGCAGTTCTCGACTAATCCGAGCATCGACAGGGACAGTGCTGCCGCGAGCTTCCATCTGTTCTCCGGCTTCTTGCCGACCATGAAAACAGCTGCTATGAGGCAGGCAGCGACGATCATTCCGCCAATAGACAGAACCCGGTGATAACCCGTCGATCCGAACAGTACAAAACTGACGCCGTTTGAGAATGAGATGCCGTAGTTCTCTGTGGCCTTAAATTTGCCGATAGCAGAGAGCATCTGCTGTATCGCTTTGATGCCACCGAAGAAAACAAAAGGTCCGACCGTGAATACAATGCCGTAGATGACAGTGCGGATCGCCTCCTTGATCCTTTTGTCTCTTATCAGTATCAGACCGAAGATCGCAGGATACAGCTTGATCGCGGCCGACAGAGCCAGACAGATGTAACCGACCTCTCTCAGCCACGGACGGTTATCGTCATAGCAGATAAAGTACATGAGTAAGAACACAAATGAATAGATGATTATGTTTCCCCGTTCAAGTGCAAACATAACAGGCGTGCTCAAGAACATAGCCAGAGTGATAAACATCTTCTCGAAGTATCCGCGCTTGTTAAGCGGCTTCTGCATGCATCCGACGAACAGGATGATGAAGATCGCAAAGAACATCAGCAGAGAGAACTGTATCTCCTGGAAACTCCTTATGCGGAAGCCTCCTCTTGCCACCCACTCCTTAACATATGTGCTCTGAGGAAGGAACGATCCGATCAGCTTGAATATCAGGCAGCACAGGGGCGGATAGATGACATCGTGTTCATAGGGACCGTACATCGTATCATAGACACTGTTGTAGAAATCCATGAATGTATCGGCGCGGTCGTCAGGTCTCCAAAAGAAGATGTTGCTGAACTGATCGCCGGGGTTGACAATACTGACGACTGCAAATACCACAAGTGCAGCCAGTATAAAAAACGCCGACAAAAGCTGTAAACGCTTTGCCGGCATTATCAGGTTGAGCTTATCTTCAAGCCTTCTCGTCTTCATCGAAATTGATGCGCTCCTCTTCGATAACAAGCGGCCTGTTCATGATACGCTGATTCATGCTCATTATGTACTCACCGATAAATCCGAGGAAGAGCAGGATAACGCCTCCGAAGAAGAAGATACCGATGACGACCGGAGCCTGGCCGGCCTCGAAGCCATACCAGTTGACGAGCTTCATGATGAGATAGACGAGTCCGATGATGAAGCTGAAGAATGCAACAACCGCACCTCCGAATACACCGAGTCTTAAGCCCATCTTCGTGTATGTCGTGATCGACTGCATCGCAGCATCATATAGTGTGTACCAGTTGTTGTGCGTCTTTCCTGCGCGGCGCTTTGGCTGCTCGTATTCGACCTCACATCTCTTGTAGCCGAGTTCTGCGACAACTCCCCTGATGAACGGGATCGGGTCGTGAAGATCGCGGAGCACCTGAACGAATGACTTGTCATAGAGACCGAACCCCGTGAACTGCTCGATCATCTCGACGTCGGACATCTTCTTCATCATCTTGTAGTAAAGAGATCTCAGGAAGTAGATAAAAGGATTCTCCTTGGAAGAAGTCTTGACCGCACTTACGATCATGAATCCCTCCTCCCATTTTTTTACGAAGGTGGGGATGAGTTCCGGCGGATCCTGGAAGTCGCAGCACATGGTTACCGTGCAGTCGCCCGTGGTCTGAAGAATGCCGTAGTACGGAGAATTGAACTGACCGAAATTCCTTACGTTGAATATCGCCCTGATCTTCTTGTCGTTCTTGCACATCTCACGCAGATATACTCTCGTCGCGTCCGTAGAGCAGTTGTCGATGAAGAGTATCTCGTAGTCGTAGTTCGGAAGGTCTCTCTCGAGCACTTCCTTGACTGCCGCAGCTATCTCCCTGACATTCTCCTCTTCGTTGAAGCAGGGGATCATGACGCTTATCTTTTTCATTATGCGTTAACCGCCTCGATTATTGTTTTTGCCATGTAGTCGATCATCTCATCTGTCATTCCGGGATATACGCCAACCCAGAATGTATTGTTCATGATGTAATCTGTATTCTTAAGCTCGCCCGATACGCGGTACTTGTCAGTGCCTCTGATCTGGTCGAAGCAGGGATGTCTTGTGATGTTGCCGGAGAACAGAAGTCTTGTCTGGACGTTGTGGTCCTCGATGTACTTTGTTACTTCGTTTCGAGTTCTGGAAGAGCCCTCGGGTACCGTGATGAGGAAACCGAACCAGGAAGGACGGCTGTTTTCGGCGGGCTCAGGCAGGATGACCTTGTCTGCGATGGGAGCAAGAGCCGCTTTGAGCCTGTCCCAGTTGTGTCTTCTTCTCTCGATGAAAGAAGGGAACTTCTTGAGCTGCTCAACGCCTATTGCCGCCTGCAGGTCAGTTACCTTGAGGTTGTAGCCGAAATGGCTGTACACATACTTGTGATCGTAACCGTGCGGGAGCTCGCCGTAATCACCGTCGAATCTGTGTCCGCAGAAATTGTCGTGGCCGGAGGGGCAGATGCAGTCTCTTCCCCAATCACGGTAGGACAGGATCATGCGGTTGAGAAGCGGGTTATTGGTGTAAACGGCACCGCCCTCGCCCATTGTCATGTGATGCGGCGGATAGAACGAAGATGTTCCGATGTCACCCCATGTTCCCGTGAATCTTGTCTCGCCGTCTATGGTGTACTGTGAGCCGAGTGCGTCGCAGTTGTCTTCTACGAGCCAAAGGTTGTGCTTCTCGCAGAACTCCTTGACCGCCTTGATGTTGAAAGGATTGCCCAGTGTATGCGCGATCATGACTGCCTTGCACTTATCGGAATAAGCAGCTTCGAGCGCATCGGCATCTATGTTGTACTGAGGGATCGTAACGTCAACGAACACAGGGACCGCACCATACTGAAGAGCAGGTGTGACCGTTGTGGGGAAACCTGCCGCAACAGTAATGATCTCGTCGCCGGGCAGGATCTGTCTGTCTCCCAGTTCAGGAGCAGTAAGTGCCATGAAAGCGATGAGGTTTGCGGAAGAACCGGAGTTTACGAGGTGTGCGAACTTTACGCCGATCCACTCTGCGAAGTTCTTCTCGAACTCATCGGAGAACCTTCCCGTTGTAAGCCAGAAATCGAGCATGGCATCTGTGAGGGAGCACATCTCCTTCTCGTCAAAAACTCTCGATGCATAGGAGACTCTGTCGCCTTCCTTGAAGGGCTCCTTCTTCTCCTTGAAGTCATGATAGTACTCTGCTACGAGAGCCTTTATCTGATCTCTTGCTTCCGCTTCATTCTTCCACTCTGCCATAATTACTCTCCTTTGGTCAGAACTTTAATTCTTTAAGATATTCGCCGATCTCTCTGTCCATCTCGGCAGGGATGTCTTCTCCTGCGAGCCAGACCTTTGAGAATTCAACAGTCTTCTCGATGCCTTCCTTGATGTGCCATGTAGGCTGCCATCCGAAGGTCTTCTTTATCTTGTCGCAGTTAAGCCTTAAGAAACCTGCCTCATGGGGCGCATTCGCCTCGGACTTGTTCTCCCATGCAAAACCCGCTCCCCATGCTGCGGCAAAAAGATCCGCAAGATCTCCGGTAGTAACACAGTCGCAGTCATCGGGACCGACGTTATAGTAATCCTGGTACTTGGGATCCTTGGCCTGCTCCATGGCGATCGTAAGATAGATCGCAAGGGGCTCTAAGACATGCTGGTAAGGTCTTACGGAATAAGGGTTTCTTACCTCAAGATTCCTGCCTGCCGCTGCCGCCCTGACACTGTCGGGGATGATCCTGTCATTTGCAAAATCACCGCCTCCGATAACATTGCCGGCACGTGCGGTGGAAACAGTAATGAATCTCTCGCCGCTTGCGAGCATCGGATCAAAGAAAGATCTCTTATAGCTGTGGGTAACAAGCTCGCTGCAGCTCTTGGAATTCGAGTAGGGATCAAATCCGTCCAGCATCTCGTCTTCCCTGTACCCCTCATCACGCTCCTCATTGAGGTACACCTTGTCCGTCGTTACATTGAGAACGCTCTTTACCGAAGGCGTAAGACGCACACACTCAAGGATATTGACCGTGCCCATGACATTCGTGTCATATGTATATCTGGGCATCTTGTATGAATCTCTGACGATCGGCTGAGCCGCAAGATGGAATACAATCTCAGGCTGGAATTCTTCGAAAACCTTGAGGAGCTTATCGTAGTCGCGGATGTCGCCGATAACGCTCGTCATCTTTCCTTCAAGGCCCGCCATATCAAACAGTGCGGGATCCGTAGGGGGCTCAAGGCTGTATCCCAAAAGCTCTGCGCCGCTGTTTACGAGCATCCTGGCAAGCCATGTTCCCTTGAAGCCCGTGTGACCCGTGAGCAGAACCTTTCTGCCCTTATACCAGCTGAAATCTCTCATTGATCAGTCTTCCCACTTCTTCCACGGAGCATGCCCCGTCTCAAGATATTTATTGAGCAGGATCTGCTCGCGCTGTGTGTCCATGCACTGCCAGAAACCTTCGTGCATATAGCTCATCAGCTGTCCCTCGGAAGCAAGCTTCTCGAGAGGCTCTTTCTCAAACACCGTGCTGTCTCCTTCGATATAGTCGAAGACGGCCGGCTCGAAAACCATATACCCTGCGTTGATAGGCGCACCGTCAACCGCATTCTTCTCGCGGAATGACTGAACGGTATTGCCTACGATATCGAGGACTCCCTTGTCCTGCTTCATGGTTACCGCAGTAAGAGTGGCGATCTTGCCGTGCTCCTTATGGAACTCGACGAGCTTGTTGATATCGACGTCGCAAACACCGTCGCCGTAAGTCATCATGAAAGTCTCATTGCCGACATAGGGCTGGATCCTCTTGATCCTTCCGCCCGTCATCGTGTGAAGACCGGTATCCACGACCGTAACCTTCCAGGGCTCGGCGCGCTTGTTGTGGACGATCATCTTATTGTCGTTGGCAAAATCGAATGTTACATCCGAGGTATGAAGGAAGTAGTCGGCAAACCATTCCTTGATAACGTGCTGCTTGTAGCCTGCACAGATAACGAATTCGTTGTATCCGTAATAGGAATACTCCTTCATTATGTGCCAGAGGATGGGCATTCCGCCTATCTCGATCATCGGCTTGGGCTTATACTCTGACTGCTCGGCAAACCTCGTGCCGAAACCGCCTGCAAGAAGAACCACTTTCATCTGAGCCTTATACCCCCTAATAAATATAATAAATATAACATAAGAGTTTTCAAAGATTAAGCATAAATGTAGGCATACATAAGGCATAGTGCTTGTTCAAATGATGATAATTCTATTACAAATCTGTCGGAACTTTGGCCTTGGAAGTTACACTAACGGAAACAGATAGTGAAGAATCCTTTATTTATTCAAATCGGCCCGGTTGCTCCCGAATAAACAAAAACCGCACCGCTATTGACTTTGACGGCAATTCTGCCCATTGCCGGAACCGCTTGTTTTGCGGGTTTTTAAACACTCTTAAGCCGTTTTGATAATAAAACCGGAATATTGAATTGTCCAAAAAAATAAACTATACTTCAGATACTACAAAAAGACATTTTTCTATTCCTATTATCCCCATATTTGCGGCCGTCCTACCCGGGACGGCTGCTACTTTTTTCTTTGGACAATTAATAGACGAAGGTGCATACAAACACGGAAAAACCCGCTACAATATGCATATGAAGATCTGTGCTTTTATCGGTGACATGTACAGGGACTATTCATCGTCCATCATAAGACATATCGATGCCTATGCCCGCAAGAAGCGGCACAGGGTGGATATCTTCGGCAACTGTTCGATCCCGAGCACCAACCCGCTCCAGGTAATAGGCTATACGAGCATATTTCATGTGCCCGACATTCATTCCTATGACGGAATCATCGTCTGTCTCGATACAATAGACCACACCGGAATGGGCAAGGAGCTGATCGACAGTCTTCTCGCTGATCCGGAATGTCCTCCGGTCGTCTGCATCAGGGCCGAGATAAACGGCTTTTTCAACGTTATTCCCGACAACAGGGAATTGATGAGAGAGATGGCTGCTTTCGTTATCTCGAAATGCTCATCGGACGATATCGGTTTTGTTACCGGCAGAGATGACCTGGTGGATTCCGCCGAGAGGAGAGCCGGTTTCGAGGACGCGATGCATGATGCGGGTTATGTAGTATCTGATGATATGGTGTTCCACGGCAACTACTGGATAGACCAGGGGCCCGAGATGGCCGACTTTTTCATAAGGCAGGACGGTTCCCTCCCCGAAGCCATTGTCTGCTCTAATGACTATATGGCGATCGCACTGATAGACGAGCTCGTCGCAAGAGGATATTCGGTACCCGGGGACGTAATCATAAGCGGAGTCGATAATCTTACGGAAGGCGCTGACCACATTCCTTCGATCACGACCACAGAGATCTCGAACAAGGATCTTGCGATCTCAGCGGTAAAACTTCTCGAGGATATCGATGCTAAGAAGAATCCCGACCTCTACGTAACAGTCTCGGGCAACATCATCGCAAGGGAAAGTACCGGTGATGACGACCGCGGCCGCGATATCTATAAGGCGATGCGCGACCTTAAGCTTGCCAGGGCGAATACCATCGATGCCATGAGACAGTTCTCAGTTATAAGTGCCGTTTTCGACAACGCTCTCACGAACGAAGCCGCCATTAACGTCACGCTCGAGAACCTGAAGGCCCAGCCGAGCGTCAGGTCCTGCTATCTCGTCAGATACAGGGAAAGCGGCAGAGAACTCGTGGGAAGCTTCAAGGAAAAGGGCGATATTACCGTAACCAATCTTTCCTTCCCCAACGAGAAGCTCCTCCCGAGAGGATTCATGAAGAACCGCATAGGTTCGTATGTCTATGTGCCTATCTCATATGCCAACGCGGCTTACGGATATGCCGTACTGGATGTCACCACATCAGAGCATTTCTTTATCAATGAAACGATGGAGTTCATACTCATACAGTTCGGACAGATAATCAACAGACTCGACATCTATCAGAAACTCTTCGGCATGGCGGATATCATGGAGGTCTATACCAAGGATCCTCTGACCGGTCTGCTCAACAGAAGGGGCTTTGAATCCAAGCTGACAGAACAGTTCGACGAGATCGGCAACAAGCGCCATGACATGGCCATCGCATCGATAGATATGGACGGCCTCAAATACATTAACGATAATTTCGGTCACAATTCAGGCGATGATGCGATCAGGGCAGTGGCCAAGTGCATCGACAATGCCTTGAAGCCCGGCGAGTTCGTTGCCAGGATGGGCGGCGACGAGTTCTCGGCGATCGTCGATCTTACCAATGTCGGCAGGCTCGGCCAGTTCATAAGGTCAGTCAGGAACAATATCAAAGAGGCCAACGATTCAGGCAAATATCCGTACGAACTGGGTGCGAGCATAGGAACCTGCAGGCTGACCAGATGGAGAGACCTGATCGAGTGCATAAACAAGGCTGACAAGGCCATGTACATCGAGAAAAGAGCCAAGAAAAAGAACCGCAGATAATCTAAAATTAAAACGTCCCGCAGACTGCGGGACGTTTCAGCTTTTGTATAGCCTTATAACTTACTTGTTAGCAAAAGCCTTCTCGCAAGTATCAGCAAGATCAGCACTTGTGAGCTTGTAAGCTTCGAGGAGTGCCTTAGGTGTGCCGGACTGACCGAACTGATCCTGAACGCCGAATCTTACAACCTTGCAGGGAGCCTCTTCACAGACTACCTCGGAAACTGCGCCGCCGAGACCGCCGTTTACCATGTGCTCTTCAGCGGTAACGATGAGGCCTGTCTCCTTAGCTGCTGCGATAACAGCCTCACGGTCGATAGGTTTGATGCAGAACATGTCGATGACACGTGCTTCGATGCCCTTGCCCTTGAGGATCTCAGCAGCCTCGAGAGCTTCCTGTACCATCATGCCGCATGCGATGATGGTAAGATCCTTACCGTCCTTAAGCTGGTTAGCCTTTCCGATCTCGAAAGGAACGTCCTCGCCGAACTCGCCGTAAACGGAAGCAACCTTCATTCTTCCGAGTCTTACATAGAAAGGTCCGTAAGTCTCAGCTGCTGCCTTGATAGCCATTCTTGTCTGAGCGGCATCAGAAGGGCAGAGAACTGTCATGTTGGGGAATGTTCTCATGATAGCGAGATCTTCGAGACACTGGTGTGAAGCACCGTCCTCACCTACCGTGAGACCTGCGTGTGTAGCGCAGACCTTTACGTTGAGGTTCGGATAGCAGACAGAGTTTCTGACCTGCTCGCATGCTCTCTCAGAAGCGAAGATCGCGAATGAGGAACAGAATACTGTCTTGCCGCATGTTGAGATACCTGCTGCCGTGGTAACCATGTTGCCCTCAGCGATACCCATATCGAAGAATCTGTCG